>NC_013960.1:3476733-3778080 GCF_000024725.1 Nitrosococcus halophilus Nc 4 | reverse complement strand
TTCGTGGGATATGGGGTAGGCCAGCCTGGAGTTCTTCTCTTCATAGCCTAGGCCTCCACAACCGAAGAACCTGTGAAGTTAGTAATAGTTGGGTCGCCGTGACGTAGGTTCTTAAAAAGTCGGGGCGGGTGAATGCGGGGAGGTGCCGGAGAAGGGTGTAGATTTTGCCATGGCGCGATCGAAATTGAGTGAGGGTGCGCGAAAGCGAGGGAAAAATGCCGGGTAGCTGTGAAGGGGGATCGACAGCCGGAGCGCGCGAGCGATCGTGGGGGGCGATGGCGAAGTTGCCGCCGGTGCCGGAGATTTGTGATTCACAGCGCACGCTGCTGGTCGTGTTGCTTCTGGAAGTGATCGCCGCCCAGCGCGAACTGATCCATCAGCAGCAGGATATCGAAGCACTCAAAGAGGAAGTGGCACGGTTCAAGAAGTACAAAGGCAAGCCCAAACTTCGCCCCTCGGCGTTGGAGGGGAAAAAGAGCAACCGCAAACGGAAGAAGAGGCACAAGGGTGGCGGCACTCCCAAGCCTCCACCTATGAGCGACTTTTACCCGTGATTCATATCGGTTATTCTTACTATCCGTTCCGTCCTACTCTGCCGGCATGCGGGCCCGCCTCGGATTTTCGGTGGCCTTCCACCTGGAGCCGGATATTCTGCTCATCGACGAAGTGTTGGGGGTCGGCGATGCCGATTTCCAGCGCAAATCCTGGGCCGAGATAGAGCGCAAGATTGCCTCGGATAAAACCATCGTTTTGGTCTCCCACAGCGCGGCGGCTATTCGCAAGCTATGCAACCGGGCCGTTTGGGTGGAGCAGGGGACGACCCGAATGGAAGGAGAAGTCAACGAGGTGGTGGCTGCCTATGAGGCATTTTACCGCACAAAATTATCTGGCGTGGCCTCGAAATAGGAAAGACAGAGACGAGAAAACTGGATTGCTTAGAATCTATAGGGACTAAAAATGAGAACAATTTGCCGAAGAAAAATTACACAATAATACTATGTTCAATCTTAACGAGAAAGCCAATAGGCACCATCACTGCGCAAATTGAGGGCGAGAAAATGGAATGGTTTTTTCATATTGGCCCAAATAAAACAGGAACGACAACAATTCAGTTTGCTCTGCATGAAGCGAGGACTGCGTTATTGTCTAACAACAATTGTTTGTATCCTGAAAAAGGTATACTACATGCGGCGCATCATATGCTTAATTTTTCATTAAACAAGGAGATAAATGGTCGTGCGCCCTATGCGGAGGCTCTGGGAGTAAAGGACATTCCTGCCTTCGACGAGTTGGTGGACGATATCAGACGAGAGGCGATGGAGCACGGAGCGAAAAAAATTATAGTGTCGTCTGAGACGATGTGGACATGGAATATTAAACGAATTAGGCGACTTGAAAACGTACTTAAAGGAGACAAGGCCGTAACAGTAATTGTAGCGAAGCCACATCTAGAGCGTGAGTTATCTATGTGGCAAGAAGAAGTTAAACATGGATTCGTCGGCACGCCTACTTCTTACCTGAAGAATTACGGAGACTCGGCTAGGTTAAAAGAGGCTCTGGTCTTGACGGAAAGAGCGCGTTGGTGGCGAGAAGCAGGATTCAATATCTTGCCATTATGCCTGCAACCAAGATTAGGAAAAATGCCGCTATGGGATTATTTTTTAAGCAATACTGTAGGGGCAACAATAGGTGGGTCACCAACGAAAGAATATCGTAACGTTTCCTTGAGCTATCTTACGATAACTTCTATTAGAAATGCTATGGCGCTTTTCTTAGATAAAAATATCAAGGGGGCGCAGCTTGGCAGGAATGAAAAGATGCAACCGCTCCGATTAGCATTTGATATTGTTGATAAAGTGAAAGAACAGACCAAGGGCACTGATAGATTGACTTTACCAGCATACTCAGACTTTCTTGTCGATAAGGAAGCGATGCCGCTCGCTGTTAGTTACTTCGAAAGATACGTTAATGATATTACAAGCTTGTTTAGGTTGTCTGGAAGATCTGTGGATTTCGATAGGCTAATCGAAGGGTCTCAACCATTGGGAGTTTTTCAGAATTTGATTGATGAAAATCGAGAGGAATATGAATCTCAACGCGAGTTAGCTAAATATTTTGCTCAAAAGATTGTAAATCACATTTAGAATCTATCTGACTATATTGAGTTATAACTGAATATGGTTTTTGAGCGGGAATTGATGGAAAGAGGCAGCGCACCCTGCTGAAATCGGTTTTGCGAAAGACTAATAAACATCAGAGGAGATACGTCACCCATGAGCGAAGATGGTGTGAACAGTGGCGGTATTCACCTGAAAGTTGATTTGATTGAATAAGGAGCGGCCATCAGTTGGGTTGAGGTGATATGACGATCCTTGAGGAAAGGGAAAGACGTTTGATCTTTGTGCTGGGGATGCATCGGTCTGGCACAAGCCTTCTGGCTAAGGCCGTAGAGGTTTCGGGGGCCGATTTGGGGGAGAGGTTAATGCCCCCGGCCTTCGATAACCCGAAGGGGTTCTGGGAAGATAGGGATGCGTTTGAAATCAATACCGCTTTATTAGAGAACTTGGATTTACGCTGGGATATTCCTACCACCTTTCCCTTTATCGACTTTACCAGGAGCGATCTTGCCCCCCTGCGAGCTCGGGTAGCCGCCCTGTTGGCGGAAAAAGCGTCGGCAAGCCGGATCGCTGCCGTAAAAGACCCACGGCTAAGCCTGGTCTTACCCTTTTGGCTCGCCGCGGCAAAGCAAGCAGGTATCCAAACGTGTTTTGTGGTTTCTGTTCGGAATCCAATCGATGTGGCCAATTCACTGAATGTGCGTAATGGGTTCGAACAACGAAAAGGTCTGATTTTATGGATTAACCACTATTATTTGATTTTGCGCTATTTGCAAGCGCAGTCAACCGATCCTTTGTTTATCGACTATCTGGGTTTGTTACGGGAGCCACACGGGGAGCTGACGCGGTTAATTCGATTTATCGAAAAAAATAATGATGAAAGTTTAAGTCATGGACAGATCGATTGGTTTGTGGAGCAATTCGTTGATACCAAATTATGCCATTCAGCCTCAACAATGGAAGATGTCCGCCAGGAAAACGAGAATATACCTGGCCTATTGGATTTATATGAAGGCCTTACTCAGTTCGCAGCTTCTGGATGGTCAAGGGAACGGGCTAGGAGTTTGCTGGATAAGATTGATCCGCTCGCCTTGGAGGCAAGAAATTACCGTTGCCAATTACGCTATTTCAAAAAAGAACTCAATGAAGAGGTAGAAAAAAAAGCTCAAGAACTAGAAGGGCAGAAACAGGCTGAGCTGCAATGGTTTAAGCAACAGTTGGAGCGCAAAGATCAGGAGCTCAATGAACTGACTTTGCGCATGGTGAATGAAACCACCGCTCTGATGAGGCAAAAGGATGAGGAAGTCAAAACTCTCCAGGTGGCAAAGGAAGAAGAAATCAATGCCATTCGCACAGCCAAGGAGCGGGAATTAAAAGCGCTCATTGCGGTTCAACAAGAAATAGATGGGCACTTTCAAGGTGCAATGAGGCAGATAGAGGATATAAAAACTTCCTTGAGTTATCGCTTAGGAATGGGAATCACCTGGCCAGTCAGAAAAGTTTACGATAGGTTGTTCGATCCTTTTGCCAAGCATCCGGGTAATCTGCACCTGATGTTGCAGGTTACTTTGTTGGCTATTCGTCATCCGCGCAAGAGCCTGAAATTGCTGAACCGGGAACGAATCCGCAATGCCTATGTCACTTTCGTTAAAAAGCCAACCACGGCCAAGGGTGTAGTCAATTATTACAGCCGGATGCTACAGGGTTCCCCCTTGGTGGGCTATGAAGGAGCGATCCAGGAATTTGAAGATCCCGATTATTTTCTGATAAATGATTTAGAAAATAAAAGGAAAGTCAGTATCATTATCGTTAATTACAACGGGCAGCATCATTTACAGGATCTCCTGGTCTCGCTTCAAGGGCAAAGTTACCCGGATTTCGAAATTATATTGGTCGACAATGGATCTTCCGATGGCTCCATTGATTACCTTAGAGACCATTTCCCGACAGTGAAAATCGTAGCATTGGCGGAAAATACGGGTTTTGCGGAAGGTAATAATATCGGGGCTGAAGTTTCCAGCGGGCGGTATTTATGCCTAGTCAATAATGACATGGCAGCGGATAGAGATTGGCTGAAAGGATTGGTGGCCTGCATAGAACACTCTCCGAAAATCGGGGCTGTCGGTCCCAAAATATTATTTTGGAAAAAATTCGCCCCGATAGAACTTAAAGCCTCGGCAAATGTGGATATCTGGATGGACATTTCGGCTCTAGAGGAATCGGCCCCCGTCTATAAAAAGTGGTTTTTTTCCCAAGGTTGGGAGCAAGAACAGAACTTGGGCGGTAAACGATGTATCCGCTTCAAGCAAAGAGCAAAGCTTCAGTTCCCTATCTGCGAAGGGCAAACGTCAGTGAAGCTTCGATTAAAAAGCGAAGTAGATGCTGAAACCACCCTCAAGATTTCTTCTTCCGCCCTCCATGAGGCGGCCACTTGTTTGGTAAATGGGCAGCAGTGGTCTGAAGTGGCGTTAGAGTTCAAAGGTCGAACGGAGAGCCCTGCCCTTCGCTACCTCATTAATAATGCGGCTTCCGAGGCGGATGAGTGGGGAGAAGTCAGGGACCGAGGATTCGGCGAACCCGACGAAGGGCAGTTCGACAGCAAGGAGGCGGTAACGGCCCTTTGCGGTGGCGCCATGTTAATTCGGCGTGAAGCGCTGAGAGGAAAACCTATATTTGCCGGGGACTTCTTTGCCTATTTTGAAGACACGGAGCTTTCGTTGCGCCTCAGGGAGGCGGGCTATGGTTTGGCCTATTGCCCAGAAAGCGTTATTTATCATAAGCATGCCTCGAGCAGCAAAGAAAACTCCGTATTTTTTAGATATTATGTCAATAGAAACAGAATTTTATTTCTTGCCTCCCACTACCCGGAAGATCTCTGGAAAAGCCAGTGGCAGGAAACAAAAGCGGAGCTTGATCACCTCCATTCCTATTACCAGAACCCCTCATGCACCCCGGAAGAGCAGGAATTTGCGAGGAAAATACCGCAAATTTTCACTGATTGGGAACGATTGCTGCCGATGATTGCAGAAGGCGGCTTTTTAAAACGAAAAAATAGATTTTATAAAATCGCGGTTTACAATAATTTCTGGAATACCCTCGGTGGTGGCGAGCATCATGCTTGTGTCATCGCCCAGACTCTACAAAGGCTGGGTCCAGTGGAGCTGATTTCGGAGAATGATTTTAGTATTGCCACTCTTGAGAGGCAGTTCGGTATAGAACTTAAGTTTTGCCGGAAACGGATAGTCAGTCCCGAATATTTACATTACCATCCTGAGGCCACCTCCCAATACGATATTTTTGTCAATTCCGCCTTTGGTTCCGATTTAAAATGTGCAAGCCGTTTTTCCTATTACATCGTGAGTTTTCCCTATCGGCTTGATGATAGGCCGGATGAAGCCAAAGACTTTCTAGCCACCTATAATGGCTTTCTAGCAAATTCAAATTATACCGCCCACTGGGTGAAACAGTGGTGGGGGGTTGACAGTGAGCTGTTATATCCATCAGTCGCTATTCCAAATACCGATTTGACCCTCATTCAGAAAGAAAAAAGAATTCTTAATGTCGGCCGTTTTTTTAAAGAAGGCCATAACAAGAAGCAACTAGAGATGGTCAAGGTGTTCAAATGGATGAAGGATAACAATATTTTGGATGATGAATGGCGGCTAACTTTTGTCGGTCAAGTTCATCACGACCAAATAGAATATCTGGACGCGGTGCGGCAAGAAGCAGAAGGCTATCCCGTAGATTTTCATGTTGATTTGCCATTGGACGATTTGAAATATTTCTATATGAAATCCGCCATTTACTGGCATGCAACCGGATTGAATGAGGATATCAGTAAGCGGCCGGACTTGTATGAGCATTTCGGGATAACCACCGTGGAAGCGATGTCCTATGGGTGCGTCCCCATCGTGATAAATGCCGCTGGGCAGAAAGAAATCGTGGAACACGGCCGCAATGGGTTCGTGTTTGGTAATGAAAAAGAATTAATGGAGCATACTCAATATTGTGGGAATCTGTTTCTGACGAACAAAGCCCAATACGATCATTTATCTTATTCAGCGCGCCAACGGTCTTATCGGTTCAGTCGTGAAGCAGCAGGGGAAGCGTTTTTAAAAATATTGGAAACGGATGGATGCGAAGTAGCTGTTGAGTTTATGTTGTACTAGTTATTTCATTCTTTGATTGCAAACGGGAGGTACGGGAAACTCTCGCCTATGTTCAGGAGTTAATGGATTGCCGCGGGCCAAAGGAATAATCCTCTACGACTTCTTGCAGGTGCCAGGGGGGGCTGAACGGGTGACCCTGCTGTTGGCGCGGGCATTTCCAGAGTTTGACCTTTGTGTCGGTGCCCGTAACCATGGGGTGATTCCTGATGGGGAGATGGTGGGTTTGAAATGCATAGAGCTGGGAAGTATAGCCCGGTCTCCAGCCTGGCGCGCCCTGAAAACCATGAGGCTTTTCCGTTCTCGTACGGCATTTTTATCCCGTTATGAAGTGGTGCTGTACAGTGGTGTCTATGCGCCTGTAGCGGTGCATCACCATAAAGGGCGTAATATTCTCTATTGCCATACCAGTCCCTTGCGGTTCGCCTATGATCTTAAGGATTATTATCTTGGGCAATGTCCATGGTGGCAGAAACCGGCGTTTCAGGCCTTGATTGCTTATAGCAAACTTCGATATGAAGCGGCAATTGCCCAGATGGATTTGGTGATTGCCAATTCGGAGTGCGTTGCCCGCAAGTATCGGCACTATTTGGGGCAGGAGACGATAGTCATTTATCCCCCCTGCGAGATAGAACGATTCCGATGGCAAGGACAGGGCAATTATTACCTTTCGCTTGCTCGGCTTGAACCCCATAAGCGGGTTGATATCATTATCCAGGCATTTTTGCAGATGCCGGACAAGCGCTTGGTGGTGGTATCCGAGGGGAGTGATTTACCTCGCCTTAGGCATATGGCCGAGGGGGCCCGCAATATTCATTTTGTGGGTTGGCCGGGACAGGATCAGTTATCCGCCTTGCTGGGCAATGCCATTGCGACTCTTTACATTCCGAAAGATGAAGACTTTGGCATGTCCCCCGTGGAATCCATGGCGGCAGGTAAACCCGTGATAGGTGTGGCAGAAGGGGGGTTATTGGAAACCATCATTGATGGCGAAACAGGGCTATTGATGCCTCCCAATCCGACGCCCATGGAGATTATCTCTGCCGTCCAAACCCTTACTCCGAAGCGGGCATTGGAGATGCGAGAAGCCTGTGAAAGGCAAGCACGGAGATTTAATAAGGAAATATTTTTGGAGAAAATGGGAGCGGTATTGAAATATTAAAGGGTCCATCCAGACTTATTCTCTGGCCGGCGTAAGCGAAGCGTTGCCAGTGGACTTAGAACCTTATGGACGGTATCCTGGGATGTTGGTATTATTTTCCCAAACCCCCTTCCGAGTATCTTACCGGTCCCATCAGAAGATCCCGTACATAAATCTTCTTTTTGCCGTGTGAGGGAGTGGCTGAGAATAGGAAGGAGTCAGCCTGACGGAATGGTTGCTTTACATTGGTTCCACTCTCAGCCAGAATCGCCTGCGGTGTGTTTAAGGCACCCAAAAGTAACAAAATTTATAAGGATTTACGTTTAATAATTTTGTTCATTTAAGATTGTGGAGGAAGAAAGAATGCTGAAAAAAGTTCTGCTAGCGGCAGCTGGTACTGTTATGTTTTGTTCTTCGGTTTCGGTTTGGGCTGGTGATGCCGAAGCTGGCAAGGCACTCTATGCGCAAAAAGGATGCGCGGCTTGCCACGGACCGCAAGGCCAGAGCACTAACCCGGCCATGTTTCCGGTATTGGCAGGTAAGGATGCCAATTACATCTCTGAGCAACTTCATGCTTTCAAGAGTGGTGATCGGAAGGGTCAAGGACCTGGCGCCATCATGAACCAAGTTTCAGCGGCTATGAGCGATAGCGATATCGAAAACTTGGCAGCCTTTGTGGAGAGCCTTAAGTAAGTTCGGCTTTCCTGAAGCAAGGGGAAAAACGCCAGCTTTTGCTGGCGTTTTTTTTGTCAACGAGGCCAATTGCTGCTGCTAAGAATCTATGAAAATCTCATAGGTTTGTTCGCGCCGTCTCTGCCATTGCCAGGCTTTAAAACCGTGGTCTTATATAGCTCTTGCGCGTATTTAACGTCTCGTCGTAGCCTGTCATGACGGTGCTTAAGCGCACGTAGGCACGATAACGCGAGGATTTAGTGAACTCTGTGGTTTTAATTCCGGCGTACAATGAAGCAGCGACGATTGGCAGCATCGTGGGGGCAGTAAAGAGGCATTTGGCCTGCGAAGTGGTGGTGGTTGACGATGCGAGCACTGATAAAACAGCCGGGATTGCCCGTTCTGCTGGTGCTACCGTCCTCTCCCTTAGTTGCAATTTAGGGGCTTGGGGGGCGACCCAAGCAGGTATCCGCTATGCCCTAAAAGCCGGTTACAAGCAGGTGCTAACTATGGATGCTGATGGCCAGCACCTCCCGGAGGCCTTTCCTTCCCTGTTTATAGCCCTAGACTCGGGGGAGGCGGATGTGGTGATTGGCGCCTGCACTGGGCGGGGCAGCCATGCTCGGCGGCTTGCCTGGACTTATTTTCGGAAGTTGACGGGGTTGGGGATTGAGGATTTGACCTCCGGTTTCCGTGCCTATAATGAGGCCGCCATGGCCGTGCTCGCTTCTTCCGAGGCAACATTGCTTGATTATCAGGATGTGGGGGTGTTGTTGCTATTACGCCGTGCTGGGCTACGTATCAAGGAGGTTCCGGTCTCCATGCGTGAGCGGGATTATGGTGGCTCACGGGTATTTCCTTCCTGGTTGATCGTTGGAAAATATATGCTGCAAACGAGCATCTTATGCCTAGCTAAGGTAGGGATGAACGGGAAGCGGCGGCAGGCATACAGCGATGATTGATTACCAATGGACATCCACCTTTATTGGGGTCTTGATTGCGGGTTTAATTCTCTTCCTGGTGCGCCGTGATCATTTACATGGCCCCTATGCTGTTTGGTGGTTGGTTGTCGCTACTACGGTAGTGGTGCTGGGGGTTTTTCCGGGGTTGTTCGATAAGGTGGCCCCTTTTTTTGGTGTCGCTTATCCCCCTATTTTGGCGGTGGTGTTGGGGATGGGGTTGTTGCTGCTTAAGGTCCTAACCATGGACTTGGAACGTTCCCGGCAGGAGCGCAGACTGCGTCGGCTGGTTCAGCGTCTAGCGATACTTGAGGCGGATTTGGAAAAAGCCCAGCGAACCCGACAAGCCCACGAAGAGGACGGGGGGAAGGTGCTTTCTAGTCGGCCGGAATAAGGTTTGGAGCTGTTTCCGGCGGAATTTTTGCCGGAGTGCAAGGTTAGTTCTTAGTGCCTTTTGTGTATTGGTGGTAAAGAATCCAGATTTTTGCCGGAAACGCTGACGCTTATTCCGGCCTACTGGGGTTCGCCTCTCTTAGCAGGTAGGCCGGAATAAGGCCTAGGGCCGTTTCCGGCATAGTTTTGCTGAAGTAATACCAGAATATAAAACAAAAGGATCGGAGCCAAGTGAAGCAGTATCCGGTTGATGCTGGTGTAATATTCGGCCCAAGCAGCATTGCTGGTCAGGAAAAAAGTAACGAAGACCACAATCAAGCCACTGCCGATAAAAGTGAAGTCAACAAAGAGTTGGCGATGGGTGAGGATGCGGATGGCAGAGAGGGCCAATACCCCGATGACCAGGTACCAGAGAAGATTCCAGCTCCCCATCACGAATAGATTCTGATAGAACGGTTCCCAGACCGGAGACAGCGCCAGCTCAAAGCGGCCTAGGGAAGGAATTTGAATCAGATCAGGAGTGATTTCGAGTTCTCCAATACGGATTCCTCCAGCCATATACCAAGCAACCATGCCTGCCAATCCTCCCGCGCCTGTAAATAGCATTGCCCTAAAGGAGAGGTGGACAATAAGGAGGGGAGGGAGAAACGTGAGTATCCAGATAAGTCCTTCCCGTTTAAGCAGAGGGCAGGCTAGGACAAGCAGCAGCGCCAGCCAGCCTTGCCGGGAATCGCCGGTGCGCAGCCACTGTAAAAAAGCCATCCCGGCCAGGGAATAGGTGGTTGCGAGCCACAGATCCCCATAGCCAGCAAGGGCGATATGGGTATTGAGCAGAGGGAGAGACAGTAGTAAGTAGGCGCCAAGAAGGCTAGCCAGCGGTGTTAGACGCCAGTAGCGGAGCTGTCCGTAGAAAGCCAGCCCCAGGGCGCCGGCGCAGAGTAGCCAGGGCAGGCTAATTAACGAATCATCCCATCGCTCCAGGGCCAGGCTGATCCAGAGTTGGATAAGGGAGACGGTTTTGGGATAGTGCCAGGCCGGAATGGTATAGATTTCGTTGCTGGGGTTGTGGAGCCAGGTGGCGCTGTCAACGAAAGCCACCAGTTCCTTTAGCGCAAACCAGACCTGGGCCCGAGGCGCCCAAGTGGTCCAGGCGTCCCAGGGGTAGAGGGGACGCCAAAGAATTTCTAGGCCTAAACTGGCGAAGCGGATGGCTAGAAGGGCAATAAGTAGCGCAAAAAGTCCTTTTTGCCAGGGACTCTGAGAACGGGTGATGCTGGGAGCCGTGTGTCCTCCCTCCTTCCAAGGAAGGTGGCGTCCCATCCAAAATCCCAACAGGGTCAAGCATAAGAGTAAGCCTGCGAGAGGCCAAAAAGCTTGCTTTAGCCCCACCGCATCCCAGAGGCGCATTACCAATGTGGTGAAGAGAATGCCCAATAAATAAGCGTAGCCAAGCACCAGGGGCCCCGTGCCCCTTGCTGTCTGGCGCCACCCCAGGCGTAACCAAGCGATACCAAGTAGCCAGGGGAGAAAAAGCGCGGTAAAAAGCTGGAGAGGGATCATGGGGGGCAATCACTCGATCATATGGCGTAATGAAAGGGCTATTTTAAACCGTGAAAAAAACTTGTGAGCGCTTTCATGGGTTCTTTCTGCTCAAAGAGGCGTTTTTGCCGGGTGAGAATTTGTCCGCGCAAGGTCTCGTTTGCCGCTTTGTTCCGGCCATATTGGAGGGCTTGGGTGACATAGCCTTCCCTATCAAGGGCAATCAGCTCGGGTAGCTCCAGCAAAGTCAGCATGGCCGCGCTTTGCCGCCCCCGCATATAGGCACTGGGGAGGGTCATGATGGGCAGTCCGGTGCTCAAGGCATCCAGCGCGGTGTTTCCTCCCGACCAGTGGGGCGGGTCGAGCATGAGATCGCAGCAGCGATTGATTTGCAAGTAGCGCGAACGTGTCATGACGGGTAGCAATAGCAGTTGGCGTTTTGGGTCTGCGCCCGCCTGGGCTAAGGCGGCCCGGAGACGGCTGAGCAATTTGTCGGTGACCCGACGATCCTGGCCGGCAAATAATATCAGCACTCCCTGGGTGTCTTCAGCCAACACTCGGGCCACAAGGGCATCGGTATCCGGGTGGATCTTAAAGGGTGACTGGGGTAGTAGGTAGAGGGTGCGGTTTTCTGGCAGGCCCAGCTCTCCCCGGCTTGCCGCCGGTGGCTGGGGAGGCGCAGGATAACTCGTCCCTAGTCCAGGCAGGAGGGCGAGTCGTTCCCGGTAGTGGTTCCGCCCTTCGGGGGGTTCCATGGGAGCACAGGAAAAATAGACATCCATTGTCGGCAAGCCGCTGGTGATAGGATGGCCCCAGGCGCAGCCCTGGAAGGGGGCTAACCGGAGGGCTGCCAGCACCAACACCCGGGCATCCATGCCAAGCTCCGGATAGATGAGGGCGTCTAATTGGTCTTCGGCTATTTGGGTCGCGCAGGAAGCGAGATCCCGGTTCAAATAGCAAAATTTGCTGGCTGAATTGGCAATCGTCTGGGTGTGATGATCCCGGTGGGGGCCTAATTGATAGACCCTCACCTCAAATCCCCCTTGGCGCAAGGCCCCAGGCCAGCGGCCAAAGTAATGACCCACGGTGCAGTTCCGGAAAGAACTTGAAACAAAGCCGATGCGGCGTGGTCTCAATCTTCCCGGTTCAATTTGAGGAGGGCTATCTTGGGCACGGCTAGCCCAGTGGTGCAACCAGTCACCGTAATCCCGTTGCAGGGATAGGTCGTCAAGACCTTGATAGGCTAGTAAAAAGTTGGACCAGAGCAAATCCTCCAGAAGCGGGGGAGTGGTCGGTTGCCAGTTTTTTAAGGTCTCAAGGCTTTTCGCAAAGCGGTCACGCACCCTTGCCAAATGGCGGGCATCCTCATAGACAACCGGCAGGGTGAGGGTCGCCCCCAGTTTTGCCGGCCACGAATTGGGATGGGTCGCCAGCACCTTTTGATACACGATGACGGCCTTGTGAGCTTCGCCGGCTCTTGCCAGTGTTCGTGCGAAATCCAAAGACTGCTTCTCATTGGCGCGATTTTGCTTAAGCCAGCGGCGCAGCCATTGGGCTGCTTGCCAATTTTCTCCATGGCGGCGAGCCAAGCTCATGATCCGGGAGGCCAAGGCGCTGGGGTCCATGCTGCGAGAGCGTTGTCGTTCTAGCAGCGCCCATGCGGGATCGGGCTGATGGCAAAGCAGCCATTGCTCGGCGACACCGATGGCGAGTTCATCAGGCAAGGGGAGATTTGATAGGATACGGAGCAGGCCAAGTCCTGCCGGATATTGGTGATTCGCCAGTAGTGCCCGCGCCAACAACAAGTGGGCTTCATGATCACGGAGATCTAAGAGGGCTGCTTGGCGGGCGCTGACCACCGCGGCCTGGCTCTCCCCTAGCTGGAGCTGGGTGAGCGCCAAATTACGCCAAGCGAGTGTATTATGGGAATTGAGTTCTAGGGCGCGCTGAAAATGGGTCAGGGCGGATGGCAGTGCTGCTGTCTCGAACAAGCGGGAGCCACAATTACTGTGGGCCGTGCTCAGGGTAGTCAATAGTTGCTTTTTAGGGCCGACAACCTTGAGGAGGCGTTCTAACCATTGGACCGCCCCGTTGAAGTCCCTATTTTGCAAGGCGGCGTTGCCCAGGCCGAGCAGAGCATCGGGATGGTTGGGATGCTTGGCTAGAATTTGGGTATAGAGTTGAGCGCTTTCGTGGAAGCGGTTTCTTGCTTGCAACCTACGAGCTCGTGCTAGCCGTTCCTCTATGCCCATGATCTTGAGTTATACCCCTGTGCCAAACTGGAATTTTCTATATTAATCTAATTCACCTAGATAAAGGCGGTATGCTGAGCCCCGTTACCCAAATTTGCCCGCGGATTACTCCGGTATTTCTCTGTCTTTCCCCTATTGGAATTTTAATATGGCGTCTCTAAGATTGGGCCTACCGCAATATGAATCAGGAAGTAAAGCCCCCCATTCCTGCCAGGGGTTTACGCTGGTGGAGTTGCTGATTGCCATGACCTTGGTGGGCATGATGTTGGTGATTCTATTTAGTGGCTTGCGCCTTTCAACCCGCAGTTGGGAAGCTGCCGAGCAAAAGTTAGCGGTAGTCGAGAAACAGAGAGTCATTGAGGGGTTATTTCGGCGCCAAATTCGAGAGCAAAAATTGCTTTTTTTTAATGATCCCGAACAGGGTCAGGTGATGACTTTTGCAGGCACTTCGGAGGGCATGCAATTTGTGGCGCCCCTGTTAACCCGCTTGGGCCTTGGCGGTTTGTATTGGATTACTTTTGAAGTGGTGAAAGAGGGGGGGGAGTCCCACTTGGTGATGAATTGGTGGCCTTATCGGCCCGAGGGACTGGAAGAGGAGGGCCGGGAACGGGAAGTATTACTGGAGGCCGTGGAAGAAATCGCCTTTTCTTATTTCGGTAAGGAAGCGGTTGGGGAAGCGCCAGAGTGGCATGAGCGCTGGGAGGATCCCCAGCGGCCGCCGCAATTAGTCCGCCTGCAAGTCCGCACCCAGGAAGCTGAATGGCCTGAACTGATCGCCGGTATTCAGTCCAGTCCGCAAGATGGTCGGGGAGGGGGCGCTGGTCGGCGCCTTCGAGTTGATTTTGGTCCTGCTCCCGCAATGCAATAGGGGAGTCCGTCTGTGTCCTTTGCTGAACGAGGGATTGCGCTAGTGGTGGTGTTATGGACTGTCACCTTGCTAGCGGTCATTGCCGGTAACTTTGCTTACACTTTGCGCATTGAGTCCACGCTTGCGGCTAACCTAGTCGGGCGAGCGAAGGCTCGGGCTTTGGCAGAGGCGGGTGTCGTTTATGCCGCCCTTGACCTTTTGCGCCCTCTGCAAATGCGCCGTTTTTCTCCGGATGGTATCCCTTATCGGTGGAAATTCGGAGGTGAGACGGTGAGGGTTTCGGTTCGGGATGTCGGCGGTTTGATTGACTTGAATACCGCCAGCCGGGAACTTTTAGGCGGGTTGTTGGGGGCCGCGGGTGTGGCTGAAGAGGAACGGGATCCCTTGTTGGACGCCATTGAGGATTGGCGTGACCCGGATGATGTGCCTCGCTTACAAGGGGCAGAGGATGAGGACTACCTGGCCGCGGGATTACCCTATGGTGCTAAGGACGGTCCTTTTGAGGATATTACGGAGTTGCAGCAGGTTTTAGGCGTTTCCCTGGAGCTATATCAGCGCATTGAGGAATTTTTAACCCTATATTCGGAGCAATCCGGGATTGATCCTGCCGTCGCGCCAAGGGGGGTTCTTCTGGCAATCCCTGGGATCGATTTTGAGTTGATTGAAATTTATCTTGAAGAGCGAAGAGTAAGACGGGCATTGGGGGAAGCGCCGCCGCCATTACCTCCGGTTGGAGGGGGATATCTGGCCCAGGCTGGAGGTTTGGCGTATAGTGTGCGCGCTGAGGCTAAAACAGAAGGAGGCGGGGCGGCCATGATAGAGGCCGTGATATCTCCCGGCTCTAGCACGAGCGGTTCCCTCCCTTATTCGGTGCTCGAATGGAGAGAAAGCCTGTAAGTATCCCTCGACTGATGTTAACATCGGCCTGAGATGGTTGGCGATCTTGCTGGGCATATTCAAGGCTCAAAGCCGACACCCCTGTCTATGGAAGTATGATGGCATCTGAGGCCACGGTAAGGCTTTGCCGTATAAATACTTGTGATCCCTATTCCACCTTAGTTACCGGGCAGGTTCGCCGGGCAAAAGGGAGTTTTCATGATTAGCCTTGGAAGTTGTTGGAAAACCTTGCTTGCAGCGAAGGTTAGCCCAAGCTTGAAAGAGGGTCCCACCATTAAGGCCCTAAATTTTGGTGGCTAGGGTGCTCACACGCCTTAATCCAGCCGACTCGAAAGGGGTTTTCCAACAGTTTCTTAATTTTCAATGAGTGCTAACGCGACGAAACGCCAATCCAGGCGCCAGGGAATGGGGGCTCAAGCCCTTTCTAAGAATTTATTATCGTCCCTCAATATCAGTGGTTTTTTGAGCTGGTGGCGAGAAGGGCTGCTCTGTTGCCTTCCTGGGGGAGTGCGGCAGTTATTTTGGCGCGAAACCACGAGACTAGTGTTGGAGCCACAAGGAAATGGGGTACGAGTCCATCGGGAGCGAGGCGAATCGAGGGAAGAACTTGGCTTTTTTAGTGGCGTAGAGTGGGGGGATGAATCCCTTGTAGGGAAGGATAAGGTGCTGGTATTTCGCCTACCGCCGGAGCAAACGCTCTCAAAGCCCATCACCCTTCCTCTGGCGGCTGAAGAGAATTTACGCCAGGTACTGGCCTTTGAAATGGAGCGCCATACACCCTTTGCAACCAACCAGGTCTACTACGATTTTGAGGTGATAAAACGCAGCTTAGAGACCCGCCATCTTACCGTCAGGTTGGTGGTGGTTCCCCGGCGCATCCTCGACGAATGGTTGGAACGGTTGTCCCACTGGGCACTACAGCCGACTATGGTGGATGTCGCCGGCGTCGGTACGGGACGCATTAATCTGCTACCGGAAGAAAAGCGCCCCTCTCGATCTAGGGCCCTGCCACGAATTAACATGGCGCTTAGCCTACTGTTTATGGTTTGCGCGGGAGCGGCGATCCTGTTTCCCCTGTGGCAAGAAAGGACGGTGGTGATCGACTTGATGTCAAAGGTGTCCGCTGCTCAGCAAAAAGCAGAGGCGGTCATTACGATTCGCCAACGGTTGGAGGAAGCGATTGAGGCTTCAGAATTCTTGGTTAAGGAGAAGGAGCAGTATCCTTCAGCGGTTGAGTTCTTATACGAACTAACTCGGATTCTACCGGATGGGATCTGGCTTCAACAGCTTGATTTTACCAGGGGCAAAATTGAAGTTCGGGGGGAAGCGACCGAGGCATCGGCCTTGATCTCTATTTTAGAAGCGTCTCCCTATTTTCAAAATGTTCAATTTCGCTCCCCGGTGACGACCAATGCTAGAACTGGCCGGGACCGGTTCCATATTACCGCGCAGCTTCCAAAGTTGGAGTCGTTGCCCCTATGAACCTGCAATTGTCGAAGAAGTGGCATTGCGCGACCGCGGTGGGTTTATTACTGTTTGTCCTGCTGATGGCTTATTTTGTCCTGGTCCAGCCTGTCATTGCCAAGCATAGGTTTTATCAAGAAAATATCGCTTCCATGCAGCAGCGGCTCCAGAAGTACAACCAGATTATCGCTAGTCGGACAGCATTGGAGGCTGAGCTCAATCGATTGCGTCGGGAACAGGCCGCAAACGCTTATTATTTGGAGCAACAGTCCGCCCCGTTAGCGGCTACGGAGTTGCGGAAGAGAGTTAAAACAGTGGTGGAATCCAGCGATGGCGTTCTGGTGAGTACTCAAAGTTTGCCATTGGTTGAGAACGAGCCCTTTCCCCGGGTGGGGATCAGCGTGCGAATGACCGGCGATACGGAAGTTTTACAAAAGGTTTTATATGATTTGGAATCGCGGCGGCCCTTGTTGTTCGTGGATGATCTGCAAGTACGCAGCCGTCAGATCCGGCGGCGTAGCCGGCATGATCGTCGTACCATCATCGAAGAAACCCAGTTGACGATTAGCTTTGAGCTTTACGGATATATGCGGGGGAGCGGTGCATTTAGCGGAGCCTAACCATAAGGCGCTGGCGATTTTGTTGGCGGGTTTATGCCTCGTGGTGTTGGCGGTCATTGCTTTGGAGATGCGATATCCGCCTCGCTTTGAGCAGGAGGAGAACGACGCCAATTCAAGTACTCATCCTTCAAATTTGATCCCGGAGCGAGAGCCGATAGGAGATGTCGCCCTTCTCCCTTTAGATAATTATGAAGAAACTGTGGCCCGCCCGCTCTTTCGGCCCAGTCGCCGTCCCCCCGACCCGGAAGAAAGCGAATCCGAGGCGCAACAAGCGGCTGAACAATCCCAACAGCCGCAAGTTTCCGTTAAGGACTTGTTTGTCCTCAACGGGGTCGTTGTGACTGAGAAAAAAACGGTCGCTCTTTTGCAGGACATTAAAAACAATAAGAGTTTGCGGGTCAGCAAGGGAGAAAAATTAGAAGGGTGGCAAATCGTTCGGATCTTTCCTGATAGTGTTCTGTTTAATAATAATGGTCATTCAGAAGCATTAGAATTGGTTCGAAATTTTGAGCCAATGACGCAGAAGTTATCCCAAAGGAGGCGGGCGGCGCGCCAAGCTCAACGAAGAAGGCGGCATTGACGGCACATTGGGTGGTCGCGGACTAGAAAAATAAATGGCCAATGCAAAATTGGTTCTTACTTAGGGGTATTTAGTTGCGAGAAAAGAAAAAAAATGGGCGGCGCTTACCGGTTTGGTTGGGCATTTTAGGGGTTTTCTTCCTAGGCTCTTGTGGGACCCAACCCACGGCTCCCACTAGCGGTAAGGCGCACGCACCTATGGTTTCTTCCTCTGGCAAGGATAAGCAAAAGGAGGAAAGCTTGCCATCTGGTCTTGAAACCGCCCAAGCCACTGAACTCGAAGTCGCGCCAGTTCCTGAAGAAAAAGACGCGATGGAGAGTACTGAACTCTATCCTGGCAGTGATCATTTTATCAATCGTAAGGTGGCGAGTAAGCCGCGAACCTTTGAAATGCTGGAAGGCGAAATTCTGCTGAATTTTGAGAATACCAATATCCGTGAAGTGGTGAAAACGATACTGGGCGATATTCTGGAGGAGAATTACGTCATTGATAAAGCCGTTCAGGGAACGGTGACTGCCCAGACCGGCCGCCCCCTGCCCAAGGACGCTTTAATGCCTACCCTCGAAGCCCTGTTGCGGATGAACAATGCGGCTCTGGTTCGAGCCGAAGGGCTGAATAAGGTGGTGCCCCTCAATCAGGCTGTTCAAGGAAATCTGTCTCCGCGCTTAAGAAGCGCAGGGTCCGCCTCCGGCTATGGTGTGCGTATTGTGCCCCTGCGCTATATTGGGGTCACGGAGATGCAACAAATTCTTGAGCCTTTCGTCCCTAAAGGAGCAATTCTGCGTGTCGATCCAGCTCGGAATCTGCTTATTTTGGCCGGTACGGGCCAAGAATTAGCCCAGTGGCAAGAGACCATTGATATTTTTGATGTGAATTGGCTGGAAGGGATGTCGGTGGGGTTATACAAATTGGAATACACGGATGCCGAGTTGGTAGTGACTGAATTAAATGAGGTGTTGGGACCCGAGGCGGCCACACCGCTAGCGGGAATGTTCCGTTTTGTCCCCATTGAACGCCTTAATGCGGTTTTGGCCATTACCTCCCAGTCTAAATATCTGGAAGAAGCTCAAACTTGGATAGAGCGCCTAGACCGGGGCGAAGACGAGGAGGTCGAACGTCTTTATGTCTATCCAGTTCAAAATGGCAAGGCAGAGCATTTGGCAGGACTGCTGCAAGAAGCTTTTGGACAAGGGGGGGGGCGCAGAGCCACCTCCTCGGCGCGGGTAGCACCGGGAAGAGAGGCAGTGGAGCTTGGAACATCTCGAGGAGGGAGCCTCGGCTCATCACGGACGGGAGGCTTTGGCTCGTCGCGGACGGGGGGATTTGGATCATCCCAGCTAGGAGGGTTCAGGGCGTCCCAGGTGTTGGAGTCCAGCGCACCCCAGGAGCAGGATCTCAGAGTATCCCAGGCTCAGGCTGAAGCGAAAGAGGGGGATAAAAAGTCGAAGGCGTCCAGCCCGGCAGGCATTGAGCTTAGTCGTGCTGATGATGATGCTGACGAGAAGGAAGTACGTATCATTGCCGATGTGGAAAATAATGCATTACTGATTTCCGCCACCTCCCGCGACTACGACAAGATCCTTTCCGCTCTCCGCCAGTTGGATATTCCTCCCCGTCAGGTGCTGGTGGAGGCCACCATTGCCGAGGTACAGTTGACCGACAATCTCCAGTATGGATTGCAGTGGTTTTTTCGAAACGAGGTGGGCGAGTTCACGGGTACCGGCGCCGTCAATTTCAGCACCGATGTGGGTGATAATGGTTTCCTCCAGGGCGTTGAGGGTCTATTAGGGGGGGGAGGATTTACCTACGCCCTGACGGATGATAGCATCGTCCGTGCCTTGCTGCGCACATTGGCCTCTGACAGCAAGCTCAATGTTCTTTCTTCTCCTCAGTTGTTGGCGCTTGACAATCAGACTGCGGCGATCCGGGTGGGGGATCAGGTTCCGATACTCACCGGTCAAACAGCAGGGCTAGCGGGGACCGGCAATACTTTGACTTCACAGGTTCAGTTCCGGGATACCGGGGTATTGTTGACGGTGACTCCGCGAGTGAACGCCGGCGGTCGGGTGACCTTGGAAATCAGACAGGAAGTCACCGATGTGGGCGATCCAGTAACCGTAGGGTCGGATATCCAAAATTTCACTTTCTTGCAGCGCACCTTTGAGAGCGTGGTCACGGTGCAAAGCGGTGAAACCATTGTTTTAGGGGGGCTGATTCGGGATCGGGATAGTTTCACTGACAGTGGAGTTCCATTTCTTTATAAATTGCCTTTCATCGGTCCCCTCTTTGGCTCTACTACGAGAGACAAGCAGCGCACTGAATTGATCGTTCTCATGACCCCCCGGGTAGTGCGTGACCAGCACGAAGCCCGCCTAGTCACAGAGGAATTTCGCCAGAAGCTTAGGAATGCGTCGGATGTTGCGGAGGAGATGGGAGGGATTGCCCCCCAAAAGGTAAACGAAGAAGAAATATCCCCTTCGACCAAGGGCAATCACTTGTAGTGAGAAATATAGTCGGCATGAAATATGCATAAAAATTAATAAATTGGGTGATTTTGTTGCTTTCATGCAACATATTGTCTTTTTTGTTTCATTTTGACAAAAAAGACATACAATTGAGTATTGAAGTTGCTTGCTAGCGGAGTTATTCTCTGCTAAATAAAGTTAGCTTTTAGGATAAAAAGTAACTTCTAACTCTTTGTATTTAAATCAGCGCTAAGTTAGGAAATTGAAAAACAGAAGACTTAAAATAATAGGGAGGCTTCTTATCCTTGCAGAGTCTATTATTTTTCGCTGATACGTTTCTTCCAACGTATTCAAGAATTCTTTTGGTTGTGCCAATTATCGGGCTATTGTTTGGATTAAGTGGTTGTAGTTCTCCTCCTCCCGAAGAGGAGGTGGGGCGCCGGGCCCTAGAGCGGTGGCAAGCCCTAATCCAGGGAGATTTCAATCGGGCCTATGAGTACTTGAGTCCTGGCTATCGCGCTGTGAACTCTTTTGAGCTTTACCGGGCTCGTATCGGTAAAGCGGTTCAGTGGAAAGAGGCTACTTTGAAGAATGTTTCCTGTGCCGATAAAGCATGCAAGGTGACCGTCAACATCCGCTATCGCTATGTAGGTCCAAGGGTGGAGAGTTACGAAGGGGAAAGCCCCGTTAAGGAAAAGTGGACCCAGGTAGAGGGGGAGTGGTGGTTTCTTCCAAAAGATTAAGTGAATTTATGGGGTCTTATTGATTTTATAGGGAGAGATTATTAAAGAATCAATTGCCTTAGGCGAATTATTAAGCTAACTTCTTAAGTTCCGTTTAGGTCCTGTTCGGTGGTTCGTGACACTCAAAGAAAAGGAGAATGTGATGAAAAAAACGAAATTGGCCACGGCCGTTTCGCTGGCACTCGCTGGTTCTGCCGGCGTACTGAATACTGCCCATGCAGTAAATGTGAATCCTGATGGGTTAGGGGAAGTGCTGCTCTATCCCTACTATACAGTGAGAAACGGCCAAAATACCTTGATATCATTGGTGAACACTAGGGATGAGGTCAAGGCCGTTAAAGTGCGCTTTTTGGAGGGTAAGAATACTAGGGAGGTTCTGGATTTTAACCTTTACCTTTCCCCTTTTGATGTGTGGACAGGTGCGGTGGTCCGTACCGACGCAGGTGCCAGGCTGATAACAAACGATAACTCCTGTACCGTGCCTACAATTTCGGAAGATGGAGAGGATTTCCGGAACTTCACATATGTGGGAAACCAAGCCGATGGAGAGGATACTTCCCTGAACCGGACCCGAGAGGGACATCTGGAAATTATTGAAATGGGGGTGGTTACAGACACAAATCCTGGCGATCCCACCGCTTTTAATCCAGCTACCGCAGCAACTCATGTGAGCGATGTGCCGGCAGATTGTTCTGTGCTTGAGCAGGCCTGGTCGGGTGGTGTGTGGGCAACAAATCCTAGTACTAATATCGTTTCGAGCCCTGGGGGGCTATTTGGCCATGGTCTTATCATCAATGTGGCGCAAGGTGCTGCCTACAGCTACCAGGCTACTGCATTGGATAATTTCTTTATCGTTCCTTTCCATACCGATCCGGGTACATTAATCCCCTCTCTTGAAGATGCGGATACATTGAGCGATGTATTTATATCCCAGCAGGGTACCCCCGCGGTAGTCAATTCGCTCTGGTCAAGAGGGTTAGATTCTGCTAGTTCGGTGCTGATGCACAATTCTGTCATGAACCACTTTGTGACCGATCCGGATATAAATGCGGCAACCGATTGGGTCATTACTTTCCCCACCAAGCGGTTCCATATCTCTGTTAAAGACCTGGATACTGGTTCAGCACCAGCACCTACTCCTCCATTTACTGAAAACTTCATGGAGGGAGGAGCCTGTGAGCCAGTGGGACTTGCCATTTGGAACCGGGAGGAGAGACCCCAGACAGGGGGGTTAGACTTCTCGCCGCAGCCGCCCGGAGGAAATGCATTGTGCTGGGAGACCAATGTCATTAGCTTTAACGATAAGGATGTGTTGGGTTCTGAACTGGGTTTAAATGTCGATACCTCATCGGTGGGTAATGACGGCTGGATGCGGCTCACGTTTACCGATCCAGACCATCAGTTGGTAAGCGAAGAGGGTAATGTGTTTATCGGTTTGCCCGTCATTGGCTTTGCAGTCCAAGAATATGTGAATGGCGTTAGTAATGAGGTACTCACTAACTACGGCGGATTATTTGAGCATGCCTTTAGTCGGCAAATTTCGGGAGTTCAAACTCAGTAACTTAGATTACCGCTTTCCATTTCTGTTTTAATCGATGAGCGGACGGCCTGGTGGGGGCGTCCGCTCTTTTTTTGGGCTAGTTTGATAAATTGGGATGGTGTTATCGATTTGTGCCCAAAAGCTAGCACTACTATGGCCGATAACGTGGTTTATGTGAGGCAACTTCCCGGCCTAATGCCTCAATTTGGATATTAGGTTTAAAGCTAAAAGGTGAGATATTTCTTCCTTAGAGGAAGTTTCTCCTATTATATTTAATTGGATTAGTAAAGTATTTCTCTTAGCATGGAGAGAATTAGATGAGAAGTCGATATTTTTTAGCTTTAGCGGCCTTGATAACGGCCCAAAACAGCAGTGGAGTTATGATATTTGTAGATGGTAAGCCGCTTACAGATTTCAGTAAAATTGAAATCATAGCGGACGACACTGCACCTCCTCCAGGGAATCCTCCTCCCCCCCCACCTCAGTCAGAAGACCCTATAGATCCTCCTCCCATCGGGGATGGCTGCCCTCTCCCGAATGGGTTGACGGTGATGGAGGAAGCTCTACCTACTGTTATAACCCCTTACACGATCAGGCAGAATGAAGCCGTCGCTTTGTTCTTTAACCGGCAGAGTGTTGGATTTGATATGAGACAATTACAGTTTGCGGAAAGCACCAAGGGCGCTAGCCCCCTCAAATTAGTCGTGGTCAGCAGCTGCCCAGGAAATTTTGATGTTACACCCGGCTGTTCTAAAGAGGCCTTGAATGGTCGAATCCTAGTGGACTTTACTGGGAACCGTTCGGAGGATCCGCGGTTTTGTACCTTGGATCCTGACCAGACCTATTGGCTTAATATCCGGCATTTCGATATGAGAACAGCCCAAGATACGTGCCCGGATGATACTGACTGTGCATTTTTTGTACGGCCGTAATATATAATCAGCATAAAACGCAAGTTAGGAGTACTCCTAACTTGCATTTTATTCGTCTCGGAATGGTAGCTCCGACTTTCCGACCCCCTATTTTTAAGTTACTCATTTTTCGGTCTTTTTGAATCCTGGCTTTAAACTGGCAAGAATTTTAATTTAGTATTTTCCGTAAGTTACGGAGGGGGGTCGGAAAGTCGGGTAGCTCACTGAGCATTTTGAATAAAAACTGTCCGAAGTTCCGAAGTATTGATCAGAAAAGTTTTAGGAAAATTTTATCCCCGCCCCGTTTTATTTGAAACCTGTCCCCTCTAAGGGGCAGTTTTTTTTGGTTTTAGCATGGATATGTTCGTACGATTAATGGTATCGTCTTATACCAATTTAGTTAAAGAATGCAATTTATTGAGGCTTCAAGTAATTGTTTAGACTGAATCTATAGAATGCAAAATTACATGAAATTGGTATTACTATTCCCGCCTTTTAAGAGCAGCAAGCTCGAAGGTAAAATAAGTAGCAATAAGCAACTAAATTTAATAGATTTGACGGTGACTTACCCCACTAGCACGGATTTCTGGCCTTTCTCCATGCCGGAGCCAGGAATTAATTGATACGAAGATATAAAATAACTCAATGGTGGAAGCTTATGCGCTATTTTTTACTAGGTTCAAGGTTTTTAGAGTTAACTTTGTTCCTGGGGCTACTAGCAGTAGCCGCTCCAGGAGCAGCCGCTAATTCGGGGGAGAAAGTGCTGATTCAGCAGGGGGAGATCACCGTTACCCAGGCAGATTTTGATGCGGAATTGGCCGAGATACCCGCACAGCACCATGCTGGTATCCTTGCCAGCGGCAAGCGCATCCACCAATTGCTGGACAAACTCTTCGTTTATCGGGTGCTGGCCCAAGAGACCCGAGAACTGGGTTTGGACAAAGATCCCTTGTTGCGACAACAGATAGCGCTGGCAGTGGAAGAAAAGCTAGGGAAGGCGCGTCTTAAACATCTGCGGGAGCAGGCTTTGGCGGCCAGTCCAGACTTTGAAGCTCTGGCTCGGGAACGTTATCAAGCCAATCAAGAGCAGTATCAATTGCCGGAACAGGTCAAGGTCTCCCATATCCTCATCAAAGCCGAAGAGCGTTCCGAGGAAGAAGCCAGACAGTTGGCAGAAAAAGTGCGCAAACTGGCTCTTGCAGAAGAAAAGCCCTTTGCAGAACTGGCGGTTGAGTACTCGGAAGATCCTTCCGTGGAACGAAACCAAGGGGATCTGGGATTTATTGCCAGGGGCAAAACCGTCAAACCCTTTGAAGAAGCCGCCTTTGCCCTGAAACAGCCAGGGAACATTAGCCCGGTGGTAAAAAGCCGGTTTGGATTTCATATCATCCGCCTAGAGGAGCGGCAACCTGCCCAGGTGCAGCCCTTTGATCAGGTTAAGGAAAAACTGGTTCAGGAAGCAAAAGAAACCTATCTGAATAAGGTGGTGCAAACCCATCTTAACCAGATTCGAAATGCCGAAGGCATCCAGATGAATCGGGAAGCCTTGCAGAATTTGAAGCAGGAGTCTCCTGGACAGCGGAACCCAGAGGCCAGGTCTGCGGTAAACTCTGGGGATTGATCTTTCAGTTTGCTTTCTCCCTGGGTCCCGGGGTTGTTCAAGGCTATTGAAAATTAGGGTAGGGGCGGCTTTAGCCGCGATTTGCTCCCGGACGTTTTTGGCGGCTAAAAGCCGCCCCTACACGTTGTGCATTGAACGTAGGGCGGATAAGCGCAGCGCATCCGTCGAAACCCTGGCTCTAACCAGAGATGTGGTCTAATACCCATCCCAATTAATAACATTTTTTATTGACCCCCTCATCCTAACCTTCTCCCTCCAGGGGAGAAGGAATAGAGAAGAGCGTTAATTTTTGGGATTAGTATAAGTTCTCGGTGGAGTGAATTGATGTGCTCCATGGCAGAGTCTCGTACAAAGGCTTGTTTGGCGACAAACCTCCATGCTATCTCCTGCAACCCCTCAATTCACTCCCTATTTATCTGTTTATTCAAATCAATCCTCGAAATTGTCCTGTACTTAGGGCTAAGCCCTAAAAAAGCTGATCCAGCCGCCGCGCGCCGTGAACGACACGAACCAGTTCAATGCCTTGGTCAATCTCACGGTAAAGGAGCAGGTAGTTGCTTATGGGCAGGTAACGAAGCTCAGGCGCAATATCGGGACGGGCCGCACCCAGGCGAGGATGCTCGGCAAGCAAGCGGCATTTCGCGTCAATCTCATCCAGCAGCCGCTCGGCGGCCGCCACATTCTCCTGAGCGATATACATCCAGACCTCAATGAGGTCTTCTTCCGCCTGCGCCGTACGCTTGAAAACCGGCATGCGTCCCTCGAAACAAAAGGGTTATTGCGCTTCCTGGTCTTTTTCATACCGGCAGCGCCCCTCGGCTTTGATCGCCTCGATACTCTCGAAGCGGCCAGGGCCGCTGCTCAGCCCTTCCTGCCAGAGACGGCGAATCTCTTCCATTTCCTGATGCTGCAAGAGACGCTTGCGTTTCCAATCCCGCAGCGCCTCGCGCACGACTTCGCTGCTGCTGGCGTACTCGCCGGTTTCCACCGCCTCACGAACGGCCCCCGCCATCTCCGGGGTTAGCGCAATACTGAGTTTTTCAACATTCGGCATAATGAATTCCTCCTTGCTCTAAGGTAGCAATTATTCCTACCAATGTCCAATGCAAGTGGATGGCCGAAACAAGCCGCAATCATTTGCCCGTTTCCTGGGCTTCGCAATTGAATTGACCGGCTTGTGACCGTGCTGATCAGGGCGTTGAGGTCCAGGTTACCGTCAAACCGGGTGTTGCTGGTAATCCGGTTCCTATACGTGGTGGGGAGTTTAGCAAGCCGCTCATAAAAGCCTAGGATAATCGCTGAAAACCTAGCCTTATTCACACCGTCAACACCGACGCCGCTAGAGCGGTCTTACTCGACTCTGGTGTGCGTTTAACGTCTGGCTTGAGCGTGTCCCGACGGTACTGATTTAAATTGATCGCGGCATTGAGATCGCGGTCTATGGTCAATCCGCAATCACACGCCAACGCTCTATCTGCCAGCGTGATGTCATGAATTTGGCCGCAACCTGAGCACATCTTGCTGGAGGGGAAAAACCTATCCACCAGTTCAACCCTACAGCCGCGAAGGTAGGCTTTGTATTCGATAAACCGCCGCAACATGCCGAATCCTGCATCGGCGATTGACCGGGCTAATTTACGGTTTCGAACCATGCCTTTTACGTTGAGATCTTCTAGGGCAATCCGCTCATAGCTGGCCGTCAGCTGATGGCTCAGCTCATGGAGCACGGCTCTCCTTTGGTGGACTATCCGGTGGTGGAGCTTGGCTAACCGCTGCTTGGCTATCGCTCGACGGTGGCTGCCTTTCTGCTTCCTGGATAGGTTTTTACTCAATCGCTTGAGCTTCTTAAGACTCCTCTTTAATTTGTTATTGGCTGGGAAAACTTGACCGTCCGAGGTCACGGCCAGTGATTTAACACCGAAATCAACGCCCACAGAAGGCGCTCTGTTTTGGCTATAGTCTTTGTAGTCTTCCGTGTCCACCAAGATAGAGGCGAAGTATTTTCCCGCTCGCTTGCTGATAGTCACTTGCTTAGGCGTTCCCTCAAAGCGCAACCGCTGGCGCATTGGGATAAGAGTGCTCAGCTTTTCGATTCTCAGCTTGCGGCCCCTGACCTCAAATTTAGTCCGCTCACGTAGGGCAAAACTATCATTCACGTCCTTTTTCTTGAAACTAGGAAAACCGGGCTTCTCTCCCTTCTTCACCCGACTAAAAAAGTGCTTGAAGGCATGCTCTAGGTCATCAATGGCGTTGCGCGTCACTCGGCTTGAAATTTCCTCATACCAAGGGTGTTCGGGCCGGATAACCTGGATATAGTGCTGATAGGCAGACGATTTGCTCCATTTATTTTCAGGCTTGGAGAAATGCTCCAGCAATTTATTATAGCAATGGCGCTTAGACCCGCACGCCTTATCTAAGTACGTGGCCTGGCTCACGGTGGGCCTTAACTCAATCTTGTGCGCTAGGAGCATGTTGGTAAGATAATGTCCGTCAAAAATAATCAGTTTATACGCCTATCATAAACCAAAATGAAGCGCACAAGCATTTGTAATCCTGAAGAACTCATAAATTGGCTCAAAGCCATATCGCAAGGGTGGACGCTTGCGGCAATGGTTAGGGAAGCGTTCATCTTTTTCCTTGAGCACCATGAGAAAAAATTAAATTTTGGCAGGTTTTCATAGATTACAGCTAACTGTTACCTACCCTTTTAACCGTTAATCGTGCGCTCAACACTGCGCTTGCTACCTATATAGTTTGACCTTTAATACCTGGTTTAATAAACGAAAGTGTTTATCTATCGAATAAACCTTGCAGTTATTCTTCTTGGCATTTTGAGCAATAATCAAATCAGGAATCCCTACCCCATTTGCACCACTTCTCAAACACTTTACTTGATACTCTACAATTTCCGGCCAGTTTATTTTCAAAGGAATTCGCTTTACTTCATAAAGCAATTCAATTACTTTTTCCTGTTTCTTTATCTTTAGGTAGGGGACTAACTCAGCTAAGATTATATCGTTTGTGATAAGAAGGTTTTCATCTATCAGGGAGTCCATGCTGGAAGAGCTATCACTACCCCGAAAATAATCAACCCATATTGGTGTATCTACCAAAATTTCCACTACGGGCGATCTCGGAGTTCACTGAGATCAATATCCAAGTCAATTTTCCCTTTATATTTCTTCAGTTCTGAAATTTTTGATTTTCTTATCAATTCTTCCAAAGCCAGCACAATAACCCCAGTTTTGGTGTCAATATGGGTGACCTTCATTGCTTCGTTCAGTAAATTCTCGGGTAGATCAAGGGTAGTTCGCATGCTTGCTTCCTTAAATTATGCATATAATATTAAAATAATAGCATCTCCCTGCAAGCGGCTAAGTGCAACACAAAACTCCAAAAAATGCAGCGTCGCTTTCTATTAACCCCCTCATCCTAACCTTCTGAAGGAAGGGAAAGAGCATTACCTTCTCCTGCCAGGGGAGAAGGGATGGAAAAAGCGTTAATTTTGGGATTAGTCTAATAGCGAGAAACTCGCAACGAGGAATAACCATGAGAGAAGTTGTCATTTATCCTGGAGAGGGTGGTTATTGGGTTACGGGATGCCCCAACCTCCCAGGGCGCGTCTCCCAGGGCAAGGATCGCGAAACAGCGATTCAAAACATCAAGGAAGCCATCGAAGGCTATATTCTAGCCCTTGAAGAAGATAGCTTGCCTGTTCCAGAGGAACGCTTTGAAACCCTAGTCATCGCAGTATGAGCCAGTTGCCGGTGATTTCCGGACGGCAACGGGTGAAAGCTTTGGAAAGGATCGGCTTCGTAGTCAAGCGCCAGCATGGCAGTCATATCATTCTGTGCCGGGATGATCCATTCACTCATGTGTTTTGGTTGTGAAAAATTCAGTCTAGGAACGGAAGGGGTGTCATTAGGCGTGTTAGTATGGCAACATCGTGCCCTTTTCCGGCGCTTTCTGGTGCGCGAGATTAAGGGACGCTATCTTGGTAGTTTCAGCGGCTATTTCTGGGTGTTACTTCAACCGTTGGCCCAGCTTGCCATCTATTCGCTGGTATTTACCACCATTTTTCGGGTACGTTTTCCAGAGTTGGAGCAGCACAGCTTTGTGGTGTTTGTGGCCATCGCCCTATGGCCCTGGCTGGCCTTTCATGAGGGAATCCTGCGGGCGACGGTGGCCATTACCAATAATGCCGGGCTGATTAGAAAAATTGCCTTGCCCTATGAGTTATTGGTGTATACGGCAGTAGGGGGCAGTTATGCGGTTCATGGAGTCGGCTTTTTGCTGGTGCTGGGGGTGCTTACGATTCTTGGCGCTGAGTTGTCCCTCAGTGCTTTACCCCTGGTATTGCTGCTGTTAGGTCTTCTCTTGTTGTTCACTATAGGTGTGGCCCTGATCCTGTCGGTTCTGCAAGTGTTTCTGAAAGATATTGAGCATGTGCTGGCGCCCGTGTTCATGCTTTTATTTTATGCTTCGCCGATTTTGTATCCCCTCTCGTTAGTGCCAGAGCCCTTCCGTACGTTAATTTTGGCCAATCCCCTGAGTTATTTTTTCGACCGTTTGCGGGCCTTGCTGATGTTTGGGGAGTGGAGTCCCTCGGGGGCCGATGTTCTGGCTGTGTTGGGCAGTGTGTTGGTCTTTGTGGCGGGGCTTCGATTATTCCGGCGTTGCGCTGGACGGTTTGAAGAGTTTTTATGATAGTGGGCATTGATGGGTTTCGCTGTGCTCTACCCATCCTACATTTTTTATCCTCCTGTCCCGTAGGGTGTACAGAGCGCCACGATGGGTACCGCCAAGATAGGAGGGGATAAAAATAAAATCATGACCACAGAACCTCTAGTGCGGCTTGACCAGGTTAGCAAGATTTATCCCAAGCTGACTTCCTCCCAGGATCGGCTCCGTGCGCTCTGGGGGGTGTTGAAGGGGCAGGAGGGGTATTCAGGTTACCCTGTGCTCCAAGATATTTCATTGGAGGTTTACCGGGGGGAAACCCTGGGGATCATCGGGGAGAATGGGGCTGGAAAATCCACTTTGCTCAAGCATGTGGCGGGGGTCGTCAAGCCCTCTGCTGGCAAGGTGCAGGTTTCAGGCCGGATTGGGGCTTTGTTAGAGCTGGGAGCGGGCTTTCACCCAGAGTACACCGGACGGGAGAACCTCCAGCTTTCCGGGGCCTTGATGGGTATGAGCGACGCTGAACTCCTGGATAAGCTTGGGGGGATTATCGAATTTGCGGATATCGGTTCTTATATTGATGAACCTATCAAACATTACTCCTCCGGCATGGTGGTGCGGCTTGGATTTGCATTGATTACTGCGCTGCAGCCTGATTTGCTCATTACCGATGAAGTGCTGGCCGTTGGCGATGAATCGTTTCAGAAAAAATGCATTCGCTGGATGGAAGGTTATCTAGGAAACGGCGGGACTTTGCTATTGTGCTCCCATAGCATGTTCCATGTCCAAAAGCTTTGCCAAAAGGCCTGTTGGATCAAAGAAGGACGCATGGTTTCCTATGGTGAAGCCTTTCAGGTCACCCAAGAATATCTGGCCTATCATGAACAAAAATCTCGCCAGGAAGCTCAGCCCCAGGCCCCCTTGTCTTCCGCTGCCTACCAGGTGAAAGCTTTATGGTTGGGGGACAATGAGAATAATGAACTTCCCCTGGTTTCCATGGGGCAAGATTTTAAAATCAGCGGTGAATTGTATTCGCCTGATGATAGAGTCCCGACGGTAGCCGTGGGAATTATCCGGGCCAATGGCACCGAAGTGTATGGGTTTACCTCCGATATCGATGGTTTTGCGCTGAACCGGCGAGAATCTAAGCGTTTTGTATTCGCCCTGACGTTTCCCCGTCTTTCTCTCCTGCCTGGCAGATATAAGCTGTGCGCCCATGCCATGGATCCAGAAGGAATACGGTTATTTGATGTGGTGGAAAGGGAATTCCAGGTCGTTGGCAGAAGCCGGGAACTAGGAGTGTGCCGCCTAGAGCATCAATGGCACGGGGGCTTGCCCTAGAGAAAAGCTATTATGGCGAGGGGGGCGCGGCTGTTTATTCGGCTACGGCAGGAATTTAAGGATCTGCTTGAATTGGTGCTATTTCCGGGGATAGCAATTTTTCTCCCTTGGCCCTGGTGTTTCCGCTTTTACCGCTATCTGAGTCAATATTCATGGCTTTATGGGGAGCGGACGGCGCAAGCCTTAGCCGCAGCACAAAGCATTATTCCCGTGGAGGACCCTGTTCGTTGGTGCGCCGCTTACCGCTTAATTCAGCTGGTGGATCACGGGGATCTCTACCTCTCCCTTTTTCGCTCCGATCGCTGGATGAGAAAGTACCTGGAGCTGACTGGGCCGGGTTGGCCTGGAAATACCCCCTTTCTGGCTATTACCTTCCATTGGGGGACCGGATTGTGGTCTTTGCGTCATCTGCGCAGTCAAGGGATGGCGGCAGCCTTTTTATCTGTCCGCCTAGATAGAAACACTTTTGCTCGCCGGCTAGTGGCTTATTACTATTCACGGTTACGAATTCGGGAAGTGGAAAGGGTGGGGTCAGCCCCGGTGATTTATAAAGGAGGCAGCGTGCCTCGCCTGCTTGAAGCCCTTCGCCAGGGAAAATCCGTGGTGGCGCTGATTGATGTTCCTCCTGGCGAAGGGAATAACTGTTTGCCAATACCGCTATTTCAACGCCAGGCCTGGTGGCCCAGTGGGTTGGTCCGGCTAGCGGTGAGCGAGGGTATCCCCGTGGTGGCCTTCACGGTCTCCTTGGATCATGAGACCGGGCGGCGGTATTTGAAGGTTGCCGGTCCGTTGCCTGCCCGGGATCAGCGTCAACTGATGGAAGCTTTGGCAGGCTGTTTCTCCGAGGCCATTGCACGGGACCCTCCTGCTTGGCATTTTTGGTGGTTGGTGCAAGGTTTTTTCAAACAATAAAATGCCTTGGCACTAGAAGCTGTTGAAAAACCTTGCCTTTAGCGAAGGGGGCAAGCTTGAAAGGTGATCCCACCATTAAATGGTTAAATTTTGGTGGGTATGGCGCTAACACGCCTTAACCCCTTACTTAAATAAGGGAGGTTCTAGGAATCGGCGCAGAGTATATTGAGCTCGTTCATAGAGGCGGGCGGTATAATTGCGCCTGGGTTTTACAAATACCCCAACCGTATCCCCCCAGGGCGCACTGTCGGGTTCGGGGTGAGGTTCCCAGTCTGTGCGAACCTCAATCAGTTCTAAGGCGCCGTACTTGGCTAGGGCGGCAAAGCCATCGGGGTAGAAACGCCAACAGTCCACTGGATAGCGGTGTTCGGGACCTCGGGAGGGGGCGATCAGAAAGATCGTCCCGCCGGGCTTGAGCACCCGCACCATTTCTAGCCAAGTTAGCCAAAAGAACTCGATGTGCTCGAAAGCCTGCCCGGAAATAATGAGATCCATATTGTAGGTGGAGATAGGAAAGCGATAGGGGGAGGAGAGCACAATATCCACATTGGGGCCTGGGGAGAGATCCATTCCTCTATAGTGCCAGTTCGGGTGCTTGAAGAGGGGACGGTAACTCCCATTGACGTCATAGCTGCCCAAGTCAAGAATATTGAGGGAGTCGCGGTGACTGAAATAAACCTCGACGAGGTGGGACATGTGTTGGTAAGAACTAGCGTGCATGGTGAATTAATAGTTGTGGATTGTAGTACCCATCCCAATCGATAACGTTTTTTATTATCCCCCTCATCCTCACCTTCTCCCGCCGGGGGAAATGGAGCGGAAAAGAGCGTTACCTTCTCCCGTTGGGGGAAATGGGGCGGAAAAGAGCATTACCTTCTCCTGCAAGGAGAGAAGGGAAAAAAGAACACTAATTTTTTGGGATAAGGCTAAGTACGCCTAAAAATTTCATCATTATGGACCAGTTTTTCTCAGAAAGTCATCTCTATGCCCGGGAGTTAGATCCCCAGGGAGACGATTCCCTGGCTAAAATTGCCCGCCTTATCCGTCCCCATACTCAGGTATTGGATTTAGGCACCGGCCCTGGAGTTTTGGGGAAATATTTATCCACGGCATTAAATTGCATTGTGGATGGCGTGGAGTTCAGTCCTGAACAAGCCCAGCTTGCCGAACCTTTTTATCGGGATTTGCGGATAGCCGACCTGGAGAAAGTTCAGCTAAGGACGCTTTTTCCTAACCGATTCGCCGGGAGCGAATCGGGACATCCGGAAAATATCCAGAAGGGGGGTGAGCATTACCGTTACGATTATATCGTCTGCGCCGATGTCCTTGAACATTTAAAGAATCCAGGGGCGGTGGTTTCCCAACTGCCCCCCTTATTGAGACCCAATGGCCGGATCTTGCTCTCCATTCCTAATATTGCCCATGCAGGGGTGATTGCTGAACTACTGGCGGGAGAGTTTCGCTATCGTCCCGAGGGATTGCTGGATGTGACCCATTTGCGGTTTTTTACTCGCAAATCCCTATTGGAATTTCTCAATCGCCATGATTTGGCTCCCCTTTCGGTAGAGGCGATACCCTGCGATATGAGGGCGAGTGAATTTCGAGGCTATTATTTAGAGGCCTTGCCCCCCGCTATTTATCGTTTATTGAAAGCCTACCCTGATGCTTTAACCTATCAATTTATCGTTGAGGCCATACCGGGAAAACAGGCCACCCAAAAACCAGAAGCCCCCCCTACTACCCCCGGGTTCCATTTTGCTTGCCAACTCTACTGGCGTTTTGGAAAGGCTGAATATCATCAGGAAAATAGCTGTTGTACCCTGGGTTGTATTGGCGCCGAGCGCCAGGTGATCCGTTTTTCCATTCCTCCTTTGGCTGAAGTTCCCACCGGGATGCGGCTCAATCCCGCCGATCGCCCCGGTTTCATGCGAATTTACCAAATAGACCTTTACGATAAGGAAAATCGCAGCATTTGGCGATGGAACGGTGATAGGGCCCCTTTGCCGGTGAATAAAATACACCAGATGGAATTTTCCAGTGGGTGGGCCACCGCCTTGGGGGTCAATGCTTTATTAATGGGCAAAAATCCTTATTTTGAATTGCCCCTGGAGGCCGAGACCTTAGGGGCGCTGCAAGGAGGGGGCGTTTTGGAGATCCAAGCCTCCTGGCCCCTGTCCGCTGATTTCATGGCATTGGCGCCACGCCTGGGGCAGAAAGATCGAGAAATACAAGAGCGAGATCGATTATTGGGGGAAAAGGATCGATTCCTTGCCTATCACGGGCGTCAGTTGCAAGAAAAAGATCGACTGCTTGCAATCAACGCTCAAGATCTGCAAGCGCTTCATGAACAAGTCGAGCAGCAGCAGCGGGAACTCACCGCCTATGAACAGCAGTTGGCCGAAGCTAATGCTCTGACCCGCTACTTAGAAACTCGGCTTGCTTATCAAGAAAGTTTTCGCGGCTGGGTGCGCCGACCTTTCCGGCCGTTGAAGCGTTGGTATCTAAACCGCCCAAAAATCGAAAAGGCCGATTCCCCATCCATTGATATTGTAATTCCTATTTATAATGCTTATGAGCCTCTGCGCGCCTGTCTAGAGAGCATACGCCGCTGCACCGATGACCCCTATCGACTGGTGCTCATTGATGATGCTTCCACAGATAGTCGCATTCAGACTTTGTTTGAGGAGCTTAGGACGGGGGGAGAAGAGAATATTGTGCTGCTGCAAAATGAGCACAACCAGGGATTCGTCGCCACCGCCAATCGGGGAATGTCCATCGGCAGAAATGATGTGGTGCTGTTAAATTCCGATACCTTGGTGACTCAACATTGGCTCGGAAAACTCAAGCGCTGTGCTGCTTCGGACCCGAAAATAGGCACCATTACCCCTTTCTCCAATAATGGGGAGATCTGTTCTTTTCCTGATTTTTGCCGGGAAAACCCCTTCCCAGAAAATCCAGAATTGATCAATCGGGCCATGGATCGGGCCGGGATAACCGTCTATCCGGAGCTTCCTACCGGGGTGGGGTTTTGCCTGTATATACGCCGGGCGCTCATCAATAGGGTGGGGTTATTTGATGTGGATGCTTTTGGCAAGGGCTACGGGGAGGAAAATGATTTATGCCTGCGTGCTGTAGAAGCGGGCTTTCGGAATGTGCTCTGTAGCGATGCCTATGTGGCCCATGTGGGCGGAGGCTCCTTTGGCCAAGAAAAAAAGGTCATCGCGGAAAAGCAAATGGCGGCGCTGCTGAATAAGCACCCCACCTACTTGGAACAGGTCAATGGTTTTATCAAACAGGACCCGCTCCAGCCGATTCGGCAATTGATTGAAATCCAGCTCCAGCTTCTTTCTGCCCCTGGAATGCCGGGAATCCTGCATGTTATGCATGGCCATGGGGGACCTGCGGTGTTGCGGGGCCGTGGCGGCGGGATAGGGGCTTATATCAGAAATCTGGCGACATTAGTTGCAGGTGAATTTCGACACTATGTGCTAATCGCCTTAGAGCAGGAATGGGTGGTCAAAGGGCTTCTTCCTGGAGAGGAAGAGCAAAATTATCGTTTCCAGCGCCGGGATGGTGAAACCTGGACGGATTTTTTGGAGGCGATTTGTGGGTGGTTGGAGATTAAATTGTGCCACATTCATCACCTGGCCGGTTGCCGCGATGGATTGCTGGAGGCCTTTGCGGGAACGGTGATTCCCTATGGTTTTAGTGTCCATGATTTCTTTTTGGCATGTCCCACGATTAATCTTTTGGATGGCAGTGGCCATTATTGTGATGCCACGACCGATTTGGAACTGTGTCGTCAATGTCTTGGGGCGCAGGGGGCTTTTGCCCATATCGATATAGAAGAATGGCGCTGGAGGCATCGAAATTTTTTATCCAAAGCCGCTTTTGTGTTTGCCCCGTCGGCTTGGGTCAAGCATACCCTTAACCGCTATTTTCCTAGGGTGCCTGTTACCGTGATTCCTAACGTCCCCCATCTAGATCTTCCCAAGCTAAGAGGGGGTCATCTTCAGGGTTTCTTGCTGCCGAAGGATGGCATCAAGTCGATTGGCGTGTTGGGCGCCATTGGGCCGGTGAAAGGGGCCAGAAAGCTGGAGCGGTTGGTGGAAAAAACCCGGGAGCGAAAATTGCCGTTGCGCTGGGTGGTGATCGGATACACGGATCGCCAAGGTGATCCGCCCGTGCCTTATCAGAGCGAGGACCGGGTGTTAACGCTCCATGGTCCTTATGGGCAGGAGGAGTTGCCTGCCTTGCTGGATCATTACGCCATTTCTCTGGTGGTGTTCCCCTCGGCAGGCCCTGAAACCTTTTCCTATACCCTTTCCGAGGCCTGGGCGGCTGACCGACCGGTGTTAGTGCCCCCCATAGGCACGCTCCAAGACAGAGTAGTGGAGACGGGGGCAGGTTGGATAATGGAGGATTGGCAGGATGTAGATAAAATCTTGGACCAACTCATGGAGTTGGTGTCTTCAGAAACCCGGGAATCTTTTATGGCGACCCTGGCGCGAGTCAAACAGGCCAGCGATGATATGGAGGTTCATTTGGAGTCTTCGAGGGAGCTTATTACCGAGGTTTACCGGCGTTCTTCGGCCCCCTCGCTACCGCCTAGGTTAACAGGAATAGACCCCTTGCGCGTCTATGAAGCCGCCTGCCATGACCAATGACCTTTGATGTACGTAGCAAGAATGTCGGCGGATGCGCTGCGCTTATCCGCCCTACTATGACTGTCAATAGCATTGAACAGCCCTGGAGCAGTTCGGATTCGCCGACGCTCAGGGGGAGGTAGGCTTGGAGCGAGAAAAAAATTATTGCTGTATCGCGGTCATTATCACTTACCAGCCGGATCTAGAGGGCCTGGAACGGCTGCTCTTCGCGGTTTCTCCTCAGGTCGAAGCGGTGGTGGTCGTTGATAATGCTTCAGGGGGGAATATTCCCCAATGGCTTAAGCAACGGGGCGTCGCCAACCTCCATTGCTTGGCATTGCCTGAGAATCTGGGAGTGGCCGCGGCCCAGAACAGGGGGATTGCCTGGGCCAAGGAACGGAGCGCCACCCATGTGGTATTGTTCGACCAGGATAGTTGCCCCGCCCCTGATATGATCGAGCGGCTGTATGGAGCATGGAAGCAACTGGAACAGAGGGGGCGGCGGGTTTGCGCTCTGGGTCCCGCTTATCAAGATCGGAGGCGGCCCCAATCACAACCGTTTGTTCGGGTGCGGGGACTGATGATCGGACGTTGCCATTGCCAACGGGACGATGAAATACTGGAAGTGGATCACCTCATTTCGTCCGGGAGCTTGATTCCAATGGCGGTGCTAGACAAGGTAGGGGGCATGGTGGAGGCGTTGTTTATCGACTACATCGATATCGAGTGGATATTGCGGGCTAGGCAGAGAGGATATCAGGCCTATGGGGTCTGCGGCGCGAAGATGTTTCACACTCTGGGAGAGGAGCCTATTCGCTTTCTGGGGCGTGAAGTCGTGGCTCGAAGCCCCTTGAGGCATTATTACCTGTTCCGTAATGCTATTTGGATCTATCGGCAGGACTGGATTCCTCCTCTTTGGAAGCTGGCCGATGGGTTCCGGTTGTGGCAGCGCTTTTTTTTCTACGCCCTCTTCGCTCCTCCCCGGCTGAGGCAGCTCAAAATGATGACTTTAGGACTTTGGCATGGTCTCTGGGGGCGCATGGGAAGATATGGGGCAGTGGAGTAATTTATGCAGTTTTCTCATTGCTCGAGGACATCGACATGCCCCTGGTAAGCGTGATCATTCCCGCCTACAATCACGAGAGCTACGTCTCCTCGGCGGTGGAGAGCGTGCTCGGCCAGACTCATCGGAATCTGGAACTCATTGTCATCGACGATGCCTCCCAGGATGGCACCTGGGAGATACTCCAATCTTTTCAGGATAGCCGCCTACGGCTGCGCCGACATGACACCAATCGGGGGGCTGACGCCACCCTGAACGAGGGGGTGGCCCTGGCCCAGGGGGAATATATCGCTATCCTGAATTCCGATGATGCGTATGCCCCTTGCCGGATCCAGCGGTTGTTGTCAGCAGCCGGGCAGTCGAGTGGGAACGATGTTTTCGTTTTCAGCGATGTGGACTTCATTGGCCCCTCTGGAACCCCGATTTCCCATCACCTTCGCGCCCAAAGCTATAATACGCTGCGCGGCCATTGTGAAACATTGAGTCCGACGAATTGGTTTTTCGCCGGCAATCTTGCCATGACTACCTCCAATTTCTTTTTTTCCCGCTCCCTAGCCAATCGGGTCGGCGGTTTTTTTCCTCTGCGCTATACCCACGACTGGGATTGGGTCTTACGGGCCAGCCAGTACAGAACCCCGATCTGGGTTCGGGAAAATTTGCTGGCCTATCGTGTCCATGAAGCCAATACCCTGTCCGAAGATGACCTCTGGCGTCATATCCATGAAAATTCCTATGTTCAGGCCAAGGCCCTGCTCTCACTGGGACTACGTTCAGGGAACGGCCCGGAGGCGGAAGCCCGCGTGGAAGCGATTCTCCTGGCCTTGATGCAGAATGAGAGCTTTCATCCGCTCTCTCTTTTATGTTATTTGATTTATGGCCTCGCTGGGGTGGAAGAGCGGCGCTTGCTGGAGTTTGCGGCTGGAGACGGTGCAAGCTGGCGATTGCAGCAGATGGCCGAGGCGGCTTCCTGCCCGCCAGAGGTTTTTCGATCCATTCAGCAGCTCGCTGATCAGGCCTCCATGCTGGCTGAACGTTGGCAAGCCATGCAACAGATGAGCGGTGAAATCGCCAGCCGGGATCGGTGTATTGCCAGCCAGGCGGCCATGATTGAGGAGCGCTGGCATATTATCCAGCAGATGAATGGGGAAATCGCCAACCGGGATGAGTGTATTGCCAGCCAGGCGGCCATGATTGAGGAGCGCTGGCATATTATCCAGCAGATGAATGGGGAAATCGCCAACCGGGATAATCAAATTGAAGCGATGCAAGCGGAAATAGCGAAACTAAATGGGAATTTCTTTATCCGTGCAACTCGATACCTTAAACGGATATGGCCGAAGTTTTTGGCGCTTTAACGGGTTGCTGTTAGGGAGGATGTAGATGAGCAGTGAAAGGTCTCTAAAATTTCGGCAACGCCCACACAATCGTTACTGGTGGCACCGGGCGCCAAATACGGATTATATCCCGATTCCCTACAGCTTCCTCGATGAGAGGGAATGGTTGTTGGTTCAGGATTGGTTTGAAGACACAGAGCGTCAATACCCGAGTACGGGGGAGGCCAACGTGCCGCCCCTGTCTTTGTTGATCGGGCTGATTTCCGGTAGCGCCATCAACCGGATCGTGCAATGTGGCCATTATGTGGGGTATTCGACTTTGCTGCTGGGGTTTCTGCTGCGCAAGATGAACCAAAAAAATGCCCTCTTTTCCATCGATATCGATGAAGGGGTGACGAGATACACGGCAGGTTGGGTTGCCAAGGCGGGATTGGAGGAACAAGTGCGTTTATGCGTTGCCGATTCTGCCGATAGGGAGGGACCTGCTCGGGCATCGGCGTATTTTGGTGATTTGCCGCCCCAACTGGTGTTTATTGATTCCAGCCATCAATATGAGCATACCTTGAAAGAGTTGGACCTATGGTACACTGCGCTGCCCCTGGGGGGGCTGTTGGTTTTGCACGATACCAGCCAATTTGCGGCAACGTTTGATTCCACCGGTAAAGGCGGTGTGTTCCGGGCAGTGAGCGAATGGTGTGCAGTTCGGGGGGTGACGGGATTAATGCTGAATTCCTTTGTCACTGGAGGCTCGCCGGGGGATTTCCCCTATGGGGATGGTTGCGGTTTGACCCTCATTCAGAAAAGCTCATTATAGATAGAACATGGCGAGTATTGCCTGGCTTATTCCTAGTCTCATCGAAGGTTCCGGGGGGCACCGTACCTTCCTCCAGCACGCGGATTATCTGCAACAACAGGGTCACCGTTGCCTCTTATACTTGGAAAATCCCGAGCAGTTTTCCAGCGCTCGTCTGCGTAAGGACATCAAACGGATGTTTGGGTATGACTTCCAAGAAATCCATGCCGGTTGGTCCAATATTCAGCCCGTCGAGATGGTGTTCGCCACGGTATGGTACTCGGCCCGGGTGGTTCGTGACCTGCCCTTCCCTTGCGTGAAAGCCTATTTCGTCCAGGATTTCGAAGCCCAGTTCAACCCCATGGGAGATGGCTATCTCATGGCCGAGAACTCTTACCGCTACGGCCTTTACCCGATTACCATCGGCCGCTGGTTGCCGGCCTTGTTGGACCGCCAGTTCGGCGTAGCCGCCAGCCATTTCGATTTCTGCGCCGATTTAGGGATTTATCGCCCGCTGCCAGAGCCGAAACGGGAGCTGGCGGTCTGCCTCATCTACCAGCCGGACAAACCCCGCCGCTGCGCGGAACTAGGTATCGAGACCTTGGGCATTGTCAAGCATTGTATGCCGGAGGTGAAGGTTTACCTGTATGGTTCCAAGGCCAGCGGCCGGGTTTGGTTCGAGCATAAAAACCTGGGTCTATTGAGTCTGGAGGATTGCAACCATCTCTATAACCGCTGCACCGTAGGCCTGTGCATCAGCTCCACCAACCCCTCCCGTGTTCCCTTTGAAATGATGGCCGCTGGCTTGCCGGTGGTGGAGGCGCATCGGGACAACACGTTATATGATTTTCCAGAAGAAGCGGTGTTATTGTGCGAACCCACTCCGGAATCCCTTGCCCAGGGAGTAATGGATGTTTTAGCTTCCCCCGAGCGGGCCCAAGCGATGGGCCGAGCAGGGAGCGCTTATATGGCAAGTCGGCCCCTGGAATATGGGCTGGAGCAATTCCAAGCGACGGTTAATCAATTGCTGATGGGCGCGCAATCGGCACGGTCAGCGCCTACCCCCTTGTACCGCCGGTCTGCCCTGGTGGCCGAAGCGGGGACTGGGAACTCCAGTCCCTCTGTCATTGACACCATGGTGGATCGGGGGCGTTTGGCTTTTTTGCCGCCCGCCCCTCGCAAGCTAGTGCGCTTCGTTTACTATCGGCTGCGGCGGGCGCTGGCGGCTGTAAAGATATAAAAGATATCAACAAGGAATGTAGAAAGTGACGGGGCAAAACTATGAGTTACTGACCATTGATGTTTGGGATACCTTGCTGCGTCGCCGTTGTCATCCCGATAGTGTAAAGCTGCAAGTGTGCCGTTATGTGGCGCTGAATTATACCCAATACCTACTTCCCGAGAATCGAGATAGTTGGACGTTGCTGCGATTGCGCCAGCAGGCGGAAAAGGAGTTGGGGGACGACAGCCGGCAACAGGGCATGGATGACGAGTACCGCCATTTGGATGTTTACCGGCGCTGGTTGGCATTGGCAGGACTAGAGCCTTTTCCCTTGGGCAGTGACGCCCTGGAACAGTTGCTACTGACCCTGGAGCAGGTGGAAATTTCCCAGGAAAAGTTTGTTTCCTACCCGGATCCGACTATTGCGGGGACGTTGACCCACTCTTCTGCCGCTAGGCGGTGCTTTCTTTCGGACTTTTATCTGCCGGCCACGGCTGTTCGGGCATTGCTTGCTCATCACGGTATCGTTCATCTAGCGGCGGAGGGAGTGGTGTCCTGCGAGGTGGGTCTGAACAAGCGCTCCGGTCGGCTCTACCAGTATTTGCACCAACAGTTTGGCGTTTCGCCAGACCAACATCTCCATGTGGGAGACAACCCTGATGCCGATGTTCGGGCGGCAAAGAAAACCGGTGTCGCGGCGATTCATTTCCAGCCCGAAGAGGAGCATCAAAGACGGCGGCAGCGGGAGGCCGATTTTGAGGCGCGCCTTCCCTGGCGCGCCCCCTGCGGGCATCCTTTAGATGTCCCGATTCGCTCCCGCCGAATCGGTGGCGCTCGTCCCCAGGCGCTACAGGCGGCGATCCAAGATCTGCTCACTGCTCCTCTTCCCTCAGAGTGGGAACAGGAGGTTTACAACTATGGCCGAAAGTGTTCTTTGCTGTTGGTGGGCTTTGTCGTCGGTATCATGGAACGGGCGGTGGCTGATCAGGTAGAAAAGTTATATTTCTTCACCCGGGAAGGTGAACTTTTTATGGAAATCTACCACCGCTTGACAGAATCGGATTTGCTCGGGTTTCCACCGCCGCCCGCCCAGTTGCTCCAAGTCAGCCGTATCGCCACTTTTGCCGGCTCCCTGCGAGAGTTGTCCACGGGGGAGTTGATGCGTCTGTGGAACCAATACAGCATTCAGCCTTTACACGCACTGTTGAAATCCCTGGGGATGGAGTCGGCGGCATTCGCCGAGCAGGCAGTTCGTCATGGTCTGGAGTTGCAGCAGCCCATCCGCTATCCTTGGCAGGACGAGCGGGTCAAGGCTTTCCTTGATGATCCTGAGGTCAGGGCGGAAATGGAGAGCCATTTGAATGTCAAACGGGCACAATTATCCGCTTACTTGGAATCCGCCGGTCTGTTGGATACCGCCGGCCGAGTGGGAATTGTGGACATCGGCTGGCGAGGCACGATACAGGACAATCTGGCCCATGCATTGCCCTCAGTGGAGCTGCGGGGCTATTACCTGGGCCTGAATCATTTTCTTAATATCCAGCCAGAAAATGTTCGTAAAGAGGCCTTTGGTCCCAACCTGAACGGAGATGAAGCCCATGGGCACTTGCTAGATTTCGTCGCCCCCGTGGAGATGCTGTGTAATTCTCCCTATGGCAGCGTGATAGGCTATGAGATAGGCAAGGATAGTGTTCGAGTTCACCGCCATGTGGATGAGGGGGAAAACCAGATATACGAAGCTTGTGTCCGCCATTTTCAGGCCGGGGTATTGGATTCGGTATCTTTTTGGGCCGATTTTCTGCGTACCCATGCCTATTCATCCGATGAGCTTCGACCGATGGCCCTGGACATCTGGTCGGAAATTATCCAGCGTCCCCCTCCATTCCTAGCTCAGGCTTATTTCCAACTCAATCATAACGAGACCTTTGGCACGGGGGGATTCTCCAACAAGCAGCGGATGCTGACCTCCGGAGAGGTGTTAAAGGCTTTCATTTCCAGGAAACATCGGGAAAAACTACACCAGTTCCTGATGGAAAACGGTTGGGTATCGGGATTGTTGGTTTGTCCCGATGTTGATTCGAATTTTCGCTGGGTGCTGGGTTGGTTTCTGCGGGCACTGAGTATCCGGCGCTGGATTCGGCGTCGATTCTCCCCAAGCCTCTAGTCAGCGGGGTTTCCTGGAGGGAATTCCTTTAATGCCGTTGCCAGTGTAATGGTCAAATCGTTTCCCCGGGGAACGCTCATGACCGGCACCTTGAGCAGCCCTATTTCGGCTGGAGTGGGCCGGGTTGCATCGCCCGCCTCGGGGAGGTAGATCAAGTCTGAAGCCGCCAGATATTCGGGGAGGGTAAAGGCGGTTGCCTTATTCGCTCCCGGCGAATCGGTGACGAAATGCAGGCGGCGGGGAGCCCTAGCCAGTCCCCTCGCTTTTAAGCTCGCTGGGATGGGGGGCATGTGTTCCCCTTCCAGCCACAAAAAATACAGATTCCGTTGGATGCTTGCTTGCCGGATTGCGGCTTGGATAAACTCATGCGCCGCGTCCGGCCGGTTTTGCTGAGCGATGCCCAAGACAATGCGAGCGGCGTCGGGTATGCCAAGCTGTTCTCGCAGGCGAGCACGGAGCTTAAGACGGTGATGCGCGCCTTCCCTGGCGCGCCCCCTGCGGGCATCCTTTAGATGTCCCGATTCGCTCCCGGCGAATCGGTGATGCGCGCCTTTCCTAATTTTCTCCTTGAGACCCCTGTCGGGTCCAAATTCGTTTCCAGTGAGCTTGCCTGCCCTCCCAGGGGTGGCGATAGTGTCAGGGGGTGGATGAGGGGGGAGGCTTTCCTGGTTTTTCCCCGTGGAGGTAGGGGCGGTCTGGTTTACTGAATGTCGGCGGAAGCGGCTACGGAGGGCACGGAAAGTCAGGGTGATGGCTCGGATGGGCGCGGTTACGCGCCAGGAGTTGGAGTGGCGCAGGGCTGCTAGTTCCTGTTCTAGCATATCGGCACGGGTTTGGTGATGAGTGAGGGCATGGCGTGTCCGTTCAAGTTGGCGGCGGGTTTCTTCTAATTCCCCAACCTGACGAATGATTTCTGTTTCCCGTGCCCTGTCGTTTGAGTGGTAACGGGACTGAGCGCCCTCAATACCTAGGGCCAGCCAGCTTCCAGGACCTTCAGGTCTGCTCGGGGTTGGCAGCAGGGCCTGGTAATCTTCGACCATGTCTTTTACATGGCGTACGGGGTGAGCGCCTAGATAGCGGGCGACGTGGATGAGGGGCGTGGGATCCTGGGCCAAAGAAGCAATCAGTTCAGTCAGGCTGTGAACGTCAGGTTTGTACAGGAAGCCGTTTATGCCATGGTGGATGCGTTCGGCGAAGGCGCCCAGGTTGGTGGCGAGAGGGGGGATGCCCAGCGCCCACATTTCGCTGAGGGTGTAGCTGAAAGTTTCCGGTAGGGTGGAGAGAAGGAGGGCGCAATCCGGCGCGAAATCCTGGACCAAGGGACCCAGATCGGCGAAGTTGTAGTCCGGGATGAGGGTGATGCCGTCCATGTCAGCGAAAGATTGGCCTAATATGCCGCAGCCGAGGAGGAGGAATTCGGCCTTGTCAGTGAGCTGAGGCAGGGCGTCCTGCAACAGTTGCAGGCCCTTGTGGGGTTCCAGGCGGCCGGGAACGAGGATACGCAATTTGCGGGTTTTATCTATTTGGATTTGTTTTCCCCCATCTTCTCTTGCAAGGAGCAGAGGGGGTCGAGTAGGGCAGCCCATCCTTGCGGGATCGATGCCATGGGCGATGAGGTGACAAGCTTTGCGGGCGATTTCGGGATAAAGCCGGTACAGCCTGTCCCGCGCCGTGTGAGTAGGGGCCACAAGGTGAACTTCGGGCTTGAGGAGCGCGGCGGCATAGGCCCGGCGCATGGCGAGCCAGTCTTCGGTGATGGAGTTGTGCCAGCATTCGTTCTGGGGGTTGGACTGTAGGCAAATAGTCAGTCTTTCCTCATCGCATTGTTGGCAGGGGTCATTGAAGTAACCAAACATGGCCGGGCAGTAGGGATAGAAGTCGTGCAGCACCCGCAGGGTGGGCAGGCCGGTTGTCAGGGCTTCCAGGGAGTGCCCGATCAGGGAGGAGACCACAATGGCCTCCACCGCCAAGCCGGTGAGGAGGTCTGAGAGTATGGCTCCATACTGGAGGTGGGTAATGCCGGTGGCCAGAATCGGGGGGGTGAGTTCCCAGACCGCAAGGGGTGTTTCTGGATAGGCCGGATCCACCAGTTCTAAGGCGTGGCCGAAGACGTTACGGTTGCTGCGAGAATACAGGATGAGGTGGCGCCGTTCAGGGCAGTGTCGGACAAAGTCCTCGGTCCAGCGGGCGATACCGCCCCCCCAACTGTGGAGGATGTGAAGCAGAGTTCCCTTCGGAGCATGAACCGCGGTTAGGCGCGATGCCGGGGGCGATTGGGCTTGTTCCTCCGTGGCAGGCGGGTCGGCGCTGTTTTTGACCAAGTTTTACTCCGATTTATTGTTGGTTATACTGCCCATGGGAGTATCATGGACGCATAATCAAACAATTTTCCTATCCCGAGCTATTTTAAATGACGAGTATACCCTACGGCACCATTGGCTCAGGGGGGGTAGGGAAATTCTCTGGCTGAAACCAGAACATGAACTGGCGATCTAGGATAGGGGGTGCGCTTCCAGTATACGGCATGACCCCGCATTACCGGCAAAAAAGTCTGGATGGAAAAACAATGACCGAGAAAAATAACGGAATAAATTATTCCTGGAATTTTAGCCAGGGCTCCACTGTAGCCAATGCCGCCCGCCAGGTCCAGGGGTTATGGGCGTTTGATAATTGTGTTGTTTTTCCCTTACCAAGGCGGCGGCTACTGTTAAAGAGCAAACGGACTGATAAAAGGGTAGTCATTACCGCAGAGGTATTTCAGATTCTCCAGCTTTGTCGGCAGTTTAGAACCCTTGAAGAACATGTTGCCCTAGTCAAGAAAATGAATCCGGCGTTGGCGGAGCGCCAGGCTGAAATCAGCCAGATTTTTAATAAATTTATTGAACAAGGCTTTATGATTTCAGCCAAGGATTTAGTTGCAAGCTTGCAGTATAAAGGCAGAGCTGCCCATCAAACCCCTTTGTTTGGGATCTTGGTGCGCACTTGCGACCGGCCCAAGCAGTTAGCCCGTTTAGTGAAAAGTCTGGCTGAGAATGAATTCCACCATGGGCGGCGCTACCGTTATCTGGTGGTGGATGATTCCAGAAATTCAGAAAATATTGCTGAGAACCAAGCGTTAGTAAGACAGATTAGCAAGGATCATGGCCTGGATATCCATTATCATGGGCGGGAAGCACAGCAAAAACTCATCGCTACCTTGAGCGGTGCATTTCCGGAACATCAAGGAATCATCCAATGGTTGCTAGGCGACCACGAAGAGGATACCCGTTTTTCTGGGGGCAGACTCTGGAATTACATGCTGTTGTTAACCGCTGGAAAGCGGTTTTTGACTATTGACGATGACATGATTTGCCAACCTCGCCTGGCCCCTGGTCATCAAAATAGTTTGCAAATTTCAGAAAAACAACGGGACGTTCATTTTTTTCTGGATCGGGCTGATCTATTGGAAAAAACCAGCCTATCCACTATTGATCCTATTGAACAGTCCTCCGAGGTTCTTGGCTATTCCATTGAGAAGGCGATTCATCATTTTTCCGCAGTTAAACTGCAAGAGCAGACCTTTAAGGATCTAGGCAGTGATCAGGTAGAGACTTTACATGCCGATTCTAAAATTCTTTTAACTCAATGTGGTGTTTTTGGCGATCCTGGAACCGTCTCTACGAATTGGATATATGAACTCGAGGGGGAGGCAAGGGCGCAATTGGTTGCGAGCCTAGAAACTTACGAGTCGTTACGGGCTAGTCGGCATTTATGGTTGGGGTCATCTTCGTTGCATTTCTCCCCCACTACTTCCCTGCTCAGCACCCTTACCGGATTTGATAACCAGGAGATGTTGCCCTGTACGAGTCCGTACTTCCGCAATGAGGATCATTTATTTGGGATCTTGGTAAAAGCTTTATATCCGAATTCGTTGGCACTTGAGTTTCCGTGGGGGTTACTGCATTTTCCTGAACCTGAGCGCACTTGGAGTCAAGAAGCCTTGGACAGGCCTGAAAATGTGGGTGTGCTAGGGTTTTTAGCGGATGTGGCTAATAATTCCATGGGGAATTGCTACGCCAATGATTGCTCCCAAAGGTTAACTTTTCTGGCAGAAACTTATTTGGGATTGGCGGATGCGAATGAGGGGGTTCTTGAAGCGGGAATTGAGGAAAACCTGATACATGCCAGAGTCGGAAAGATCAACCACTTGCAGGCTCAATTAGATACTTATGGAAATCAGCCCTCCTATTGGGCCAATGATGTGAAACGCCTATTGCTAGCGGGCAGTAACGCCTTAGTTAATCGTGAAGAGCGGCTCATTCCTGATGTTGCCGCTAGCAATGAGAGAACGGCCCAGGTGGCGCTGGTGAGAACCACGCTTCGCCAGTTTGGTTCGGCATTGAAAGTGTGGCCACGGTTATGGAATTTTTGTAAAGATGATATCAAGGATTAAACAACGATAGTTTTTGATTTCAGCTCGGCTCAATTGCTCAGTTTTTTCCGTCGGTTATCTTTCAACCCTCCTTTACCCACCTAGTAAGCTATTATCTATAGCTGTTCTCAAGGGTTATTTTCAAGTGACTGGAGCAATCAAGTGAGTAAGGGAGTTATCTGTAAAGTAGGCCGGTGTTGTCTACTGACAGTCTTGACGGCTGGTATCAGCTTAGCGCTTATTCCTTCATATGGGAATGGCATTAGCGGTAGTCGTTTAGAAAACAATGAAGCTTTTTCCTCCAATTCAGGAGTGCCTAGGTCCCTACACCCCCGTATCGAGTATCGCTTGCAAGAGATGTTAGAGGCAAGGAGTAGCCTTAAAGGAACATCGCAGGAGCAACCTGTACAAATCCATGTTCTCTTGGACGGGCCCCTTACTGAAAAAACGCGCTTAGCCATTGAAGAGTTAAACGGTGCGGTGGAGCTTGAGCGTGGCGAACACCTACAGGTACTGTTGCCTCTGGGGCGAGTCTCCGAGCTCGCGACTTTGCCTCAGGTGCGGTATATACGGTTACCCCACCGTGCCGAGCCTCGGCAAGAGGAGCGCTCCGGTGGTAATGAAGGTGTCCAGGTGACTTCCGCCCACAGGCTCCACCAGTTAGGGGTGACGGGGCAAGGGGTGCGGGTCGCTATTTTAGATAGGGGATTCCAGGGATATCGGGATCTCCTGGGAAAAGAGTTGCCCCAGGAGGTTACCGTAAAAAATTTTAACTTAGGTGAAGGTTTTGAAGGGACCAACCATGGCACTGGGGTGGCTGAAATCCTCTACGATATGGCTCCAGATGTTGAGTTGGTTTTAGTTGCCGCCGGTACGGAGTTGGAATACATGGCGGCACTAGATTGGCTGCGCACTCAAGAGATTGCTATCGTTTCATTCTCCCTTGGCTTTGATAATCTTGGTCCGCTAGATGGTAGTAGCCCGGTTTCTGTAGCTGCCAGCCGATTATTCGACGAAGCAGGCATTTTGTTTGTCACGGCTGCCGGGAATGAGCAGCAAAACTATTGGAGCAGCACCTTTCATGACTCGGATGGCGACGGCGCCCACGAATTTAGTGATGATGATGAGGCCCTAAATCTGGCATTGCGGGCGGGAGATTTGGTTCGTGTCATCCTTAATTGGGATGATTGGGGTGAAGACCCATCCCGTCCCCGCTCTGATCAGGATTATGATCTTTATATCTTTTGCCCAGGTACGGTTCGGTTTTCTCCTAATAATGCCTGTGCCTCATCAGTGGGCTTCCAGACAGGGTTATTAGGCCATGAGCCTCTAGAACAAGTTTTTTTCACGGCGCCAACGACGGGTACGTATTATATTTTTATCGTGCGCGCGAGCCTTGAAACCGGTGAGCGTTTACTTCGGTTATTTATCGGTGGTAGCCAGGGAAGAGCCTTCCCCATGGAGTATCAAAGTACCGACAGCACCTTAGTTTTACCCGGCGATGGCCGTGGGGTATTCACTGTCGGTGCTATGGATGTGGTGACCCAGCAACTCGAGCCAGCGTCATCCCTGGGACCCACCTGGGATGGTCGCATCAAGCCTGATATTATCGCCCCCGATGGAGTGACCACGGCAGTCCTAGGTACCTTTTTTGGGACCTCTGCTGCGACTCCCCATGCTGCGGGTGCGGCGGCACTGCTTAAATCCCAGGATCCCAGCCGTAGCGCTCAGGAGCTCAGGCTATTGCTGCAACAATCGAGCACAGACCGTGCCCTTAGGGGTAAGGACAATGAATATGGGTCTGGCACCCTGGCTCTTGAAAATTTTGTAGCCAATAGGAGACTCTCACCCTTTTCCGGAGTATGGTGGAGTCCAGCCCAGAATGGGCATGGCTTCTTTTTCGATGTTCGGAATGGCACATTAGTAGCGACTTGGTATACCTATGATAGAGCAGGCAATCCATTTTGGTTGCTCTCTGGGGGGTCCATGGAGACTTCAAGTCATTATTCGGGGACTCTATACGCTTTTCAGGGGCCGGTATTAAAGCCATCCTTGAACTCTCTTTTTGACAGCGGTGGCAGCACCGTGGTCTCAAAGGGAGTGGGTCGTCTTGATATTGATTTTATAAATTCTGGCGAAGCGGCTATTCAGATCCAACTCAACGGGGACAATCTGATCTCCTCTAATACCTTTAACCTTCAAGCTCAGCCTTTTCTAGGATATCCGGCGGCAGAGCAAACCCCTCAAGTTCCCTATACTTCCAAACATGATGGTTTATGGTGGAATGGACAGCAGAATGGACACGGATTTTTTATTAATATCCAAGATACCGTGCTAACTGCGGCCTGGTACGTCTATGATGATAGGGAGGGGGAACCGTTTTGGGTACTGACAGCAGGTCCTATGAGTTCTGCGACCACCTATTCAGGAACGGCCTATTATTTTTTGGGCCCGGCCCTCCCATCTGGTACAGATATTGCTAATAATTTTGATGCTGTAGGGTCTACAATTAACGGGGTAGCGAGTGGTAACCTCTCAATTTCTTTCACCTCGGATACCACCGCCACCGTCGCCATCCGCGATGTGCTTTCGGTCAATGAAACCCTGCAATTAGAGCGTTTTGATTTTTAAAGTCTTTTGAAAATTTGATTTGATAATCTTATGTTTAGCATAGCAGTTTAGTTATTTTTTTGTCCTAGCGGCGAGCCCTAGTCGTGCTAAACTGATATAGAGTTCATTCAGGATAACTGCGCCAGCAGGCCCGCTCATGAAAAATATCAATGGGGAGCATGGAAACAAACCAAAGGGGGCTAGGCAGCCTCCGCTTGTCTCTGTGGTGATGGTGAACTTTAATGGCGGTTGGCTGCTGACTGAGGCTGTACGCTCTGTGCTGCAAGCCGATATCCCGCTAGAGGTCATCGTTGTGGATAACGGTTCCCAAGATAGCAGCCTGGTATGTTTGCGAAGCGTCGTGGGCAGAGATCCCCGCGTTCGGGTGATTGAAAATGGCCGCAACCTAGGATTTGCACGGGCGAACAACATTGCCTTCAGGCAGGTAGTGGGAGACTATGTACTGTTGCTAAATCCCGACTGCGTTATTCGCCCAAATACGCTCTCCAGGATTCTTGAGGAAATCGCTAGCCGTCCAGAAGTGGGAATGGTCGGCTGCTTGATTCGTAACCCGGATGGAACCGAGCAGGCGGGGTGCCGCCGCAGTGTGCCTACGCCGTGGCGGAGTTTCGTCCGAGTCCTTCATTTGAATAGATTTTTCCCCTATCACCCAAAATTTCGAGGGTTTGTCCTCAGTTGCCAGGCTTTGCCTAGAGAGTCGGTATTTCTCGAAGCCATCTCGGGAGCTTTTATGTTGGTTCGGCAAGAGGGCCTAAAGCAGGTAGGTTTGCTGGATGAGAGTTATTTTCTCCATTGTGAGGATTTGGACTGGTGCATGCGCTTTCGGCAGGCGGGGTGGAAAATCCTGTTCGTCCCTAATGTGGAGGTGGTTCATTATAAAGGGACCTGTAGTCGGCAGCGGCCTATTCAAGTGCTTTGGCATAAACACAAAGGAATGGTGTATTTCTACCAGAAATTTTTCCGCCATCAATATCCCCTGCCCCTCATGGGGCTAGTGATCAGCGGGGTGTGGGGTCGCTTTTTTGTGTTGGCTGGATTGACCTTGCTACGGCGGTTTGTCCTAGAAAGTAAAGCCAGAGTCGGGTTGAGAATGCGAAATACTTTTTATTTGAGTGCGAGTCCACCAAAATTGCCTACCAGCCCTTCAGGTGCGGCATGCAGGGTTGAGCCAGAGAGTTCCGACACCTCAGAGGTGACCACGAAACGGGTTCATAGCAGTTAATAATCTTCACCTCTTGGTTTATCTAAAGCGTCTAATTTTGGGATGAAGGCACTGATTACAGGTGCGACGGGTTTTATCGGCCAACACCTAGTCGCCACATTATTACCGAGAGGAAATTCGATCCGAGTATTGGTGAGAAATGTAGAAAAGGCTAAGGCAATATGGCCTACAAGTTCGCTAGGCGTATTTCAGGGGGATCTTGCTGAATCTTTAACGCTCGGCAACTTATGTGAAGGTGTGGATACAGTCTTTCATTTGGCCAGTGGTAGCTTTGTCGAAGATGATGATAGCGGTGAGGCAGAGCGGCTCCATCGAAAAGTGTCCGTAGAGGGGACCGGAGAACTGCTAAAGTTAGCCGCACAAGCGGGTGTTAAACGGTTTATTTTTATAAGCAGTGTCAAGGCTATGGGCGAAGGGGGGCGGGAGTGTCTCGATGAGGCCAGTCCCGCGGCGCCTCAAACCGCTTATGGTCGAGCGAAGCTAGCCGCCGAACGGGTGGTGCTGGAAGCGGGCCGTACTTATGGTATGCAGGTTTGCAACCTGCGGCTTCCCATGGTGTATGGGGGTGGCCATAAGGGAAATCTCCCCCGAATGGCCATGGCAATTGATCGGGGGTGGTTTCCTCCATTGCCTAAAGTGGAGAATCGGCGTTCCATGGTCCACGTGGATGATGTGGTGCAGGCAATGTTGCTTGTCGCTGAAAACCCCCAGGCCAGCCATCAAACTTATATTGTGACCGATGGCTACACTTATTCCTCTCGCCAAATTTATATCTTGCTCTGCCAAGCATTAGGCCGACATGTCCCCTGGTGGTACTTTCCGGCAGGGCTACTTCGAGTGGGGGCTAAGGCGGGGGATCTTGCGGAACGGGTATTGCACAGAAGCGTTCCGTTGAATTCTCAAGTGGTCTACAAGCTCATTGGTTCTGCTTGGTATAGCTGCGCCAAAATACGGAGGGAGCTAGGTTACAGACCCCGGCATTCGTTGGAAACGGCCTTGCCTGAGATCCTCGCAAATCTTGATTTATTGCACTCCCCTCGGAGATCACTGGAATTGTCTCAAAATAGCACGGAGAAGCGAGAGCAAGGTTAAGTTGTCAGAGCCGCAAGATGCTTTTCGGTGCGCGCCGTTACCAAAACGATAGGGGCTCCTCTTTAGCTGCAACCCCAAACCCTTTTTTCAGGGAGGTAAAACGGGTTTGCAAAGCACTACCCCCTCGCTTCTAAACATCCCCCTATTCTATTCATAGATACTTAGAGCGGAAAGTCAATTTTTTGTCAAAGCGGTGCCATGGAGAGGGGTCACTTATTTGACGGTTAAGGGGCACTTTGCGGTAAGTTATTTAAATCATTAAGTTCTTTTCTTCTCACAAGAGCTGGCATGGGTTTTGCCCAATACAAGAATAATGATTCTTGCTTGAGGAGAGGAATAGATCCCATGACCCAGAGCGGTGAGTTGGATTTGGAGGTTAAGGGCGGCGGTACTTCCAAAAAGACCTTGATTATTCTTATCAGTACCATCGTTATGTTGGTGGTGGCCATAGCGGTGGGGGTAGTTTTGTTTCTAACCGGGGCGCTCACGCCTAAAGCCGCTACCGGGGAGGCTGCCGCCAATCCTAAAGCACCTCAACATCCTGCCATTTATCATTCCCTAGACCCTGCTTTTGTGGTCAATTTCTATCGCCAAAGCCAGCAGCAGGTGCGTTTTCTGCAAGTCAAAATGGAAGCGATGGCCCGTGATTCGGAAATCATCGAAGCCATAAAAACCCACACGCCTGCGATTCGTAACAACCTGTTGTTATTGTTGAGCCATCAGGACTACGAAACCATACATACTGTTGAAGGCAAGGGGCAACTGCGGGAAGCCGCACGGGATGAGATTAACCAGGTTTTGGAAGATCAAGCTGGGATCAAGGGGGTGGAAGCAGTTTACTTTACCAGTTTTATAATGCAATAACCCATGGCTGCTACCGACATTCTTTCTCAGGATGAGGTCGATGCCCTGCTGTCAGGCATGGCCGATGGCGAGGTCAATACCGAGACCAAAGCTGTAGCAGGTGAAGAGGCGGTACGCCCTTACGATTTTAGCAGTGAGGACCGTATTGTTCGAGCCCGCCTGCCAGCTTTGGAGATGATTAATGAGCGTTTTGTCCGTCAGCTTCGCCGCAGTCTATTTAACCTCTTTCGGCGTGCTATCGATGTGACGGTGTCGGGTATGCAGATGGTCAAGTTTTCCGAATATATCCACACCTTGTTTGTTCCTACTAGCCTGAATATGGTGCAAATGTCCCCCTTGCAGGGCACCAGCCTGTTCGTGTTTGACCCGAAGCTGGTGTTTATGATGGTGGATAATTATTTCGGTGGTTCAGGTCGAGCTTATGCTCGCCGCTCCTATGCCCGCATTGAAGGCCGGGAGTTTACGCCCACTGAAGTCCGGGTTGTCCAACTCGTCCTCGAAAAGGTGTTTGCGGATCTGGAACAGGCTTGGGAGCCCGTACTCGCGGTGCATTTTGAGTACCTACAGGCAGAACCCAACCCCCAGTTCGCCACCATTGTCAGCCCCAGTGAAGTGGTGGTGGTTTCCACCTTTTTCGTGGAATTCGATGGCGGGGGAGGTGAATTTCACATCACTTTGCCCTATGCCATGCTGGAACCCATTCGTGAGTTGCTGGAAGTGGGAAGGCAAAGTGGCTCTAGCCAGGTAGACGAACGCTGGGATCAAGCGCTGCAAGAAAAAATATTGGAGGCGGAGGTCGAACTGTCCTGCACCCTCGCGGAGACTCAACTTTCCTTGCGAGAAATATTAGCGCTTGAGCCAGGTGATATTTTGCCCATTGAACTGCCCTCTATCCTCACTGCCCAGGCAGATGGGGTGCCGGTGTTCCGTGCCCGTTATGGGGTTCATAACGATAATTACGCCTTAAAAGTAGTCGAACCTCTGCCCCATCAGGGGTTGTTTGCGGAGAAGCCTACTTTAAGCCAGAAGGTCGCCTATGGCCGATCATCCTAAAAACCAAGATCCCACCGCCGCTGATGAATGGGTGGCGTCGCTGGCGGGAGAGCAAGCGGGTGACTCGGGTTCTAGGCAAGGGCAAACAGCGGCCTCCAAGGCTCAGGCGGAGTCCTCTGCCGAACCCTACGCCCCGCCAACATTAGAAGAGTTGGCGACTGATCCCACCGCAGCTGCCAAGGATATTAACTTGGATCTTATCCTGGATATCCCGGTGACCATGGCCATGGAGATAGGGCGCACCAGGATCAGCATTCGGGATTTACTGAAATTAAACCGAGGTTCTGTGGTGGAGTTGGAACGGCTCGCCGGGGAACCCTTAGATGTGTTAGTCAATGGTTGTCTTATTGCCCATGGCGAAGTCGTGGTGGTCAATGAGAAATTTGGTATTCGTCTTACCGATGTGATCAGCACCACCGAGCGGGTAAGGAAGCTAAAATGAGTAAAGCCCCTTATACCGTTATTGTTCTGGTCTTATTGCTTTTTGTTTCTGTCGGTCAAAGAGCTTGGGCTGCAAGCATAAACGCCCAGCCGGCTGCAATTTCAGAAGAACAAGCCCAGGGAAGCGAGGAGCGAGTCCAGGGTTTTCCTGCCCAGACAGTTGCTGCCGGTGAGGTGTTGCAGATGGTTTTTGCATTGGGGTTGGTGTTGGGAGTCATTGCCCTAGTGGCTTGGTTTCTCCGCCGGCTCCCTGGTTTGCAGCGTGGCGCGCATCGCAACCTCCAAATTCTGGAAGGGATCTCCCTGGGGACCCGAGAGCGGCTCGTACTAGTGCAGGTCGGCGAGCAACAGTTGTTGCTTGGAGTTTGTCCAGGGCAGATACGCACCTTGCATGTGCTAAAGACTCCCATCCCGGTGTCGCCCCACTCTTCGAGAAGTCCCTTTGCTCGGCATTTGGAGCGAGCATTGAAACCAGGGGAATACTCATGAGGGGGGAAGGAACACTCCGGCAGGGGAAGAGAGGGCAGGCCAGTGGGGGGAAGCCACCGGGGGGCAGGTTAGCGTTGTTGGTTGCGCTGCTGTTGTTGCCTACGGCAATGGGCTTGGCAGCACCTGGTGTGCCGGCGCTGGCGGTGACCACAGAGGGGAGTGGCGAGCAGACCTATACCGTCACTTTGCAGATTTTAGGGCTGATGACAGCCCTCACCCTGCTGCCGGCGGCGGTCATGATGATGACTTCCTTTACCCGCATTATTGTGGTGCTCTCGATTCTGCGTCAAGCCTTGGGCTTAGCCCAGACTCCCTCTAGCCAAATTCTGATTGGACTTACCCTATTTTTGACTTTCTTTATCATGGGTCCGGTGCTTGATAAGGCCTATCAGGAGGGGGTAAGGCCCTACCTGCAAGAAGAAATTTCGGTGACGGAGGCTTTGGTGCGGACAAGAGAGCCGTTTCGCCATTTCATGATGGCCCAGACTCGGGAGACCGACCTGCAGCTATTTGCAGAGATCGCTGGGCAGAAAGCCTTTGAATCCCCGGCTCAAGTTCCCTTTTCCTTATTGGTGCCCGCCTTTATTACCAGTGAACTCAAGACCGCTTTTCAGATTGGCTTCTTGCTGTTTATTCCTTTTCTCATTATTGATCTAGTGGTGGCCAGTGTGCTCATGGCCATGGGAATGATGATGCTCTCTCCTATGTTGGTGTCGTTACCCTTTAAGCTCCTGCTATTCGTATTGATTGATGGCTGGTCCCTGCTCATGGGCACCTTAGCCTCAAGTTTTTATATCGCGCCATGACTCCCGATACCGTACTTTCCCTTCTCCATCGCGGTCTTGAAGTTATCACCCTGTTGTTGCTGGTCCTGTTGTTACCGTCTTTAGCAGTGGGACTATTAGTGAGCATGTTTCAAGCGGCGACTCAGATCAATGAGATGACTTTGAGCTTTATTCCCAAACTTTTGGCCATCTTGTTGACGATGGCCCTCGCCGGCCCTTGGATGCTGCGGTTGGTGCTGGATTACACCCGGCAGTTGTTTAGGGATATTCCTGCCCTTATCGGGTGAGGTGATGCATTTTACCAGCGACGAAATTAGCGCTTTGATTGGTGCTTATCTGTGGCCTTTTTGCCGCATCGGCGCATTATTGATGGCGGTTCCGCTCTTTGGGAGCGCTGTGGTTCCGGTGCGCGTGCGGTTAGTCCTCGCGTTGGCCTTAACGGTAGTGATTGCCCCTGTGATCCCCACCACTCCCGTCTCCCCCTTGAGTTTGCAAGGAGGGTTGCTGATTATCCAACAGTTCCTGATTGGGATAGCCATGGCCTTTGTCTTGCAGATGGTGTTCCAGGCCTTTGTTATCGGCGGTCAGACCGTGGCGATGCAGATGGGGCTGGGATTTGCTTCCATGATAGATCCCCAGCACGGGGTTTCAGTTTCGATGATTTCACAACTTTATCAAATCTTAATCACCCTCGTGTTTTTGGCTTTAGACGGTCATTTGGTGGTGATCCAGGTGTTGGCGGAGAGTTTTTATAGGTTGCCCCTTGGGATGAGTGGTTTGAACTCGGATAATTTCTGGCAACTGGTTGGGGGAGGCAGTTGGATGTTTGCTGGCAGTATGCTAATTGCTTTGCCGGCCATTGGGGCATTGCTGTTGGTTAACTTGACCTTCGGCGTGATGACTCGTGCCGCCCCTCAATTGAATCCTTTTTCCATCGGTTTTCCTCTCACCCTCATCCTGGGTTTTGGGATACTTTTATTCACTTTACCCAGTACCTCGAGTCATCTGGTCAACCTTGTTGATACTGCCCTGGACCTTATTCGGACCCTGCTGGGAGAAGAGGGTTAGTGGCGGAGTCTAGCGCCCAAGAGCGGACGGAACAACCGACTCCGAAACGTCAGCAGGAGGCCCGGGAAAAGGGCCAGGTTCCCCGTTCCCGGGAACTCAGTACGACGGTTTTGCTGCTAAGTTCTGCCCTGGGTTTGTTGTTGATGGGAGAGTTTTTTCTTCAAGGGCTTGCTGAGCTGATGCGGCAGGGCCTGCGCTTAGAGCGGGCCCAGATCTTCGAGCCGGCCGCAGCCATTTTGCAGTTTCAGCAAGCCCTCTGGGAAGCCCTCAAAACGATAACGCCCTTTCTGTTCCTGACGCTCATTGCGGCATTAGCAGCGCCCCTGCTGATGGGGGGATGGAGCTTTAGTTTCCAGGCGCTGGGGTTTAAGTGGGAGAAATTAGATCCCCTTAAGGGCATGAAACGGGTTTTTGGTCCCCAGGGGTGGATGGAGTTACTCAAGGCCTTAGCTAAGTTCTTGCTTTTAGGGGGAATTGCTTGTGTGCTGTTTTGGTATTTGGGCCCCGATCTCATCGCTTTGGGGCGACAAGGGCTTATCCCCGCCCTGTACCAACTCGCCCACTTGATGGGATGGAGCTTTTTGGGCCTTTCGGCCAGCCTTGTGCTCATCGCCGCTATCGATGCCCCCTTTCAACATTGGCACCATACTCGGCAGTTGAAGATGACTCATCAAGAGATTAAAGAGGAGCATAAAGAAACCGAGGGTAGCCCCGAACTCAAGGCGAGGGTTCGTCGAGTACAGCGGGAAATAGCAGGCCGCCGGATGATGGCGGCGGTTCCCCAGGCCAATGTGGTGGTGACCAATCCCACCCATTACGCAGTGGCTTTGGACTACCAGCAGGATAAGGGGGGGGCTCCGCGCGTGGTGGCTAAAGGTGCCGATCAGGTGGCCCTCAAAATTCGAGCCGTGGCAGCAGCCAATAATGTGCCTGTTCTTTCGGCGCCATCCTTAAGCCGCGCTCTTTATTACAACACTGAATTGAATCAGGAAATTCCAGCCGGGCTGTATGTGGCTGTGGCTCAGGTGTTGGCCTATGTCTTCCAATTGCGTCGCTATCAGCGACAAGGAGGTATTAAACCCGCTTCCTTGCCCGATGAATTCCCGATACCTGAGGACTTAAGGAGAGATTAAGCATCTCAGTAAAAGTTTTGAAGTATTCCTGGAGCGAGCCGGTGGTGTGGAGCCAGGGGACAGGGAACACCACCGGCTCCCTCCTAAAACACCTCATATTTTATTCATAGGTACTTAATGTGATGAATGCTGCCAGCGTGCTGGGAAATTTGCGGGAACTCAGTCGTAATGGGCTAGGTGCGCCATTAATATTGCTCCTCATGCTGTCGATGATGGTGTTGCCGTTGCCGGCGGTACTGCTCGATTTGCTTTTTACCTTCAACATTTCCCTGGCGCTGGTGGTATTGCTGGCGGGTGTTTATGCCCACCGACCACTGGATTTTGCTGCTTTTCCCACGATTTTACTGCTTGCCACCCTGATGCGGCTGGCTTTGAATGTGGCCTCTACACGAGCGGTGCTATTGGAGGGCCACACGGGGCCCGATGCTGCCGGCCAGGTCATCCAAGCCTTTGGCGAGTTTGTGATCGGAGGCAACTATGCGGTGGGCTTGGTGGTGTTTTTGATTTTGGTCATCATTAATTTTGTGGTGGTGACCAAAGGGGCGACCCGGATCTCCGAAGTGAGCGCCCGCTTTACCTTGGATGCCATGCCTGGTAAGCAAATGGCCATTGATGCGGATCTCAATGCCGGCTTGATTGAGCAGGAGGAAGCCCGGCTCCGGCGCCAGGAGATCATGGAGGAAGCTGATTTTTATGGTTCCATGGACGGGGCCAGCAAGTTTGTTCGTGGTGATGCCATTGCAGGGATTTTAATCCTGCTGATTAATGTCATTGGCGGACTTTCAGTGGGGCTTCTCCAACATGATCTTTCCTTTAGCGAGGCAGCCCGGAACTACACTCTGTTGACCATTGGCGATGGCCTGGTCGCCCAGATTCCTTCCTTAGTGCTCTCTACTGCCGCAGGCATTCTTGTCACCCGGGTTTCCCATGCCCAAGATATGGGCACTCAAATTTTGACCCAATTATTTGAGAATCCCAAGCCCTTGGCTGTTGTTGCCGCCGTCCTCGGGGGCATGGGGCTTATCCCCGGAATGCCTAACCTCGCCTTCTTAGGGTTGGCTTCTCTCTGCGGCTTTGCTGCTTGGCACCTCAGCCGGCAGCAAAAAATTGAAGCGGCACCACCGCCACCGGCTCCCCTGGAGACCCCAGAGCTTTCTTGGGAGGATATTCCTCCCGTGGATCCCATTGGTTTGGAGATAGGCTATCGCTTGATTCCCATGGTGGATAAGGCCCAGGGAGGGCAGTTGATGGGACGCATCAAAGGGGTGCGGAAAAAGCTGTCCCAGGAGTGGGGATTTCTAATCCCGGCCGTTCATATCCGCGATAACTTAAATCTAGCTCCCACGGCTTATCGAATTACCCTTTTTGGAGTCACGGTGGGGGAGGCGGAAATTTTCCCGGAACGGGAGATGGCCATCAATCCCGGTCAGGTGTTTGGTAAAGTGGAAGGAACCCCCACCCAGGATCCTGCATTTGGCTTAGAAGCCCTCTGGATCGAGCCAGCCCAGCGAGAACAAGCTCAAGTGCAAGGCTATACGGTAGTCGATGCCGGGACCGTAATCGCCACTCACTTGAGTCAAATCCTCCAAAACCATGCCCATGAGTTATTGGGACGGGAGGAAGTGCAGCAGCTCTTGGAGAATCTAACCAAAGTCGCCCCCAAACTGACGGAAGGAATGGTGCCTGAGACCTTGCCCTTGGGCGTTGTGCAGAAAGTGCTACAGCAGCTGTTAACGGAGGGGGTGCCCATCCGCGATATGCGGACCATCGTCGAAACTTTGGCAGAGCACGCGCTGCGGAGTCAAGACCCCGCCGTATTGACGGCTATGGTGCGTATTGCTCTTGGACGTTCTATTGTTCAGCAGATCAATGGGCTAAACAAGGAACTTGAAGTTATTTCTATATCACCTGACTTGGAACAATTATTGCTACGTTCTTTACAGGCTGCCAACGAAGGAGGGGGGCTCAATATGGAACCTGGACTAGCGGAAAAACTGCACCGCACCTTGAAGGAAAGCGCCCAGCGGCAGGAGGCAGTTGGAAAGCCCGCCATACTGTTGGTACAGGGGGTATTAAGGGCTTGGCTCGCACGGTTTATTCACCACACTATCCCTGAACTTAAAGTGCTGTCCTACAACGAGATACCGGAAGATAAGCAGGTCCGCATCGTCGCCAGTGTGGGTAGTTAAGGTGACTTTTTAGGAAGTAGCCGATGAAAATTAGACGGTTTACAGCGCCGGATGTGCGACAAGCTATCCGGCAGGTACGGGAGGCGATGGGGGCAGATGCCGTTATCTTGTCAAATCGTTCGGTTGACGGAGGCGTTGAAATTGTCGCCGCCACGGATTATGAGGACACCGTACTAGAGCAAGCTTCGGATTCCCGTCATCGCCAAGAGGCAGAGCCGCTGCCAGAAAGGAGGCCTGTTCCTAATGCCCCTCGGGATGAGTCTCAAGAGCCTCTCCTGCTTGAGATGCGGCAAGAGATGAAAACTTTACGCAATCTAGTAGAGACGCAATTATCGGATCTTGCCTGGGGGGAATTGGGACGGCGCCACCCCCTTAAGGCCCAATTGCTCCGCCGGTTAATAGGACTGGATCTTGTGCCTGAGCTTTGCCGGCAGCTTGCTGCCCAGGTGAGCAACAGCAATGACCCCCATCAAATTTGGCAGCAGGCAGTGCAAGTACTGACAGATCTTATCCCCATTGCCGATGATGATACCTTGACCACTGGCGGGATTGTGGCCCTCATTGGTCCTACTGGAGTGGGGAAAACTACCAGTGTGGCGAAAATCGCGGCGCGCTTTGCACTCCGCCGTGGGATCCATAGCGTGGCTCTGGTAACCACTGACAGTTTCCGTATCGGAGCGCAGGAACAGTTGCATACCTATGGCCGCATCCTGGGTGTTCCCGTGAAGGTCGCTCAGGATCGGCAAGCATTGGAGGAAATTCTGGACGGCTTGCTGGATCGACAGTTAGTGCTTATTGACACCGCGGGTATGAGTCAGCGGGATATGCACCTTACCAAACAGTTTGCCATGCTTGCCGGGGGAGGCCCAAAAATTAGGAATTACCTAGTCCTGTCAGCGGCCACTCAATCTTCGGCGCTGGATGAGGTGGTGCAGCAATTTAATCGGGTTGAACTCTCGGGCTGCATCCTGACTAAAATCGACGAAGCGGCGAGCCTAGGGGGGATTGTCTCCACAGTTATCCGCCATCAGTTGCCTCTTGCCTATATCAGTGATGGGCAGCGTGTACCGGAGGACTTCGGCGCAGCCCGTGCTCAGCATCTAGTCCATCTTCTCACCGAGTATGCCTGTGAAAGGGAAAAAGGATTGGCTGATGAGGTATTGGCTCAAGCATTTGGAAGGGCTAAAAATTATGCTCATGTCTGAGGCGCGGATTGATCAGGCCAGTGGTTTGCGGCGGATGACTCGTCCTGTCCGGGTAGTGGCGGTGACGGGCGGTAAAGGGGGAGTCGGTAAAACTAACATTTCAGTGAATTTGGCGGTGGCTTTAGCAAGTCAAGGCCAGAGAGTGATGTTGTTGGACGCTGACCTCGGATTAGCCAATATCGATGTGCTGCTAGGATTACAGCCTACTTATAACCTGGCCCATGTTATTAAAGGGGAACGTTCGCTAGGGGAGATTATTGTCCCCGGACCCGCAGGCATCAAAATTGTACCGGCAGCCTCGGGAGTGCAAGCCATGGCCCGTCTTAGCCCGGCTGAGCATGCCGGCCTTATCAACGCCTTCAGTGAAGTCAGCACAACCCTAGACGTTTTGTTAATTGATACTGCTGCCGGAATTTCTGACAGTGTGATCAGCTTTACCCGGGCAGCTCAGGAGGTACTCGTGGTGGTCTGTGATGAGCCCGCATCTATCACTGATGCTTATGCTTTGATCAAAGTATTAAGTCGGGATCATCACCTGCAACGGTTTCATCTCCTCGCCAATATGTCTCGTAGTATTCAGGAGGGCAGGGAATTGTATGACAAACTTGCCAAAGTCACCAACCAGTTTCTGGATGTGACGTTGGAGTTTTTAGGAGTGGTGCCTTACGACGATTATCTCCGTAGGGCGGTAAAGAAACAAAGCGCGGTGGTGGATAGTTACCCTAGAAGTAAATCAGCGATGGCCTTCATGCATTTAGCTCAAAAGGCGGTTCGTTGGCCGGTGCGACGGGAACCAGGCGGTCACCTTGAATTCTTTGTGGAACGCCTAGTGCAATACAGTCTGTGTTTTGCGGATGGAGCAAGTCGGGTCCATGCGGGGACCACTCATAGTAAGGGGGATTTGTTATGAATGGGGTCGCCGCTTATGCTACCCGGACCGAGGAGAAACCCAGGAGTGACGAACTGGTCATTCAATATGCGCCGTTGGTAAAGCGTATTGCCTACCATTTGTTAACTCGGCTCCCACCTAGCGTCCAGTTAGATGACCTTATTCAGGCCGGCATGATTGGTCTATTGGAAGCCGCCCGCAATTATAATGCCTCCCAGGGCGCGAGTTTTGAAACTTATGCCGGAATCCGCATTCGGGGGGCTATTTTAGATGAGATTCGCCGCAACGATTGGGCCCCTCGTTCGGTCCACCGTAAGGCTCGGCAAGTGGCTGAAGTGATGCGAGAAATTGAGAACCGCGAAGGCCGAGACGCGCGCGATCATGAAGTCGCCAAGGAACTTGGATTATCGCTCAACGATTATCATCGACTCTTACAGGATGCAGGGGGGTATCGAGTATTTAGCCTCGATGAATTCAACGAGGGTGAGGAGACAGAGCCTCTGACCACCCCGCTACAGGGACCCTTCGACGGATTACAGGATCAGAGTTTCCGAAGTGCGTTGGTCGGCGCTATTGATGGTTTGCCGGAGCGGGAGCGGTTGGTGATGTCGCTCTACTATGTCGAGGATTTAAACCTCCGGGAAATTGGCGAAGTATTAGGGGTGAGTGAGTCCCGTGTTAGCCAAATCCACAGTCAGGCTGTGTTACGCCTTCGGGCCCGCCTTAGCGAGTGGTTGGATTGAGTATATAGCTCTGGGTTTGCGCTCTCTGTAGAGGGTGAAATCATACCTCCATGCCAGCAGGTTTTCCCCTAATATTTTTTATTCTTTAGGGGAATTGTATGCTCTTTGTACCAAAGGGCCCTATAAGGGGGCAGCGGTTGCAGTCAGGAGCGGCCTTACTAGCGCCAGGGGAGCAACGGGTGTAAGCATGGATATCTTGAGTATCCTCGGCGTAATCATTGGGTTTGGGGCCATCATCGTTGGCCAGTATTTAGAAGGGGGTGAGTTAAGTGCCATTCTCAACCCTGTGGCCTTGCTTATTGTCCTGGGGGGTACCCTGGGAGCGGTAATGTTACAGACTCCCCTCAAGCTTTTTTTACGAGCCTTCCAGATTTCGGGTTGGGTTTTTCGGCCACCCTCCCAGAGGGCAGAGGAGCTTATTGTCAATATCCTTGAATGGAGTAAGATTGCTCGCAGAGAAGGTTTGTTAGGGCTAGAGACCATTGCCGAGACTGAAGTTGATCGTTTTTCCCGTCGAGGTTTGCAATTATTGGTGGATGGGAACGAACCGGAGGATATCCGCAAGATTTTGGAATTGGATATTGAGCTTGCGGAGCGGCGAGATCTCCTGGCCGCTAAGGTTTTTGAGTCTATGGGGGGGTATGCCCCGACCATTGGTATTCTTGGGGCCGTGATGGGATTAATACAGGTTATGGGCAATCTTGCCGATCCCTCCTCTTTAGGCAGTGGCATTGCGGTTGCTTTTGTGGCGACTATCTATGGGATAGGGCTCGCTAATTTATTTTTTCTCCCCTTTGCCAATAAATTGAAGGTGCTTATCCGGGGACGTTCATATATTAGCGAGATGGTGGTAGAGGGGCTCATTGGTATCGCCGAGGGGGAAAATCCCCGCAATATCGAAGTCCATTTGCAAAGTTATTTGGATTGAGTTCGTTATGGCCCGCCGGCGCTGGCAGGAAGATCAGGAAAATCATGAGCGTTGGCTGGTGTCTTATGCCGATTTTATTACCTTATTGTTTGCTTTTTTTGTCGTCATGTATGCCGTTTCTTCTGTCAACGAGGGAAAGTACCGGGTGCTCTCAGAAAGCTTGACTGCAATATTTCCTCAAGCATCTCGTCGGATAGAGCCTATTGAGGTAGGAGGGCCGGGGGTCGTCTCGGGTTCTAGCCCTATTGAAATAGAGGCATTACCTGCAATCCCCTCTTCAGCCCAGACTTTGGGAATATCGTTCCCTTCAGCCGCTACTCAGGAGCATTCGGCAATGACCAGTCTTAAAGCCATCACCGAGGAGGTTAGAATTACCTTGCAGCCTTTGATCGACGAAGATTTGGTTCGTCTCCGCCAAGGCCAGGAATGGTTGGAGGTTGAAATCAATGATAGAGTGCTTTTTACCAGCGGAAGCGCTAAGTTGGAGGCAGAAGCCGTGCCGGTGCTAAAGAAGCTAGCAAAGATCTTGCGTCGTTTTCCCAATCCTATCCAGGTTGAGGGATTTACCGATAATGTTCCGATTAGCACCGCTGTTTTTCCCTCTAACTGGGAATTGTCATCGGCACGGGCAGCGAGCGTCGTGCATCTGTTTGATCGTTTTGGGGTATCCCCGGCGCGTATGGCCGCTATCGGTTATGGGCAATACCGACCGGTGGCGGATAACAGTACACCGGAGGGAAGACGTCGGAATCGGCGGGTGGCGTTAGTGATACTGGGGCGCCCCTTGAGCCGCCGTACACTGGAAGCCCAAGGGTCCCCTGCTAGTGGGGTTCAGGCCAAGAAATAAGCAAAAGAATATTTTTCGCTATTAGTCCTGTGTTCCGGATACCGTGGGTTTTAGAGTGGGGGCGGTAGTGGAATTGGTCTGGCTACTTCTCGTGGTGACAGAGGTACTACTGATCTTAGTACTCTATTTGAATCTTATTTTGCATCGAGCTAAGCGGCAGCTAGAGGAACAAGCCCAACAGTTGCAACAGCTACAGAAGGTTTTTGGTGCGTTTTGCGCCGGTTCGGTGGAGCTAGGAAACCAAGTTGCACAGTTGGAACGGCGAGTAAAAAAACTTGACGAGCGGCAAGATCAAATTGATTTGCACACGCCTGAAAATTGTGCTTATAGCCAGGCGATAAAGATGGTGCGCAACGGCGCTGATATTGACCAATTAATAGCCAACTGCGGATTGTCTCAAGATGAGGCGAAACTGGTGTATTTGTTGCACAATACAAGTTCGACGGCAAATACCCCACTCGGCCAGGCGGGAACTAACAAGGGGGGTAACCAAAATAGATTGAACGAACGGCAAGAATAGTGGTATGTATTAGAAAAGCCTACCTTTAGTTATTATGTTTAATTTGGGTGCAAGCAAAGCATGATAAAAGTAGGGCCGAAACTTTTCCAGGCCTAAAACAATACGAGGCGGAATATCCTTGGCGTGATCGCCGCTCTGGGTTCGATCGCCGTAGGCTCGGGGAGCGGCGCTTACTGTCCGAGCAACGCAGTGGGAAGGACCGGCGTTCCCCGGAGCTACCTGAAGCCATCAAATACCGTAGAGCGCGGACGCAGCTTAGGCGCCAACTAAAAGCATATCAGGCGAGCCGTGCTCCTAAACGTCGCTTCGTGGGGGCGATTGTCTTGATGATTATGGCCCTAGCGGGGGGGGGCATTTTCCTATCCTCAATTTGGCGCATAGGAAGTTGCGATATGCCTCCTAGAGCAGGTGTGGACTGGAGTAATTGTCTGCTCTCGGGGAGGGTTTTGGTCGCGGCCAATCTAAGTAGAGCTAATCTTCTTAACTCATCCCTTAAAGGTGCCAATTTGTCCCGAGTTTCGTTAGATTCGGCTCTCTTAACCTATGCCAATTTGGCCTCTGCCAACTTAAGGCATGCGGATCTTTCCAATGCCGTGTTAAGAAGTGCTAATTTGCGCGATGCGGATCTTGCTCATGCCAAGCTAAATTATGCCGACCTTTCCTACGCTGATTTGTCAGGCGCTAATTTAGACGGAGCTTCTTTGCAAGGGGCGAAATTAGATTATGCCGTATGGCCTGATCGGCGTGAATGTGCGCCTAAATCTATTGGCTTTTGCCGATGAGATCGCAAAATTCAAATTTTCTCCACGGTATAGCGGAGCACTCGTAAGGAATTCGACCAATGTTCTGGTGGTAGGCCTATCTTCCGTTTGAGTTCCTTGAGGAATAGCCGAGGATCGGGCAATATTTCCCAAACCGCAGGAAGAAAGGTCCCCCGAAGCATCCCCTCTTCTAGTACCAAACCATCAACTCCTGGGCGTAGCTGGAAAATCAGGTCTTGCTCGTTCTCAAAGGTCATCAAAAGAGGGGGGGTGAGGATTGAGACGGTGATAGTCAGACGCTCAAACTCATCGGCTGTCAGGGAGGGGAAACGGGGGTCGCGAAAGGCACTGGCATAAGCATTTTCCGCTACATCTAACACCAAAGGGCGATAGGCATCGAGAGTACCCACACAGCCACGCAACTGATTTTCCCATGTCAAAGTCACAAAATTAGCCCCAATGCGCTGGATTAGCGGTGGATAGCTATCTAACTCAATAGGCAAAGGCTCCCCCCTTTCTAATCCATGGCGAATAGAGTCATGGGCAATTTCTCGCAGTCTTTGCCGTTCTTCTGACGAAAAAAGGGGGGGATTATTGAAAGACATAAGCTCCATAGCCAACGACTTTCTCCCGGGAACCCGCAGTATCACCGGAATTGCGGAGATCAAGGGTGGTCCCATGAAGGCCGCGTTCCCGGGCCGCCATGAGGAGCCCACCCATTGGAAGATAACCGCAGGCCTGTTCAGAATGAATCGCCTCGGGTTGTAAAGCTTCTATGGCTTTAGTGGTAGCCCTGTCGAGCTGTTGGGCAGTAGTGTAGTCGTGGTAGTGACTTAAGTCTGAACTGACGATAATTAAAGTCTCCTCGCTGCCCCAGAAGAGATCGAGCACCTCCTTGACCTCTTGGGGGGAGCTATGCCCTACGACGAGTGGAACCAGGGAAAAATCACCGAGAATTTCCTGCAAGAAGGGCAGCTGGACTTCCAAGCTATGTTCTAGGGCGTGAGGCTCGTCTAGTGCTCTGACCTGAGGAAGGGCCAAAGCCTGTTGTAAATCATCTTGGTTTACGGGAACGATACCAAGGGGGGTTGCGAAGCCGTTTGCCCGGCTGGTTGCTATTCCATAAAAAGGGACTCGATGGGAGGGGCCTAGAAGAATAACCCGATGAATCCGCCCCTGGACCTTGCGTAGACAGGCATAAGCTGATGCGGCCACTGGGCCGGAGTAGCGATAGCCTGCATGGGGGGCAATAATGGCTTTGGGTGGGTTCCCTCTTGCGTCGTTAGTCTTGAAAAAGTTTTGTATTTGGGTCTGTAGTGACACGAGATCGGCAGGATAGAATAGGCCCGCAACAGCCGGTTGCCTTAAGGTAGCCATGGCTCATCCTCAGAAATCCTCGCTAAAAATATAAAATACCATAGGATATCGGGTAACGAGCAAATAAGGAAACTTTATTGGTGAACCCTATACTAACGCATAAAAGCTGAGTATTTCCCATGAGGGCGCCTAGGGGTTGCCCAGGAGTGTTTGCGTTGGTCATTGAAACCTTTTCTGATACGGTTCCCACTCGTTATTGGCATCGCTTGGATGATGGTCGGGTCCAATGTGATTTGTGTCCCCGTTATTGCAAATTACGCGAGGGCCAGCAAGGGTTGTGTTTTGTCCGTGCCTGCCAGGAGGGACAAATCGTCTTAACCACCTATGGTCGTTCCAGTGGCTACTGTATCGATCCGATTGAGAAAAAACCTCTAAACCATTTCTTACCGGGCACACCCGTCCTGTCTTTTGGAACAGCAGGTTGTAATCTGGCATGTAAATTCTGTCAAAATTGGGACATCAGCAAGTCGCGAGAATTTGACACTCTTGCTGACCAGGCCAGCCCGGAGGCTATTGCCCGTGCGGCTGGAGAACTCGGGTGCCGTAGTGTAGCCTATACCTACAATGACCCTGTTATCTTTATGGAGTATGCTATCGATGTTGCCCAGGCTTGCCGCGAGCGAGGTATTAAATCCATCGCGGTAACGGCAGGGTATATCTGTGATGAACCACGGATGGAATTTTACCGTTATATGGATGCCGCCAATGTCGATCTTAAAGCTTTCACGGAAAAATTTTACCGCAAGATCACGGGAGGGCATCTGCAACCGGTCCTGGATACCCTGGTGTATCTAAAATATGAAACCCCACTTTGGTTTGAGCTGACCACTCTTTTAATCCCTGGTGAAAACGATTCCAATCAGGAATTGGAAGCAATGAGTCAGTGGGTAGTGGAGCATTTGGGAAGGGATGTTCCTTGGCATTTTACTGCCTTTCACCCTGACTGGAAGATGATGGATAAACCCTCTACTTCCCCGGCCACCTTGATGCGGGCCCGCCAAATTGCGGTTGAAAATGGCGTTCGCTATGCTTATGTAGGCAATGTCCATGATGTCCAGGGGGGGAGCACCTACTGCCACCATTGCGGCCACCTGTTGATTGGCCGGGATTGGTATAGCCTATCGAACTGGGGATTGACCGCCGAGGGCCGCTGCCAGCGGTGTGATACGCCTTGTGCTGGTGTTTTTGAGGCAGTCCCTGGGACTTGGGGGGCCAGGCGCATGCCAGTACGCCTTGGTCGTTTTGCCTGAGAAGCCATTGAGAAATCCTTATTAGAATTGGATTGCGGGCGGCAAGACTGCTCTTTGATTATGGATTTCCCTTTTAATGGTCCGCGTCGCTACGTTCTGGGCACCCTATACCTATAAAACTCCCGCTTAGCATTGTTTTATAAGCGTTTATTCGCGTGCATTTGCGGCTAAAAGCTGGCTCTAGTTTGTTTCCCATCTCTATTTTTTTCTTTGCTCTTGGCAGCAGGCTCTAGCATCGAGCCCTAGAGAAGAGCGTAGCGAAATCTGCCCCCTAAGGTTCATTTTTGGCGATACGCTATACAATGGGCCTTTATTGTAAGTACCTATGAATAAAATAGGGGGGATGTTTAGGAACGAGGGGGTAATGCTTTGCAAACCCGTTTTTCCTCCCTGAAAAAAGGGTTTGTGGGGACATTCCTGTCCCCTAGCTCCACACCACTCCCTCGCTCCAATATCTCAAAACTTTTGTCGAGGAACTTATTTTCTCTACGTGAAGGGAGCAATTTCGTGCAGTTATTGGCTATAGGTGTTTTTTTTCAGCTAGCAGAGCAGGGAGATAATAAGCCATGACGGTCTCTATTTGGATCGGAGTTATCGCGCTTATTATCGGATTGCTGGTATTGGATCTTGTCATCCTAAATCGCGGGGCACGCATGGTTTGTGTCAAAGAGGCTCTGGTTTGGACAATGACCTGGGTCGTATTGGCGCTTTGCTTTAATGTTTTTGTGTATTTTCTCTATGAGAATAACTGGCTAGGGTGGAGTGATGTGGCTTCCCATGACTTTAGTGGTCAGCAAGCCGCAGTGCAATTTTTGACAGGTTTCCTCATGGAGAAATCCCTGTCCATAGACAATATTTTTGTCATTGCCATGATATTCTCCTATTTAAAAGTACCTGTGGTGGAGCAGCATCGCCTGTTGTTGTGGGGGGTATTGGGGGCGATTGGTTTGCGGGTTATCATGGTCACGCTAGGCACCGTGCTGATGGCCCGTTTCCACTGGATCGTCTACCTATTTGGGGGATTGCTTATAGCCACGGCGGTGAGAATGATGATGATCCGCCAGGATAATATCAACATAGGCCACAGTCCGTTGTTGCCTTTGATCAAAAAGTTTTATCCTATTACCGATAACTATAAAGACGGGAATTTCTTTAGCACCCTAAATGGAAACCGTGCAATAACGCCTTTGTTGCTTGCGCTAATTCTGGTGGTCAGCACTAATCTAATGTTCGCATTAGACTCCATTCCTGCTATCTTTGCCGTCACCCAAGATCCCTTCTTAGTATTTACTTGTAATGTGTTCTCAGTGCTGGGCCTTCGGGCTCTTTACTTTACGATTGCCGGCTATGTGGATCGATTCCGCTACATTAAGCTGAGCTTAGTTTTTGTCTTAGTTTATTTTGCTGCCAAAATGATGTTGATCCACACTTATCCCATTCCAAATATCGTTTCCTTAGTGACTATCGGGAGTATTCTCACCCTAGGTGTTCTCGCCTCATTGTGGGTTCCCCCCCTGGATGTTGACAGGCGTGCCGCACCGCTATTTACCGATTTGGTGACTTTAGCAGTGCTCAGCTACCGGCAAGCGCGACGGATTGTGGTGCTCGTTCTTGGTACCTCGGTGCTGTTAGTGGGGGTCGCAATGATTGTACTGCCAGGCCCTGCTGTCGTGGTGATCCCGGTTGGTTTAGGTATTTTAGCCATTGAATTTGCATGGGCGAGACGGTGGTTACGAAAAATGCGGCAAACGGCTGGAGAATTTAGGCAACGCATACGAAATTAATTGATTTGAAAATCAACAAGATTAAGCAGGTATTATGAAGCCAACCCCAATCCTAACTGGTATCGGTGCTTTTTGGGCCTTAAGGCCATCTCGCGTTTTGAGTTTTTGCTTCCTGTTGGCCATGGTATCGATTCTTCCGTCTGTGGGGGCAGAAGAACTGACCCCTTTAAATTCTTCGGTGACTGTGGAGCAAATCCAGAGCAAAATAAGGGAAGTAGAAGAGGCTCAAGGGTTAGAGGAGGCAGAGAAGAAGAAGCTATTGGATTTATACCGGTTGGCCAAGGAGCGTTTGCAAGCCGCCAATTCCTATAGGAGCAGCGCTAAAACCTATAGACAGGTGATTGAGACCGGGCCGACTCAAATAGAGGAGATCAATGAGCATCTCGCTTCTCCCGGTACGGATAAGGCCATGGTGGCCCTGGAGCAGATCGCCGATGAAAGCCCACTTTCTGAGTTGGAACAGCACCTAGCGAAAGAGCAAGCTAGATTAGCAGCCCTAGAAAGTACCCTGGTTGGGCTAGACAAGCAGTTGCAAGAGCAACAGCATCGGCCTCGGCAGGCACGGGATCAATTGACAGAGGCCAAACAGCGGCAAGAGCGAGTAGAAAATGACCTTAAAGCACTGCCGCCACCGAAAGAGACCTCCCTTTTTGCCGAAGCCCGTCAGCTCGCATTAAAGGCCCAGCTAGAGGCATGCCTGAACGAAATCCACATGCTCGAGCAGGAACTACTCAGCCACAGTATCCGGTTACAGTTACTGAAGACGCAGCGTGACCTGACGGCACAGCAGGTTTCCCAAGCCCAAGCACGGGTTAATGACCTCCAAGAGCTGGTTGACCAGCGGCGCCAAGTCGAAGTGGGGGAGGCCCAGGAAGCTGCCGCCCGTGCTGAACAGGAAGCCGCAGGTAAACATCCTGCTATCCAGGCGCTAGCGGAGCAGAATGCCCAGCTCAGCAAGGAACTTGCCTCACTGGCTGCAAATTTGAGCCGTATGAGGGCTAAACATGCAGTCGCAGAAGCCCAACTAAAACAGATGCAGCAGGATTTTCAAAGTACCCAGCAAAGATTAGAAATTGCCGGATTGAATAAGGCACTGCAGCAAATTTTGCGGGATCAACGCCGTAGTCTGCCCGATCTTAGCCACTATCGGCAAGAGGCTGAACAATCCGAGGAGGAAATGGCCGAAGTCGGCCTTAATCAACTTCGAATCGATGAACAGCGCCGCCAGTTCAGTAAGCTTGATGAGGCGGCAACCCAGGTGATGGCGGAACGAGTGGAGCCGGGATTGCTCCCCTATCAGCGGGAAGAGATTAAAGCAGAGGTGCGTAACCTGCTGAGAGATAGGAAGGATTTGTTGGATAAGCTGAGCGCAACCCAAACCCAGTACTTGCGTGTAATAGGGGAATTGGATTTTGTGCAGCGCCAGCTTATAGAGACGGTCAAGCAATACTCCACATTCTTAGATGAGCATCTGCTGTGGATTCCTAGCGCCTCTCCTTTAGGCTTACAGGCGTGGCACGATTTGCTCGCAGGTGTGGGCTGGCTGCTGTCCCTAGACCATTGGCTAGATACCGTCCGGGCACTGGGAGCCATCGCGATGGATGAGCCCCTGTGGGTTATTACGGTACTATTAATCTTTATTGGGCTGCTGCAAGTTCGCTATAACTTACGCAAGATTTTAGAGGCGACTGCAGAGCGGATAACCATGCCCTACGCGGATCGTTTTGGCTTTACCCTCCGGGCCCTAATAGCTACTTTGTTGGCGGCAGCGCCTTGGCCTCTGCTCGCAGGGTTTACAGGGTGGCTTTTACAAACTTCTGAGCAAGTCCCGGACTTCTCTAAAGCGGTAGGTGTGGGACTGACAGCCATTTCCTTGCCGCTGCTGTTAATGCATGGATTTCGGCTTTTGTGCCGCCGAAAGGGCGTGGCTGAAGTTCATTTTGGTTGGCAACAGCAGGTCGTGATGCTCTGGTGGCGAAATCTCGCCTGGGCGATTCCCATTGTGCTGCCAGCTTTGTTTGTGACCGGAATGGCGGGGGCCGAGGACCAGGTCAAAGAAAGCTACGCTGAAAGCCTGGGCCGGGTAGGGTTTATGGTGAGTATGGTGGCGCTTGCGGTTTTTTCTCAGCGGGTGTTAAGGCCTAAAGGAGGGATTGTTGAATGCTATTTAGCCGAGCAACCGAAAAGTTGGTTGTCCCGTTTCCGCTATGTTTGGTATCCCGCTATTGTCGCTTTTCCCCTGTTTTTGCTTGGTTTAGCGGCAGCAGGGTATTTCTATACGGCGCTCCATCTTAAAAATGAAATTATTGCCACTTTACGGCTGGTTATTGCTGCAGTTCTGACTCACGATTTAGTCATCCGCTGGCTTGAGGTGACACAACGCAAGCTGGCACTCTTTAAGATGCGGGAGAGGCGGGAAGCCGAGCGAGAAGCAGCCAGTCGGTTTGGTGAAAGAATGCCCGCTAAACTGGATATTCATCAGGTAGATATCCAAACGATTGATGCCCAAACCCGGCAATTACTCCATACGGTGATTGGTTTATCCGTCATCATTGGCTTCTGGTTTATTTGGGCGCCCACTTTTCCCGCCTTGGGTATCCTTAACGATATTACCTTATGGCACCATACTATGGTTGTAGAAGGCCAAGAAGTGAAAAAACCTTTTACCTTAGCTAACTTGGCGCTAGCCTTGGCTTTGGCCTTGATAGCCTTTGGTGCAGCAAGAAATCTTCCCGGTGTTTTGGAGATAGTGGTGCTGCGGCGGCTTCCCCTAGAGCCGGGCAGTCGTTATGCCATTACGACTTTATCCCGCTATGCCATTGCCATTGCCGGTATTATCTTAGTCGTTGATGCTATCGGGGGGAGTTGGTCCCAGATACAGTGGCTAGTGGCTGCCCTCACCGTGGGATTAGGGTTTGGGTTGCAGGAAATTTTTGCCAATTTTGTCTCGGGTTTGATTATTTTATTTGAGCGGCCGGTCCGGGTTGGCGATGTGGTCACAGTGGGGGATATCTCCGGAACGGTTTCTCGAATTCGAATCCGGGCGACGACGGTAACGGATTTTGATCGCAAAGAATTAATTGTCCCCAATAAATCATTTATTACCGATAGGTTAGTCAACTGGACTCTATCTGATCCGATCACTCGGATCACGATCAAGGTAGGGATTGCTTATGGATCGGATACCACCCTTGCCCATCAGGTCATTTTAAGGGAAGTCAATGCAAACCCCCTGGTGTTGGATGACCCCCAACCCAGCGTTTTTTTTGTGGGGTTTGGGGAAAGTTCCCTGGATTTTGTTGTCTGGGCCTTTGTGAGGGAGTTAGGTAACCGCTTTCCCTTGATGCATGAGTTGAATACGGCTATCAATCAGGCCCTGCGCGAGCATGGGATTGAAATACCGTTTCCCCAACGGGACATCCATGTCCGGTCTATGACCCTATCGGAATTGAGCGAATTGAGTTCCCCCAAAACACAGGGGGAAAGCCAAGCGTCAAGTATGGTTCCCGAAGTTGCCGCCAAGGAGATTCCTCAAACTTCCCAGGAGCAATGGTCAGGCACTACAGGCAGGCCTTCTTCTTAGGTAAAGATAACTTCTGGTTCTTCAAAGCGGTTTATGGAGTTTGACTGGAGCTCTTGCTTTTTTCCGGAGGCGCAGGTTGAGCATTTCCACCGTGACGGAAAAGGCCATGGAAAAGTAAATATATCCCTTTGGAATATGGAGATCGAAGCCTTCCGCAATCAACGTTACACCTATTAATACCAAAAAGCTTAAGGCGAGCATTTTGACGGTAGGATGAGCATCCACAAATTCCCCAATAGATTTTGAGGCCACCATCATGATAAGAACTGCAATAACGATAGCAATGACCATCACTGGAATCTGGCTTACCATGCCGATGGCGGTGATCACCGAATCAAGGGAGAATACAATATCTAAAATTGCAATTTGAGCAAGTATTGCCCCAAAACTGGCTACTTGCAATCCTTGCGAGTGTTCTTCAGCTCCTTCAAGGCTGTTATGGATTTCAAGGGTGCTTTTCGCCAGTAAAAAGAGTCCGCCGCCAATAAGAATAATATCCCGTCCTGATATTTCTTCTCCCAGTAGGGAGAACAGAGGAGTCGTCAGACGCATGACCCAAGCCAGAGATAGCAATAAGGCAATACGCATACCCATCGCCAACGATAGACCCATTATCCTTGCTTTATGGCGTTGTTGATCAGGTAATCGAGAGACAAGAATGGAAATAAAAATGATATTGTCTATACCGAGAACAACTTCAAGCGTGGTAAGCGTTGCTAAGGCTATCCACGCTTGAGGTTCAGCAATCCATTCCATCATAGTTTTACCGTTATTTTATGTTTATGGTGAGCTTTTCTTGAAGGTTTCGTCCTGCAGCAGTCGCAATTGCAAGCAGGGAAAGTAACTGTAAGGCCAATAGCTGCCTATGAGTGTTTTCCACTTCATAGGCAATGAGAATTTCATCAGCAGGGCAAAAGTCCTTGTTTGATGCTCAAACTATTTGAGAAAAGTTGCAAAAAAATTACCTATAAACTTTTCGCTTATGAAATTTTAGGTGTTCTTGTTTTATCAATGGGGCTGCTATTGGCGGTTCTAGCTCGAATGCTTCTCCCTCCTAGTCAACATCCGAGCTAGAAACCCTTTCCTAGATAGAGTGGAGTCTTTACTCCAAGTGTTTTTTTATACGATTATATCCGTTTTCGATTTCTTCAGCGATTGACCTTAAAGAATTGAAAATATTCTTCGAGCTCTCCATGGTGTCATCCTGGATTGCATCCAGCTTAGGTTTGACTTCATGATCCCACTTTTTTTCTATTTCTTCCCACTCTTCTTGAGCCTCAAGTTTTGCTAGATGCATTTGCACACGCAACTCATCACGCTGTTGTTTTAGGCCATCTAGTAATTCATCAAGGGCATCTTTATCATCTCTCATCATATTTTCCTCTATGCTTAACTAATGGAATTCTGACATTTAAGCTCTTTCCTATCAAGAAGAGAAATCATCCCTGTTTTTACTAATTATAGTGTATAAGCGGGGACCCGGATCCAAGCGAGGCCGGTAGGCTGCCGGTTGTAATCGCTGGAGATTATACATTTTCAGGAATAACACGATGAAGCAAGCTGATCCAAGACTGATGTTGGTCCAGCGGTTTTTTGCTGGGACCGGCAAGAGCTATGATTTTATGGTCAATGGGGCGACCTTTGGAATTGATCGTCTCTGGAAACGCAAAATGGTGAAGATGATGCCGCCGAATCCTAGGCGCATCTTAGATCTTGCCTGCGGGACGGGGATTTCCACGTTAGCCATTGCTAACCGCTATCCTGACTGCCAGGTGGTTGGAGTAGAGTTGCGGGAAGAATACCTGAATATTGCACGCCGCAAGATTCAGAAATTAGGGGTAAATAACATTGAATGGGTGTTAAGTCGAGCAGAAGATTATCGTTCGAAAGAGCCTTTTGACTGCATCAGTTCTTCCTATTTGGCTAAGTATGCTGATTTGAAGGCTCTTACCCATAGCAGCAAGACCATGCTGAAAGAGGGGGGACTGCTCTTAATGCATGACTTTACTTTTCCTCCCAAACCTTACCTTGTCCGGATTTGGCGTTTTTACTTTAAGATGCTCCAGGCTATTGGCACTCCTTTTTTTCCCTCCTGGCGAGAAATCTATTATGGGCTGCCCCAGTTGATTGAGGAGAGCCCTTGGCTGTCAGAGCTCAAAGAATCGCTCCAGCAAGAGGGGTTAAGCGATATTCGAATGGAATATTTGACTCTTTATGGTTCAGCCATTGTTTCAGCCCGGAAATAGACAAGCCATTTATAAAGCCTGGTACACAGTACTGGGAAGGGGAACGGAGCGATACATCATGGTGGCGATTTTGGCCGGTGCCTTGCTTAACATCTTTGTGTACGGGTTGTCGGGAAGAGACTCAATATAAGATTCCGCTTGCTGCAAGCGTAGATTGAGCTCCCCTTCCATGCAGTTGATGAAGTCTTCTCCAATGCGCTGGCACCAGTCATGCCAGGCTTTTTGCCGATGGGGAGGGTAGTGGGGAAGGGCCAACCCGGTTCTGTGGCAGAAGTAATTGAGAGCAGGGAGCAGCGGAGAGAGTTTTTTGAGCCCCTCTTGGGGATGTTCCCACAAGGTGATAAAGTCTTGAAGGTCATCAGCAATTTGATAGGCTTCCCCCGTTCGGGTGCCGAAAGCGTAGGCCGAGGCTGAGGTTTCTTGGGGAGCACCGGTCGCAATGGCGCCTAATTGGCATGCCGCGCCGAAAAGCGCTCCCGTTTTGAGATAGATAATGCGATCGTAAATGCCTGCCTCGAGCAGATTAGCTTCCCCTCCATCCATCTGCCAGGAAAGTTCTTGGTAGGCACCGTTAGCTACCGTAGCAATGGCACGTGCTACCGTGGCACCGTCCTCGTTACCTAATTCCACCATACTCTGGATTGCGGTTGCAAATATGACATCCCCCAGCAGCACCGCCCTTCGTGGCCCTTCCACGGTCCAGGTCGCAGGACGCTTGCGGCGGATGATGTCCTCATCTACGTAATCGTCATGGATAAGCGAGGCCGCTTGAATGCACTCGATGGCTATTGCTCTTGGTAGGGCATCTTCGGTCTTTCCTCCCAGAGCATTGTTGATAAGACAGACCAAGCAGCCTCGAACACGCTTGCCGTCCCTAATAATTTGCTGGATAGTCTTTATCTGCGGCGGAGGGAGGGCAGAAAAAAGCATAGGTATTTGGCAGCGTAGCTCTTGGTCAAGCCGGCTACGGGTCTCTCTCCAGTAGTTGAGAAAATTCATCCAATCTACTCCTTTTCTTTAGGCCCACCCGCGCCAGACCGCCATACCAACGCCAAGTAAGATAACCCCTAGGCTGATACTCTTTAATATACTTTCTAGCGTCTGAGCTTGGGCCCGATCTTTATCAACTCTATCCAAGGTGCGGGCCCGTTTGAGCGCTTTATAGGGACGGGAAGCCTTGATTTCCACCAGGCTTAAAAAGCCCATGGCAGCGCCTACGAGCAGAGCCGCCAGGGATATTTGGTTGGTTTGCAGAATATAGCCTCCAAGGACGGGTAGGCTTCCCCAGGATAATGCAAACCAGCCATCGCTATGAAATCGTCCCTTGAACCACTCTAGATTGTAAGCGAGGACAAAAAAACCTTCGGGGATAGCAATGAGCCAGAGCAGGGGGGTATGGACGAGCATATAGTAAATGCCAATCCCATAGGCGGCGATGAGGGAGAAAGTGGCGAGGATACGGAGTTGGTTCACTGAAAAGACATGGCCCCAGGGTTTGATATTCTTGCTGCCTAGGGCGTCCAGGGCATGGGCGCCAATGCCTAAAGCGAGAAAATAAATGAGCAGGATAGCAACTACCCGGTCCCAGTGTATCGTCTGGGCGAGCATTGAACCAATCACCGTATAAGCGAGAACCATGCTGGTGTATGGCAGAAACAACAGCCCTATCAGGACTCGGAGCTTCAATGGACCAAAAGAGGGGACAAACCACTCATTGGTGCGGTCGTCGCTATTCGCCTGAGCCATTTTGTTCTCCTTTTATGGGGGGCTGAATGCGGCAGGCTTGCTTAAATAATAAATATAGACAGTTAATTACCGACTACCCAACCCTAAGGTTTTAAAAGACGGTTTGAGAAGCCTCCAAGCCGAGCAGGCCGATCGAGGCAAAACGGTTCACTAAAGATGATCAAAATCGAATGAGTGCTGGATATCAGCTCATTAAAGGAGTGACTGGCTACGGTCGATACCCATAAGGTATTTTAGGGCGCCTTCCGTTAGTCAATATAGACAGAACTTTAATTGAGTTAAAAGTATGTATACATCCCAGGGGAGTAACTTAGATCGCCGTGCCTTTCCGCGCCAGCCCATACAAATGGACGCCTATATCAGCAGTCCACGATTAATGCGGTGCGACGTGGAAATCCGAGATTTTTGTCTGGGTGGATTTTTTTTAGTTCCTAGGGATCCTCAGGCAACCTATATCCAGCTTCGAGAGCATACGGGTGAAACAATCACTGTTCATTTTTCTTGTGCAACTTCTGCGGGCAATAAGAATTTTTCCCTCAACGTACGTATAGTCCGGGTTTCTGAAGGGGGAATTGGGGCAGCATTTTCTGAGACTGGGCCCGCGGTACTGCAAGCCCTCCACTTTCTTACCGCCCAGGCGCGGCAAACGCCCTCCAAACCAAAACTGGGCACAAAACAAACCCGTTCCCTCAATGAGCCAAAAAACAGGGAAGGAAGCAATGCTCTTCTAGAAGCTTGTCGGAAACAAGTGGCAGATTATTTCCCTATAATTTTAAAGGATTTCTTTGAGCAGCTGGATGAAACCCTATTTCTTTGTGCCAGGGATGCGGAAAATAATTTGGAGCAGACTTTCTATCTTGAGGCGATTGAAGAAATAAAGGGCCATCGCCAGCAGGTGGAGGAAAAGTGTCAAAAAACCCTCTTAGCACAGTTGGAGGATTTAAGCGCTAATACGAGGGGCACTCTGCCCCCACAGGAAAATCAGGCGGAATCCTCCAAGCTTGCCGTCGTCGGTAAGGAGGAATTTGAAGATTGGCTAGCAATTGCTGAAGCCGTATCGAAAATGGAAGCTTACTATGCCGACCCATTGTTCGAGGTTGAGAAGCGCTTCGCTCGCCTTCTGGGGATCTCCGTTGACAAGGAGAATAACCCTGTAGGCCCAAGGGCTATTTGCCGTGCATTGCAAGATGCAATCCGAGATTTAGAGATAGGACATTATATCAAGCAGCGTATCTACAAGGTATTTAAGGAGGCTGCTGAAGATAAGTTGGGGGTGTTATATAACCGTTTAAACGAGTTGTTAAAGGCGGAAGGTATCCTGCCATCATTAGAGCGTAAATTTGCTACCCCCCAGGGCCAGAGCGCTCAAAATGGAGCAGCGTCATTTAGCGAGCAGCCAGTTGCACCTCATGGAGTTACTTCCTCCCCGCCTAGTGAACAGGAAGAGCCATCAAGGGGCCGTATTACCCCTGAGGCAATGCCTCCATCCCCGGTTCAGAAATCAGTGCCCCAGGAAGCTTTCGGCCTTGAACGCCCCCAAGAACCTGTCCCTGCCCTAGCTGCCGCGGAGGCTTATAGGGTGACTCGAGAATTGCTTGGATTATATAAACTGCGTGGTCAACGCTCGAGAGGGAGCTACACTTCTGCTGGCTCATTGAAAAGAGAAGAGGAGTTGCTTGAGGCGCTTGCAGATCTTAGCCCTGATCAGAAGGCAAATACCGGCAGCGAGGATAGGGTTGCTGATTTGCTAGCACAGCTATCACCCAAGATAACCCCCCAGGAACGTGCTGCTCATGATGAGCCTAGCAGCAGCGAGGCCCACGATCTCATTGAAATTGTGGGTAATCTGTTGGTCTCCATTCTTGAAGACAAAGCCTTGCCGGAGAACGCCAGGAGCTGGATCAGGCAGTTGGAAATTCCCTTATTGCGGCTCGCTGTCCTGGATAAAGCTTTTGTAGATAAGGAAACCCATCCTGCACGGCAGGTTCTTAACCTGCTGGCGCAGTTTGAAATTCCTCCTAGCGAGGAGCGTGATGAGGCTGATGCCCAATTTGAGGCTAGAATCGCTCATCTAGTCAATTATATTGCCCACGATTTTGAACATGACGTTGGCATCTTTTCTAAGGTCTTAAAGGAGCTTAAGCGGATTGCTGAGCAGCGTACCCAGTCCGTTTCTAGCAATATTGCTCAAGTGGTTGAAAGCTACCAGGCTCAGCAACAGTTAAAAAAAAACAGACGGATGATCGCTGAAACACCGCAGGGGCTAAAGGCAGGGGCTAGCCGCGGTAAGGTTTGGGGCCACCAGGCCCCGACCCTAAAAGACCAGGAGAAGGACTCAGAGAATTGGGTGAATCGGGCCAAACGGTTGCCCTTGAATTCTTGGGTACAGTTTACTGATCGCCAAGGTTGCCCACGACGCTTGCAGCTAGTGTGGGTGGCTGAAGATTTTACTACCTTTGTTTTTGTGGATGCTAAAGGTAAGAAAGCGGCTACTCTCAGTCTTAATGAAGTGGCAATGCAGCTCCGCCGCGGAACGGCCACCATGCTGGACGATGCTAATGTGCCTCTTTTAGATCGGGCGCAATACGCGGTACTCCAAAGATTCCATAATCATATCGCTTATGAAGCGACTCATGATCCGCTCACCGGGTTGATTAACCGCAAAGAATTTGAAAAGCGAATGAATCATGCCTTGGTTAGGGCAAAGCACGAACATCACCAGCATGTCTTACTCTACTTGGATCTAGATCAGTTTAAAATTATCAATAGCACCTGTGGTTATGAGGCAGGGGATGCATTATTGAAAGAAATTGCCCAGTTGTTGGCACAATTTGTGGCGGATCGAGGCATTCTGGCTCGTTTAGGAGACAATGAATTTGGGGTGTTGTTAACTCAATGTTCCCTAAGGGAAGGCTATAAGATTGCAGAGCAACAACGCATCGCCATTGAAAACTATCAGCTAGCTTGGAATAACAAACGTCTTTCCGTAGGTGTCAGTATTGGTTTGGTGGCGGTATCTGATCAAAACCGGGATGCTGCCATTTTGTTGCAACGGGTAGAGACCGCCTGTACGAAAGCAAAGGAGGCGGGAAGAAACCGCATTCGCGTTTGCGAGCTCGATGATGAGGAGTTTGTACGTCGCCATAGTATGGTGGAGTGGGTTGCAAGAATCGGTGAGGTATTAGAAGATAACCGCTTACAGTTATGGTGTCAGCGGATTATACCTATTGCGATTCATTCAGCAATGGAACCCCATTATGAGATCTTGCTGCGCTTCCGGGACCAAGATGGGCAATGGATTGCTGCCGGTGAATTTATTCAGACGGCAGAATTCTATCACCGGATGGCGGCTATTGATCGATGGGTGGTTCAATCCGTACTCCAGTGGATGGCTGATCACCGGGAGAGGCTAGAACAGCTTGGGGGGGTGGCTATCAATCTTTCGGGGCAATCCCTAAGTGATGAGAGGCTAGCAGAGTTTGTCAAACGCGAATTTCATAGAACAGGTGCCCCCCCACACAGAGTCTGCTTTGAGGCCACAGAAACTGCTGGTGTGGCAAGCCTCTCTAGCTCCGCCCGGTTTATTCAGGAAATGAAAACCCTCGGCTGCTATTTCTCTCTAGATGATTTTGGCAGCGGCTTGTCTTCCTATTCATACTTGAAAAACCTTCCGGTGGATTATCTCAAGATCGATGGGACTTTTGTAAAAGATATCACCACTAACCCTAATGATTACGCCGTCGTCAAATCTATTAATGAAATTGGCCATTTCATGGGTAAGAAGGTTATTGCTGAATATGTGGAAAACAAGGCTATTTTGGCAAAACTCCAAGAAATTGGGGTTGATTTCGCTCAAGGATATGGTATAGAACCTCCCCAGCTTCTCAGGGCAATGGAATAATTGGCCAGATTGTTGCCCCATTTAAACGGTAAGGGCTATAAATTTTGGACGTTTATTTTTTGTCATTTTATTGCTGCGCGCTCTTTTAGTGCCGTTAAGAAAGCGTGGATCCGGCGCGCATTGGTGCCTACATCACTGCGGCCTACCCGGGAGACGGAGCGCACATCAATTTTAGAACCCTTGTCAAGCGGCGTGATGCGAACGACGATGTCGTCGACAAAGCCAAACCAGAATGTCGAATCGGTAGCTTCGATGTGGATATTACCTTTTTCCGTCTCAGGTGATTCGACCCCGATTACTTTCCACCCCAGGCTATGGGCGACGGCTAGTGCTTCATCCAGTGCGGCTTTACTATTTAGGGGTAGGCGAAGAGGTTTAATCTCTGGATAGGCTTCTTGTTGCTGGGCAGCAATATTAGGACCTCCATAGTGAGAGGGATTAGGGGCATCGGCACGGAGGGGAAGAAGCACTGAAAAGGCAGGCGGATTCTGGGTGTCAGTGGTGATATCGTGGATGGGAGGCACCGAGCGTGCCGTGAGCAACCAGTAAAGGGGGATGGAGAGCACTGCCAAGCTGAGGGTAAGGCCTAGCAAGGCCGGCCAGAACCCCCTCCGCTGCCGTCGTGGTCGGGCACGAAAAGCGCCCCACAAGGAGAGAACAGTGCTACCAAGGGCACCGAGAGCTGCCCAACGCAGGATTGAAAAGCCAGTCGCAAAGTGCCACCAACCTAGACGATGTCCGAATCCTGATAAGGCCGCTGCAAATGCGCTTAGAATAGCAATCGTAATCCCCAAGAGTGCAATTCGGTCCAGGGGATGGGGCGAGGAATGTTGACTTTTTGCGGTATCTTTTTTTATTTTCATCATGATTGACAATGGCAGACTTTAATACCCATATGATTGGTGCGGCGGCGGTAAGCGGCATCGGGGCTACCGTGCTTATGGTAACGCAGACTTTCCCAGCACAGATACTGATGACCTATTTTGTCTTAGGTGTGGTCGGTGGGATACTTCCTGATATTGATTCTGACAGTTCCATACCCGTTCGCTGGACGTTTAATGTGCTCGGGGTCATGACCGGTTTTTTCTTGGTTTTATACTTGGGGGCCCATTACTCTCTTATAGAATTGGTGCTTTTATGGGGGGCTTCTTTTATTATTATCCGCTACGGAATATTTTCCTTGTTTACCCAGCTCACTGTTCATCGTGGTCTTATTCATTCCATTCCTGCGGCGCTGTTTTTTTCGTTAGGCACCGTGGTGCTGATGGTGCAGGCACTTGAGGTCCCGGTGCTCAACGCTTGGCTCTGTGGCGCTTTTGTATTTCTAGGTTTTCTCACTCACTTAATTTTGGATGAACTCTACAGTGTAGATCTGATGGGGATGAGTGTGAAGCGCTCTTTCGGCACTGCCCTAAACTTGGGCAGTTTCCGCGCCCCGCTTAAGACCGGGTTGCTCTATCTGCTAATAGGGGCTTTGTTTTATTTAGCCCCTCCTGTAGATGATTTTTTAGCCTTTATCTTCAATTCTCGGGTGCATCAGTTATTGGTTGAGCGGCTGTTTCCCGTAGACGGGTGGTTTAATACTGCTGCAATTGATCTGTTTTAGCTGCCATGATGAAATCATTTTTGTGAAGCCCTTTAATTTTATGGGACCACCAGGTCACAGTCACTTGTCCATATTCCGTTAAAATGGCAGGGTGATGCCCTGCCTCTTCTGCTAGGGCGCCAACTTTATTGGTAAAGTCCAGTGCTTCGGCAAAGTTGCCAAATTTAAAAATTCGTTGCAGGCGACGAATATTATTTTCTTCAATAATTTCCCATTCAGGCACTTGCGGATGGAGTTCCTGGATTTCTGTTTCTGTCACCTGTGGCGCCCCTGCACGACAGGCTTCGCATTGCATCGTGGATAAATCTTCCATTCTGGCACCTTAAATAACTGTGAACTGTTTTATTGGAGTTTCTTTATAACATGTTAGCAGTGATTTGCGTTAGTTTGTTGGCTTAGCCGTTATCCTGCCCTATAGCGTGCCACCAACTCCTTTTGGGCATTGGCGAGGGTCGGCTCATAATGACTGAACTCCATGGAGTAGGCGCCAGCCCCTCCGGTAAGGGATTTGAGGCGAGAGGCGTAATCGCTGAGTTCAGCAAGGGGAGCCTGGGCAATGATAACGACCTGGCCATCTGCATGGGGGGTGGTCTGATTGATGCGGGCACGGCGAGCGGCCAAATCCCCGGTAATATCCCCCATATTGCTATTGGGTGCAGCCACTTCCAGATTGACTAGAGGTTCCAGCACGATGGGGGCTGCTTTAATGACAGCATCCAAAAAGGCCTTTCGGCCCGCAATGATAAAGGCGATTTCTTTGGAATCGACCGGATGATATTTGCCATCTGTGACAGTGACCCGTAAATCCTGCAAAGGATAGCCTGCGATAGCGCCGGACTCCAGGGCCTGTCGGACACCCTTTTCCACCGCAGGGATAAATTGGGAGGGAATAGCCCCTCCAGTGACCTTATTCATAAACTCGAAGCCGGCCCCCCGTGCCAAAGGTTCTACTTCGAGGAATACCTCCCCAAATTGGCCGGCCCCTCCTGTTTGCTTCTTATGCCGATGATGCCCCTGTGCGGCTCGGGTAATGGTTTCCCGGTAGGGAATGCTGGGGGGATGGGTCGCCACCCGGACATGGTAGCGATCATCCATTTTTTCGAGAACCATCCGCAGATGGTATTCGCCAAGACCTCGCAGGACCGTCTCATTGGCGGCGATGTCGTGTTCAATCCGCAGGCAGGGATCCTCGGCGACAAGCTTGTGCAGCACATCGGATACCTTTTGTTGGTCACTGCGACTTTGAGGTTCCAGAGCTAGTCCTGCCAGTGGTATGGGATAATCCATGGGTTCGGCATGGACCTCATCTTCCTCATGGGAACCGTGCAAAATGGCGTCGAGGTGCAAGTCTTCCACTTTGGCCACCGCGCAAATGTCCCCTGGAATAGCCTCTGCCATCTCCAGATGCTCTTTGCCTTGTAGCCGGAATAAATGAGAGACTTTGAAGGCTTTTTCCCCCTCATCAATAAGGAGTTGGTGGCCTTTCCGGATGGTGCCGCGATGGATACGCATGGTGCCCATCTTGCCTACAAAGGGGTCGTATTCCACTTTAAATACATGGGCAAGTACGGGTTTATCCGCCTCCGGTAACGCCAGCAGGCGTTGGGTGGTCTCTCCATAGCCCTTCACAAAAATATGGGGTGTCCCTTCCCGGGGATTGGGGGCAAGATTCACAAAGATGTCAAGCAGCTCCTGGATTCCAGCGCCCGTACGGGCCGAGGTAAAGCAAACAGGAATCAGATGCCCTTCACGCAAGGCCGTCTCGAAGGGGGCATGGAGTTGCTCGGCGGTAATACTCCCTTTTTCCAAGTAATGTTCCATCATTGCCTCATCGACTTCAACCACTTGGTCCAAGAGGGCCGTATGGGCCTTGGCAACCGAAAAAAAATCGGTTTCGCCGGAGTCTCGGTTAAAGCAGTCAATAATCCTGGATGCGCCCTCGGCAGGAAGATTGATAGGCAGGCATTCAGGACCAACAAGGGTTTGAATTTCCTCCAAGCCTGTTTGCAGATGGGCAGGTGCCGTATCAATTTTGTTGAGGATAAGGATGCAGGCCATTCGATGGCTGATCACCTGCTCCATCAAGCGCCGAGTCATGGTTTCGATGCCAGACTGGGCGTTGATCACCATCGCCACTGTCTCTACGGCGGGTAGAACACTTAAGGTTCGACCGACAAGATCCGGGTCCCCGGGGGTGTCAATGAGGTTGATATGGCAGCCCTGATAATCCAGTCCAATAAGCGAAGCATTCAAAGAGTGCTGATGGCGTTGTTCTTGAGGGTCAAAGTCACTGACTGTATCGCCTTTTTCCACACTCCCCAACGTACTGCGTATCCCCGATTGGTAGAGCAGCGCTTCGACCAAGGTGGTCTTACCACAGGCGCTATGCCCGACTAGGGCAATATTGCGGATGTCTTCCGTTCTGTAGGCAGCCATAATTAAAAGTATAGCCGACAAATGACAACGGGAAGAATGCGTTGAAAAAGACGGAAATAAACCCATAGGCCGTCTGTCTAATCAATAGTTGGACGGCGATTTTGTCATTGCTTTGGGCCGCTCACGTTTCTTCTCACCTCTAGCGAGCAAACCGGTAAGACAATTGCTAATCGATAATATCTTAATTCTTCTGGGCACTGCTCTCGTGGTCGTTGGATTGATCCAGCGGGCGCGCTTATCCCCCATTGTCGGCTATTTGCTGGTGGGGGTGATTGTGGGGCCCCATGCGCTGGGGTGGGTGCAGGACCTAGAAGCTGTTCGTCGGTTGGGAGAGCTGGGGGTGATTTTTTTAATGTTCACTATTGGCCTGGAGTTCTCCCTCCCTCGCTTATTGGCAGACAAAACTACGGTGTTGGGTCTGGGGGGGATGCAACTGGGGCTGACGACCCTGGTGATAGGGGGGGCGGCTGGCTTCTTTGGCCTCCAGCCGGCGGCGGCATTTGCCGTGGGAGTAGCGCTTGCGATGTCCTCGACAGCTATCGTATGCCGGCAATTGGTTGAGCAAACGGAAATTCACACTCGGCTGGGCCATACCGCAGTGGGTATTCTGTTGTTTCAAGATCTGGCCACAATCGTCCTGTTATTGATTTTGCCGGTATTGGCGGAAGGAACCCCCTGGCTGCGTTTTTCGGACATGGTAGCAGTCTTGACCCAGGGAGCCGGGGTGTTTTTTATTCTGCTCTTTTTAGGACGTTGGGGCGTGCGGCCATTTTTTCGCCACATTGCTTCCCTCCATTCCCCGGAGTTGTTCATGTTGGCTATTCTCCTGGTGAGCCTGGGGGCAGCCTGGTTTGGACAAAAGGCGGGGCTATCGCTGATTCTGGGAGGGTTTATGGCGGGAATGGTGCTAGGGGAGACGGAATTCAGACACCAAGTTGAGGCGGATATTCGTCCCTTCCAAGACGTCCTGCTAGGCTTATTTTTTATTACCATGGGCATGCTCGTGGATCTGAAAGTTCTGGTTCAGGTTTGGCCAGCAGCGGTCTTGTTGGCTACCGGCCTGATAGTGGTAAAGGGGGGGGTGATTGCGGGGCTGGCCAAAGCCAGCCATTTGCCTGCTAGTACGGCATTACGGGTAGGGATCGTCCTTGCGCAAGGGGGGGAGTTTAGCCTCGTCATTCTGTTTCTAGCGCTGGATATGGGATTGTTGGGGGGGGCTGTTGGGCAAGTGATATTGAGCGCTGTGCTGTTGAGCATGACCGTGGCGCCGGTGTTGATTCGATTTAATACGACGTTAGCTGAATACTTTTTTGCCGGCAGCCTGCAACGAATTCGCACCGGTATTGCTCAACAAGTGGCGGAAACGGCGAAGGGTTTAGAGTCCCATATTATCCTCTGTGGTTATGGTCGTGTGGGGCAGAATATTGGGCGATTTCTGGCCGAAGAAAATTTTCCCTATATTGCCGTGGACTTGGACCCTTATCGAGTACGGGCTGCTACTGAGGCAGGTGAGCCGGTCAGCTATGGTGATGTGACTCGTGAACATATACTGCATGCTGCGGGGTTGGAGCGGGCCCAGGCTGTGGTCATCACCTTTAATGACACGCGCTCGGCGCTGAAGGCCCTAGGCCATATCCATGCTTCCCGGCCGGATATTTCTATTCTGGTGCGAACTATAGACGATACCCATTTAGAAGAACTCTTGAATGCCGGCGCCACGGAAGTGATCCCCGATGCCTTGGAAGCTAGTCTGACCCTAGCCGCTCATATTTTGTTGTTGCTTGGCGTTCCGATCAGAAGAGTACTCAGACGTAGCACCGAGGTTCGGGCCGATCGCTATAGTTTGTTACGGACTTTTTTCCATGGCCGCCGATCTCCCCGTCGGCGCGAGCGGTTGCAAGTCTTTCGGGTCCCGAAAGGGGGCTATGCCGTAGGGCGTACATTACAAGAACTTGCCCTTGGTCGCCACGGGGTTACCGTGACTGCCGTGCGTCGCCAGGGGATTAGAAGGGCTAACCCGACGCCGGAAATGCGTATTGAAGCTGAAGATGCCTTAATCCTGCATGGTTCCCCCGAGGCACTCCAGCGCGCCGATCGGCGCTTGCTGACTGGAAAACCTTGAAAGAAGGCTATTGAGGGAGACTATCCACATAGAGGGTGAGTCCCTCCCGGGAAATCACTTCCACATACGCTCCGACTTCGATGTTTTCGCCACCTAGAGAGATCGCATTCCATAACTCCCCATTGATCATGATTTTGCCTTTGGGGGTGAGGGGCTGGACCGTCTTTCCCCGCTGATAGAGCAGCCCTTCTCCTCCAAGCCAAGAGCGACTATCGTATTGGTAATAAAGCGTTCCATAATGGCGCTCATAGCGAATAATATTGCCCCCCAAGACCAGGGTTGCCGTGGTGCCGAAACTCCCCATTAAAATACTCCACCAGTGTCCGGAAAAGAGATCCAAGAGAAAGCCTGCCAATACTAAAAGAGCCAAGGCAATAAGAAGATAAAGACTCCAAGTGGCAGCAGCTAATAGCAACTCAAATAAAGATAAATAATGGACAAAAATCCGATTTCGCCCAAAGCGCCGGTCTTGGCGTGTGATGCGATGGGACAAACGCCGCCAATAGAGCCCTCCGTGGACAGCACCTCCCAAAATACCGAGGACAAGGGCATCAAGATGGGCAGGAATATCTCCCCACCGAAGCCATAATAGGCTACTGCATATTGCACCTAGGAAAATGACATTTCCTATTACACGGGCTTGCTTAACCATGATGGGAAGACCTTGAGAGATAATAATGAGTAGATTTTGTTGCTAAACTAGGTTTACCTGCCGTAATAATCCAAGAAATGGCTAGGGTTACGCAGTTAAATATTTTAAGGAACTCGCATGCCTGCAGTTAGGGATGATTTTTGCCCCCCTAGGGAGCTGATTTTCCCCCATATCACAGTCATTTTAGGTGATCCGCGCTTGCCGGATGAATCCAAAATCGGCGGCCGCTTTAGTGCCGAGGATATAGAAGCGGTTGACAGAGTTAAAGAGGCCTTGGGAGAGTTGCAGGATTACCGCTTTACTTATTTGGATAACCATTCGACGCTGATCGCCAATCTCACCGCCGATCCTCCGGACTTTGTCCTCAATTTTTGTGATACGGGCTATAAAAACCAAGCTCGTCAGGAACTCCATATCCCGGCACTGCTGGAAATGCTTGGAATCCCCTATAGCGGTGCAGGGCCCACTTGTCTGGGGATGTGCTATGACAAGTCCTTAGTGCGGTCGGTGGCGAGGACCCATGGCATTCCTGTGCCTGCCGAAACCTTTGTTCGCGGCAATGACCGCCATGGGGCAGTATCCCAAAATTTTCCTGTTTTAATCAAACCTAACCGGGCAGATGGCAGTTTGGGGATCACCAAAGACTCCCTGGTCCACGACGAACAGCAAGCCCGCGCCTATCTCAATAAGCTCGCTATGGAATTCCCGAACTGGGATTTGCTGATCCAAGAATTTTTACCCGGCGAGGAATATAGCGTTGGCGTACTGGGTAATCCAGCCTCTGGTTTTATGATATTGCCTATCCTAGCGGTGGACTATAGTAAGCTGGTGGCCAGTCGTTTACCCCCCATCCTGGCCTATGCTTCTAAAATCGATCCTCAATCACCTTACTGGACCGATATTAAATATTGTGAGGCCTCCCTGAAGGAGGATCTGCGCCAGCGTTTGGTGGATTATTGCCTGTTCTTATTCGAACGGTTGGGTTGCCGGGATTATGCCCGGTTCGACTTCCGCACCGATGCCCAGGGTGAAATTAAATTGTTAGAGGTCAATCCTAATCCTGCTTGGTGTTGGGATGGCAAGTTGAATTTGATGGCGGGATTTGCCGGATACCATTATGCCGAGCTATTGGAAAGAATCCTCCATGCTGCCCAAGTTCGATATAGATAAAGGCAGGTATCTACCAAACCAGCTAGGGAGTAATCCTTAGCTTAAACCCGATCCCGGGGGATGGTCTCCTCCCAGCGGCGAGAGAAAACCAATGTTTTCCCTTCATAGGCCTCCAGGTCCGCGTAGAGGTGAAAGCTATCTTGGTCTGAGGACAGGCAGGTTCGGGCTTTAATGCGGATTTCCCAGTCACCGCGGCGGAGTAAGGCATTTTGCTCGTTTTCCGCACGGGCTGATAGGGGATCGGTCTCGCCGATGCGAAAACGTTTTAGGATCGTATGGCCAAGGTCTAAGTCAATGGCGTGGAGGTGGGCGACTGCCGCCCCATCGAAATCACCGCCGTCACTGAAAATGGTATACAAGGTTTCATTGGTGGAAAGATCCCGCTCAATAGTGCGTTGAAATTTTGCCGGCCGCAAGGTGAGGTGCGCGGGGGCAGGCGCCTTTTCTGGTTTTTCAAAAGGGCGCAGCGATGGGTCTTGGGGGTCGGGGGGGCGCACCGGTAGGTCTAGGTGACTATTACCCGTGAATAGGGTCAGATGAACCGGCTCCGGAGAGGGCCATGCCACCGGCCAATAGCTGGTAGAGACCGCCAACCGGAGGGTATGACCTGGAGGGAAAGCATGGGCGATGTCATTGAGTTGGACTTGGACGGTATAGCGTTTGCCTGGTTTTAAAGGTTCAGGAGACTCATGGCTGTGGCGATGGGTGAGATTGAGCAGACCATAAGTCACTCGGGTTGAAGCACCATCGGGAGCGACATCATTCAGGCGTACGGCGATGAGGGCGCCGGGTTGATCTAGGGCAAGCTCCAAGGCGACTAGGGGAGCTCCCAGAATTTCCAGGCGCTGGTCCAGAGGGGCAGAATCAAAGGTCAGGGATTTACCATCATCTTCACGTTGGTCGATGGGCATTTCCCCATCCGCGCCAAAGCCGCACCAGTCGCCGGCAGTGAGGCCGGTGGTCTGAGGAGACTGGAACATCAGTTTTGTTTCGGCGGTTGCCTCCCGCTCTAGACGATTGGGGTTCAATATCAGCCGCAAGGGTGTAATCCGTGGAGAAGGCCAGTGCTGTTCCGCCACCCAACGACCGGGACGTTCTTCATAAAAGGGTTGGGGGGGCAGGCTTTCTTGCATCCATACCCGGTATAGGGGTTCCTCCATGATTCCTCGATCAATCCCTTTGAGCCAGTGATCCCACCAGCGTAGGGCTTCCTGTAAGAAGCCAATAGTGGGTCCAGGGGTGCCCTCATGGGGGAAAGTGTGGGTCCAGGGGCCGATCAATCCCTTACGGGGCACTGACAACCCTTTTAATAGCCGGGGGATGGCATTGGAATAGGCATCGGCCCAGCCGCCAATGGCATATACGGGGCAGCGGATACGGCTATAGTCCTCGCATACCGAGCCGTGTTGCCAGTACCTGTCCCGTCGTGGGTGGCGTAGCCAAACTTCGGGGAATAAAACGGCATGGTGTAGCCGTTCCATCCACATTTCGCGCCAGCGCTCCCCCACCAGTTCAGGATCCGGGGGGTAAGCATTAAAAGTCAATAGCACTGAACCCCAAGTCAGGTTTTCGTTTAGCAAGCAGCCGCCCATGTAGTGGGCGTCATCGGCATAGCGGTCATCGGTGGAACAGAGGGTGATGATCGCCTTCAGCTCCGGGGGCTGTAAAGCTGCTACCTGCAAGGAATTGAAGCCGCCCCAGGAAATGCCCATCATGCCGATGGCACCGGAACACCAAGGCTGGGAGGCAATCCAGCGGATAACCTCGATGGCATCATCTTGTTCTTGCTGGAGATACTCGTCTAGTAACAGGCCGTCTGAGTCCCCCGAGCCGCGAACATCGACCCGTACTGCGGCATAACCGTGGCCAGCAAAGTAACAGTGCATGGGTTCGTCGCGGGGGCGGGTAAAATCCCGTTTACGATAGGGGATATACTCGAAAATGGCCGGGACGGGAGATTGGGTGGCATTCTCGGGTAGCCAGATTCGGGCGGCTAGGCGGCAACCGTCGGACATGGGGATCCAACAGTTTTCGATTTCCCGCACCCGGTGGGGGAATGAGGTGACGACTTTCATCATTACTCTATACTTATCCTGTCCGCGCGGATCTCTTGGGTTGACCAGAAGGCTAAAGCCAATCGTTCCCGGGCGGCGAGGCCGGCTTCTAGGTCCCAGCAGTTCACTATGGCCAACCGAAAGCCACCGGGGGGCATGGCGTGGACTTCCGGAGGCTTATCCGGCAGGAAGGTAATCTGGAGGCTGGAAATCCCGGGTTCGGTCAAAACTTCATCCACAGTCTTATGGTTGAGGTGTGGATAGTGTAGTCCATGGGCGCCAAACAATACGACGCTGTAGCCCGTGCGGCGTTGCTCATCCCGATAGTGCCAACGGTGGTGGGCATAAAGTTCCACAAGGGCGTCCAACCAACCTGAGCCATAGAGATCGGGCCATTGATCGGCAAATCGCAGGTGCGCCTCAATGATCTTGCCACCGATGGTTTCCAGGTTGAGGGCTCCCGTGTAATCCTTTAGATGCTGGCGTAGCCACTGTCCACAATAATCTTCAATGACGGGGCGGGGCTCGGCAAGGATCGTCCAATAATCAAAGATGCCGCCCTCCAGCGCTTTACCGATGGTGTGACGCCACCATTTAGGTTCCCCGTCCACCACTATCACGTCAGTGCTCACATGCTCACCTTCCAATAGGGGCATCCACATGTGTCCTGGCGCCTGTTCCCGCTCGTATTGTTCGGCAGACTCAATGATTTTGCTACCGCTTCCCATGCCGCGGAGGTTGTAAATCGGCTTGCTAAACACCGGAAAGGTGGGCGGCAAGATGTCGTGGGGGGCATAATCTAAGCCCTGGCTTTCGCAAATCGATATCTTGTTATAAATCCAGCGGTATTGGGGATAGAGCTGCCATGCCAGCTCATCGTCGGTTGGAATGAACAAGTCTTTGGGGCAGGGAACGTTTTCGAAATACTGAGCGCGCCAGGGATCTTTTTCTACAATCGGCATATGTCAATCCTAATAGCCAGGGTAGCGATAGTTGCGTAATATTATCCTAGAAACGGTGGTTGGATGTGCCCCTGCGGGCTGCCGTTTCTAAGATTAGTTGATGTGTCGATTTTGTGGGAAGTTCAACTGTGACAGTGACTCTGCAAGATATCTGTGAGGCAGCGGATTTAATCACCGATAGCCTTGAGGTAACTCCTTGTGCCCATTCCCGTACCCTCTCTGAGATTACCGGCGCAGAGGTATTTCTAAAATTTGAAAATCTTCACTTTACAGGCGCCTTTAAGGAACGGGGAGCCTTGGTTAAATTGCTGTCATTGCCCCCCGAAGAGCGCAAAGTGGGGGTAATCGCCATGTCCGCGGGGAATCATGCCCAGGCGGTCGCCTACCACGCCCAACGGTTAGGCATCCCGGCAACCATTGTGATGCCCCGTTTTACGCCTAATGTGAAGGTGGAACACACCCGTGCCTTTGGGGCTGAAGTTATCCTCTATGGCTCCGGTTTGAGCGAAGCCAGTACCTATGCCTTGAAGCTAGCGAGGGAACAGGGTTTGACGCTGGTACATCCTTACGATGATGAAAAAATTATCGCAGGTCAGGGGACTATCGCCCTGGAAATGCTTGATTCTTATCCTGACCTGGAGGCGTTGGTCGTTCCGGTGGGAGGAGGGGGCTTAATCTCTGGTGTGGCCATTGCCGCCAAGGGGTTAAAACCCGAGATGGAAGTGGTGGGTGTGGAATCGGCACGTTTCCCCTCTATGTTTCAAGCCACCCAGGGAATGCCCGTTAAATGTGGCCACACCACGATTGCGGAAGGAATCGCGGTGAAGCAACCGGGGCAGATAACCCTCGCCGCTATCACCGAGTGGGTGGATGATATTTTGCTAGTAGATGAACAGGCCATAGAAGCGGCAGTGCTGATGTTGCTTGAAATAGAGAAGACCGTGGTTGAAGGGGCAGGTGCGGTAGGATTGGCGGCACTGGTTCATCATCGTGATCGATTTAAGGGGCGCCAGGTAGGGCTTATCCTTTCCGGTGGCAATATTGATTTGCTTGTCCTTTCCTCCATTATCCAGCGGGGTCTAGTGCGCTCTGGCCGTTTAGCCCGGATTCGGGTTTCGGTGCCCGACCAACCGGGCGCCCTTGGGGAAGTGGTTCAATTATTGGGCAGTGCAGAAGCTAATATTGTAGAGATTCGCCATCAACGGGCATTCACCAATTTATCCTTACCGTTAGCGGAAGTCGAATTTATCGTTCATACCCGAGGGATGGAGCATGTTTGCCGGATAAAAAAGGCATTGGATGAGGCAGAGTACCAGGTCTATTTGCCTGATGGTGACATGAGCAAAGACTAACCTGGAAGCCTGTTTAAAATACCGTCCATAGCCTCATTAATTTTTTTGAAGTTTTCTTCCTGGGATAACATCTCTTCCGATTTCTGGATATATTGACCCCCAGTAAGTTCATGTTCACAGTGAGCAATGATTTGCCGCACGTTTTCCGGCCTGACTTCAAGGTGAAATTGCAAAGCCAGTACTTTCTTATTATAAATGAAGGCTTGATTAGCACATGCTTCGCTTTGGGCCAATCGAGTGGCGTCAGGCGGTAAATCAAAGGTATCCCCATGCCAGTGGAACACCTTGAGTTTTTGAGGCAAGAAATTAAATAGAGACGAAGCCCTAGCTTCCTCTGTGAACTGGATAGGAAACCATCCAATCTCTTTATATTGGTTTTGAAATACTTTCGCCCCTAGCACCGCCGCAATCAATTGGGCACCTAAACAAATCCCAATCACAACTTTTTCTGCTTTGATGGCTTGTTCGATGAATTTTTTTTCTTGTAGCAGCCAAGGATATTTGTCTTCCTCGTCAATGTTCATGGGGCCACCCATGACCACTAGCCAATCAATCGATCCTATTTCAGGCAGCGGGTCGCCACGATAAAACTGAGTGGCCGAGAGTGGATGGCCATTGGTTTTTGCCCATTTTTCAATATTGGCAGGAGTCTCGAAGGGCACGTGTTGAAGATAATGGATTTTCATTGAATTATTCTCTTTTGCTTGGCTACCGCTGCTTGGTGTTCTCGATCGCCTTTTTTATCATTTTTTCTCTTGTCGATTTCTTTAAGCGCTGAAATTCGCCCATAAAGGATCAGGATCTCTCCAGGAAGAATTTTGGTTGTGCCGACAGGGGCACCTAAGTAAGTTCCATCGGGGCGCTCAATTCCAAGCACTACAATACCTTCCTCCCATAATGAGGATTCTGCAAGGGTTTTGTTAGCAATCCAATCATGAGGTCGTACCTGAAGTTCCACTAATCGGTAATCGCCTGCTAGATGGATAAGATCAGCGTAATCTTTTATTTCCAATTGGGTATAGCGTTTTAACGCCTGATTGATTAAACGCGCCAAATGGCGGTCAACCCATTGACTAGAGGCAATGGCCCAGAGGGTGACGATACCTGCCACTAACAACGTTATCTTTATTGCCAGCAGTTCCGGATTACCCTGATTAACAAAGGCCAATATTAGCGAGGAAACAGCGGTAACGATTCCGGCATTGCCAAGTAACATTAATAGCATGATGATCCGGCGTCGGACCGGATGCTTAACCACTCTCTCCGCTTCATCAGTTGTAAAACCTGAGCCGGTAAATGCAGAGCGGGCTTGGAAGCGGGCGGTTTCCTCTGATAGTCCTGTATGGGCAAGCGCTATGGTTGCAACTCTGGTAATAAGAATTGAAAGGGAGATAATGACAAGTAAAGAAATGATGGCAATCATTTTATTAAGGTGATGTTAATTTCAACCCCATAATGCCGATCACAATCAGTGCGATACACCCTAGGCGGGGCAGGGCGGCCGACTCAGAGAAGAGAATAATGCCTAAAATAGTTGTGCCTGCTACCCCAATTCCTGTCCAGATAGCGTATCCTGTGCCTATAGGAATAATTTTCAGGGCTTGGGAAAGAAAATAGAAACTGGCAACCATCGCCGCAATAGTAAAAATGCTTGGCCAGGGCCTCGTAAATCCCTCGGTATATTTTAGCCCGATGGCCCAAATAATCTCTAATAATCCAGCGACTACAAGATTAATCCACGCCATTTGGCTTCCCTGGATGGTAGGGGGTTCCTGCCACTTTTTTATATTTTAATCTCCTTGCCATCCAAAATCTGGGTTTCCAGTAGATATTGTCGAGTTTGGAGATCATTACTCCTTTTTTTGTGGATACATGTATAAATTTTTTATTTTCCACATAGATTCCTACATGCCTGCTACGTTTGCTCGTTTTAAAAAATACCAGGTCACCTGCTCTCAATTCAGCTTTCGGTATTTTTAATCCAGTTTTTGACTGTAATTGGGTATTCCTGGGCAGGTGTATGCCAAACTTTGATTTAAATGTAATATGCACAAAACCTGAACAGTCAATCCCTTTTTTGCTCAGACCACCAAAGCGGTACTTGGTGCCTCTCCAATGATTGAACTGTGCATAAAGTAGTTTCGTAACCCTATCCGGATTGGCGAGATTAACTGTGGCTTTCTGGGGAACTATTCTAGCCTGCCCATCCACTTTGCTCGGGGGGGTGCCACAGCCTCCGATATTGATCAGGGTAAATATGACGAGTAACAATCTATTTTTAGTTATATTTTTCCCCATTTTATACTCTACTCGCTGTAAAGCATTCCAATGAATTCCATCAGACTTAGCACGATTTGTCCGCGTCCTTCATGGATAAATAATCCAAACTGGGCAATGAGCGAATAAGCTATGGCAAACTGAGCCAAGGCAAACCCGGCAATTGTAAACTGGCTGATACTGATGATTCCAATGCCAAACTGTGAGAGGGTGATGAAACCACAAGCGAATTGCCCGATGGCGATAACTCCCTTGGCGGGAACCGGTACTCTGTTGGGACGGTACTTGAAAGAGATGTGAAGTAGGGGGAGTCCAAGGAGGGTGGCGCTCGATTTATATTCAAACCCCCAGCCATCCCATTGGTCTCGTGCCGGGAAGGGCGCACCACACCGGGGACAGGAGAAGGCTTGCTCTGAAATGGGATGTTGACATTCTCGACAGGGTTTCATCTTTCTGCTCTAACAAAAAAGACGCTTTAAAATGGCGCCTTATTCTTATTAAAGATAATTTCCACCTTCTAATGTTATTATTATCGGTAACTGACTGTTATCTTTAAAATGGTGACAGAGTTTTTTGACAAGCCGGCTAAAGTTGAGGCGAGATTGGAAACTCTTTGCCACATTATCAAGCCGGGCCATGTGGTTTGTTGGCCTGCACGTACTATTGTGGAAGACAGACAGCAATATGCTTGATCCGAAATTACTTAGAAATGCCCTAGCAGAGACTGCCCGCCAATTAGCGCGGCGGGGATTTGAGCTGGATGTGACCGCTTTTGCCGCGCTAGAAGCCGAGCGCAAAGAGGTGCAGGTCCGCACCCAAGAGCTTCAGGCCGAACGAAACGCCCGCTCCAAAGCCATCGGTAAAGCCAAGGCGCAAGGGGAGGATGCTGCTCCCTTGCTGGTGGAGGTGGCCGAATTGGGGGATCGGCTCAAGGCTGCTGAGGCTCGTTTGGGGGAGATCCAGAGTCAAATCGATGAGATTCTGATGGGAATTCCCAACCTGCCTGATGCCAGCACGCCGGAGGGTCGAGACGAGAGGGACAATGTGGAGGTGCGGCGTTGGGGGGAGCCGCCTGCCTTAGGTTTTGCTCCCAAAGATCATGTGGACTTGGGGGGGCCGCTGGGGATGGATTTTGAAACCGCGGCAAAACTGAGCGGCGCTCGTTTTGTAACTCTCTCAGGCCTCTTAGCCCGTTTGCACCGGGCGCTTATCCAGTTTATGCTGGATGTGCACACCAGCGAGCACGGCTATACTGAGGTTTACGTCCCCTATCTGGTGAATCGCCAATCTTTGGAGGGGACGGGGCAGTTGCCCAAGTTTGAGGAGGACCTATTTGCTATCCGTGATACCGGCTATTACCTCATTCCCACTGCTGAAGTTCCGGTAACCAATCTCGTCCGGGCGGAAATTTTGCCTGCCGAGCGCCTGCCCCTCAAGTATGTGGCCCATACCCCCTGCTTTCGTAGCGAGGCTGGATCCTATGGTAAGGATACCCGGGGGATGATCCGCCAGCATCAATTTGAGAAGGTAGAGTTGGTGCAGATTGTGCCGCCAAAAGACTCTCCCCAGGCCCATGAAAACCTAACCGGCCATGCAGAGGTCATTCTGCAGCGGCTAGGCTTACCCTATCGGGTCATGAATCTCTGCGCAGGAGATCTCGGTTTTGCCAGCAGTAAAACCTATGACTTGGAGGTATGGTTGCCAGGACAGCAGGCCTATCGGGAAATCTCCTCTTGCAGCAATTTTTTGGATTTTCAGGCGCGTCGGCTCCAGGCCCGTTGGCGCGATCCGGAAACCCAAAAACCAGCATGGCTGCATACTCTTAATGGTTCCGGGCTAGCGGTGGGTCGGGCTTTGGTCGCAGTCATGGAGAATTATCAGCAGGCCGATGGCAGCATCCGTGTACCGGAAGTATTGCACCCTTATATGGGCGGCGTTTCGGTTATCCAGCCCCCCTCAGAAGCAACCCGATGAGGGCCTAGCTCATTACTTTTATTCTTGAAGCGCCTGATGTTATCTCAATTGTAGGTATAATGGGGTTATGGAAGAGTTATCAGTAGTACAGCGCATTGCCATTTGGGTGTTGCCTATACTGTTCGCTATTACTGTCCATGAGGTGGCTCACGGCTGGATGGCGCTTCGGTTTGGTGATCACACCGCCCAGATGATGGGGCGGTTAACGCTTAATCCTATCAATCATATTGATCCTATTGGCACCTTGCTGGTTCCGGGCATTTTGCTCATGCTCGGTGGCGTGGTTTTCGGCTGGGCTAAGCCAGTGCCTGTATCCTGGGATAAACTTCGCAATCCTCAGAGAGATATGGCCATTGTGGCTTTGGCAGGACCCTTGGCCAACCTTGTCATGGCGATTTTGTGGGCGATTATCTCGCGCATTGGAATTGCCCTGGCGCTAGATTTTCCCATGATTGGTGTGCCTCTGGCCTATATGGGGATTGCCGGCATGTTCATTAATGCCATTCTAATGATGTTGAACCTCATTCCCCTGCCCCCTCTCGATGGGGGACGGGTGTTGGTTGGGGTGCTCCCTGGACCTCTCGCCTATCAGGTAAGCCGGGTTGAGCCTTACGGCTTTTTTATACTCCTTGGCCTGCTGTTTACCGGTATCTTGTGGTATGTTCTGTGGCCTTTGGTGGATGGGCTTTTAACCGGATTGGTATATTTTGTGGGGGTGCCAAAGCGGGAATTCTTTGGCGGGTTATTAACTCTGATGGGAGCCCAATAAGGGTAAGGGGGAGAGAAAGAGGATGGCTTTGAGTTCCCTGCAGTCCCAGCGCGTGCTTTCAGGGATGCGTCCAACGGGGCAGCTACACCTTGGCCACTATCATGGCGTACTAAAAAATTGGGTTCAATTGCAGCACGAATATAATTGTTTTTTTTTCGTGGCCGATTGGCATGCCTTGACCACGGAGTACGAAAACCCCCAGGTGATTACGGAGAGCGTCTGGGATATGGTTATCGATTGGTTGGCCGCAGGTATTGAGCCTTCGGCAGCGACTTTATTTATCCAGTCGAAGGTGCCGGAGCATGCAGAGCTGCATCTGCTACTCTCCATGGTGACCCCCTTGGGGTGGTTGGAACGGGTGCCGACCTACAAGGACCAACAGGAAAAGTTGAAAGAGAAGGATCTGGCGACCTATGGTTTTCTAGGCTACCCGCTGTTGCAAAGCGCTGATATCCTTATTTACAGGGCAACTAAGGTCCCAGTAGGGGAAGATCAAGTTCCCCATGTGGAGATTACTCGGGAAATTGCCCGGCGTTTTAACCATCTCTATGGCCGTGAGCCAGGTTTTGAGGAATTAGTGGAAGCGGCCATAAAAAAAATGGGCAAGAAAAACGCTCAGCTCTATCGGGAGCTGCGCCGACGTTTCCAGGAACAGGGGGATGTGGAGGCCTTGGAGAAGGCCCGAGCTTTCCTGGAAAATCAGCAAAACCTTACCCTTGGTGATCGGGAGCGTCTCTTTGGTTATCTGGAAGGGGTCGGTAAAACCATTCTGCCGGAGCCGCAAGCCTTGTTGACCCCGGCCGCTCGCATGCCAGGGCTTGATGGGCAGAAAATGTCTAAATCCTATGGCAATACTATCGCCCTGCGTGAGCCGCCGGAGCAGGTGGAGCATAAGCTGCGAACCATGCCTACGGATCCGGCCCGGGTGCGACGCTCGGATCCCGGCGATCCGGACAAGTGCCCTGTCTGGCAATTTCATCTGGTGTACTCTAATGAAGAAGTCAAAGATTGGGTCCAAAAAGGATGCAGGACAGCAGGCATTGGTTGCTTGGATTGCAAACAACCCATTGTTGAGGCCATCCAGTCGGAATTAAAGCCCATTCGGGAGCGGGCGCAAGAGTATGCCCGTCATCCTGATGAAGTCCAGCGGATTATCAATGAGGGTAATGAAGCGGCCCGCGAGGTGGCTCGAGAAACGATGGAGGAGGTGCGTCAGGCGATGGGGTTGTCCTATCGATAAATAGCCCTGAAAACCAAGTAGGCTAACTGGAAAACTACTAGGATTCGGAGTCATGGGTGAAACACCGGAGCAAACGCCGCCTTCAGTAGTCCCAGCGCTTGCTGTCGTTCAAGGGCGGCCCATTACCGAGTTGCCCCATGATCTTTATATCCCCCCTGATGCCTTGGAAGTCTTTCTGGAGTCCTTTGAAGGACCATTGGACTTGTTGCTCTATCTGATCCGGCGGCAAAATCTGGATATCTTGGACATCCCTATCGCGGCGATTACCCGCCAGTACATGGAATACATTGAGATTCTGCGCGAGCTACGTCTAGAATTAGCGGCAGAGTACTTGGTTATGTCGGCTTGGCTCGCTGAAATTAAGTCAAGGATGTTATTGCCCCGTCCCCAGGAGGCCGCTGAAGAAGAGGGGGATCCCCGGGCGGAATTGGTTCGCCGCCTCCAAGAGTATGAGCGTTATAAGAAGGCCACCGAGGATTTAGATTCGCTGCCTCGAGTGGGCCGGGATGTCTTCGCGACGGGAGCCCACCTTCCACCTGAACAGGTGGTCAAGCCTCAGCCCAAACTTGAGTTGGCCGATCTCTTGTTTGCCCTTAAGGGGGTATTGGCTCGGGCGGAAATGTTCAGCCACCACCATGTGACTCAAGAAGCCTTATCGGTACGGGAGCGTATGGGGGAAGTGCTAAGCCGGGTGAGTGGCGATAGTTTTTGCGAATTTACCGCTTTATTCCGCCCAGAAGAGGGGCGTTTGGGGGTAGTCGTCACTTTTCTAGCCATCCTGGAACTGATGAAGGAGTCCCTGCTGGAAGTCGTCCAGGCTGAGGCTTATGGTCCGCTACATGTGAGGGCAGTGGCGGCATGAGTGAGTTGTGTTCCCTAAAAAATATTATTGAAGCTGCGCTGTTGGCAGCGGATCGGCCCTTGTCGGTGGAGCAGTTGGGTAAGCTGTTTGATGAAAGGAGGCGGCCATCTCGAGACCAGGTAGGCAAGGTGCTTGAGGACCTTGCAGCAGAGTGGGAAGGCCGGGGGATTGAGTTGAAGGAGATCCATAGCGGTTATCGTTTCCAGATCCGACAGGAATTAGCCCCTTGGATTTCCCGCCTCTGGGAAGAGCGGCCCTCCCGCTATTCTCGGGCCTTCTTAGAGACTTTAGCCCTTATCGCTTACCGTCAGCCGATCACCCGCGCGGAAATCGAAGAGATTCGTGGCGTTTCCGTCAGCAGTTCTATTATGAAGACCTTGCAGGAGCGGGAGTGGGTCAGGGTCCTTGGGCACCGGGAAGTCCCTGGACGACCTGCTTTGTATGGTACCACCCGCAAGTTCCTAGACCAATTTAATCTTAGGAGCTTGAATGAATTGCCACCCCTGGCGGAAATAAAAACTCTGGGTGAACCGCAAATAGAACTCACTTTGGTCGAGGGGGGGTTAGGGAAAGAGGATACGGTCCGGGAACAAGAACTGCCACCCTCTGAAGAGATTTCCGCTGAGCCTGTACCCACTCCTGATGAAGGCCTGCGCAAGCAGTAGTTTGCTGAAAAGAAAGGTATTTATTTGGTGGCAGAGCGCCTGCAAAAAATATTGGCTCGGGGGGGACTAGGTTCTCGCCGGGAGATTGAAGCTTGGATCAAAGCGGGTCGGGTTCGGGTCAATGGTGTTCCAGCTCAGCTCGGGGATAAGGTGTCGGTTAAGGATCGGGTGACTATTGATGGCCGGCCCATATCGCCCAAGCGGTTGCAGCCCCCTTCTTCTCAAGTCATTATTTATCATAAGCCGGCCGGTGAGGTTTGTAGCCGCAAGGATCCGGAGGGGCGCCCCAATGTTTTCCAGTCTTTACCACGCCCCCAGCAGGGCCGCTGGATCAGTGTTGGGCGCTTGGATATCAATACCTCCGGTCTCTTGTTGCTCACGACCGATGGTGAACTTGCTAACCGTTTGATGCATCCTTCCACCCAAGTAGAGCGGGAATATGCGGTTCGGGTTTTAGGTACCGTGGCGGAGGACGTTATTGAGCGCCTACAGGGGGGGGTGACATTAGAAGATGGTCTGGCCCGTTTTGAGCAAATACTTGATGCTGGTGGCGAGGGCGCCAATCACTGGTATCATGTTATTCTCCGGGAAGGACGTAATCGGGAGGTTCGACGTCTTTGGGAATCCCAAGGGGTTCGAGTGAGTCGGCTAATACGCATCCGCTTCGGGCCTATCCGCTTACCCCCTGGATTGCGTTTGGGGCGCTGGCGTTTTCTTGAGCGACCAGAGCTCAAAGCTTTATTAGAGGCGGCGGGAATGGAGCCGCGTCCTACCCAGTCCCGACCGAGCAGCCAACGGAGGGGAGGACAAGGCCGAGGGCAACGCTGATTTTTCCCTCCATGGAGGGGAGAGTTATTGATACTGGGGAGCAAGGCCTCGGCGGGCACGATGTGAGGTGCGCCAAGCGATCCAAAGCTTACGCAAGGGGGTTAAAGAAATTCGTTGTTTGAGGACCGGGTAGCCCTCTTCTTCGATGGCATTCAGAAGACTCAGACCTAGCGCTATTTGGGTTAGCCCGGCGCGCTGTGCATAGTAATCACGCTGGCCAAGTTCAGCTAGGGCACTGTGAAAATACTGACGGGCCCGGCTTGCGTGCTGGGCGAGGAGAGTTGCCATCCCTTGGGAATTGTCACTTCCTCCAGAGAGGATATCTTCCACCGGGACCTTAAAACGGGTGAATTCTTCCCGAGGGAGGTAAATACGGCCTTGGGCAGCGTCTTGGCGTATATTGCGCAGGATATGGGTCAATTGTAAGGCAACTCCCAGATTTTTAGCATATTGTCGAGTTTTTGGGTCCTGGTAACCATAGATCTCGGCTGCCATTGAACTAATGATCCCGGCGACTTGCTGGCAATAGGAGATGAGGGTCTGAAAAGAGGGATAAGTCCATTGCCCTAAATCACTGCTGACGCCTTCAATTACCTCCAGGAAGGATTGTTGGGGGAGATGATAGCTTCTGATGGGAGTAGCGAGGGACTGGGTGACAGGATGCCGGGGATGACCGGTAAATAACCGAGTAATTTCCTCTTGCCACCATTGGAGTTTAGTTTGGGCAACGCCTAGATCGGAGCACTCGGCTACGATGCCAACGATCTCTTTTTGGTAAGCATAGAGTGCGGTGGCAGCCCGCCGTTGAGGTTCAGGCAGAAAGAGGAGGCTATAGTAAAGACTCGTCCCTTGCTGGGTTGCCCTATTTTGGCAATAGGTAGCCGGATCCATAATCACTTCTCCTCAGGGGAGCTCCTCTTAAATCCGCAGGCGCTCAACGGGGTGACCCTTCATCAGGTGTTCATTGATAATTTCATCAATGTCTTCACGATTGGCATAGGTATACCACGTTCCCTCAGGGTAGATCACAATGGTGGGTCCCTGGGCGCATCGGTTAAGGCAGCCCGCAGTGTTAATGCGCACTTGACGCTGCTGGGCCAACCCGAGGGCTTTTACTTTCTCTTTAGCATAGTTTCGAAGTGCTAAAGCATCATGGTTCTGGCAACAGGGGCGACCATTATCCCGCTGATTAGTGCAGAAAAATACGTGATAACGATAGTAAGGTTCACTCATGGGCAATGTTTCTGAAACCTAGCTGGGGGTACAAAAACGCCCGCAGCATGCGGGCGCGCTGCAATCATACCAAAAGAGTAGCGGGGGATTTTTAAACCGAGAACGAGGAACCACAGCCACAGGTGGTTGCCGCGTTGGGGTTACGGATCACAAACTGAGCGCCTTCCAAGCCCTCGGTATAGTCGATTTCCGCTCCTACCAAGTACTGATAGCTGGTGGGATCAATGAGTAAGGTGACCCCGCCGTTTTCTACCTGAGTATCGCCTTCGTGGCAGGTTTCATCAAAGGTAAATCCATACTGGAAGCCTGAGCACCCGCCACCACTAATAAACACCCGCAGCATTAGTTTATCGTTACCTTCCTCCTCGATAAGCTCCTTGACTTTGCTGGCGGCAGCATCGGTAAATATTAACGGACTTGGCATGGCGTTAATGGCGTTAGTTGTGCTCATGATCGCGTGATCTCCAAAATTTTAAAGATTAACCTTTTATTATCTAAAACCTACTGGAACAGTCAAGTATTGCTTTCTTTAAGACCCTGTATGGGGGAGGTAGTTTCCCTATCGGCTCCAGTCGCTAGTTTTAGGTTGGGAATCTGCTTTTCTTCCATATGGATCAAACTCCCATTGATTTTGGCGCCTACCGCCATTTCAATAAAGTGATAATAGACATCTCCATGGATCTGTGCTTGGTGCGCCAGTTCAATGCGCTCGCGAGCGTGGACATCGCCTGTGATCGAACCGTTAAGAATGATATAGGGAACTTTGACTTGACCTTCAATGGCCCCGTCCTGGCTGATCGTCAATAGGGAGTCCTCCTCCTCGGCGAGGATATCTCCTTTTACATAGCCTTCCACCCGTAGTCCTCCACTAAAGGTGATATCGCCTTCAATCCGAGTATGCTCTCCAATTAAAGTATCGAGTTGGGCGCTGCACTTAGATTTTTTCTGACGTTTAAACATCATAAGCTCTCCTGGCAAGGGATGGTCAATTTGGATTGTGGGCCTTGAAGTATAGTGGCTAGCCTCCTAATGATCTCCAGTCAAAGGTCTGCTCTACTAGCTGGGAAGGATTGTCCTTGGGGATTAGGGCAACTTTAACCTGAGTTGGTTTAAAATTTCTTGGTAGCAATAATTCCCCTTCTAGGATTTGAAAATACTTGAACTTAAACATAAGGGGGATACCCTTGGAGAGGGTATCGAGTCCCAACCGGGCCGGTTTTCCATCTAATACACCTTGGATGGCCAAATGCACTTGGCCTTGGGTCAACCGGTCCACTCTGCGGCCTTGGGTAAGGACCAAACGGTAGTGGAGCAAGCGCTCTGTTGCCGTCTTACTCAAAGTGAGATCTTGGATATGGAGGCCCTTCTCTTCAAGGGATTTCACCAGTCCTTTATAAGTGGCCAGTTGACGTTTGAGTCCCAGAATCTCGTCTTGTAAGTTCACTAAATTGGCGCTGAGATCAGCACGTGCATGCTGTTCCACTTCCAATTCCCGTTGAAGCCGGGCTAGACGTTCCCGCAGACGGATATTTTCTTGTTGTAGATGGGGAAGTTGTTCCTGGGAACTCAATGCCGGCGACTGGGGAGTACCTTGGGTTTGTTCTAGGAGGAGAGGAGGGAGGCGGGAGGAAAGCAGCCAACCCCCAATCCCACTCACGGTGATTAAGACAATGCTAAAGAGCCATCCCCGCCAAGGACGGTGTTCCTTGATGACAATACGGGGGTCCGTGCGTTTTGCCATCTATGCTTGGGAATCCTTAGAGCAGAGGGAAGCGAAGATCAAGGGATGACAGCAATGTGGGTCAACCCACAGGTTTCCTCTTGGCCAAACATGAGATTCATATTTTGGACGGCCTGGCCCGAGGCGCCCTTTACCAAATTATCGGTCACTGAGAGGACGATGACCGTGTTGCCCGCTGATGGACGGTGGACAGCGAGGCGGCACATATTGCTGCCCCGGACGCTGCGCGTTTCTGGATGACTTCCTGGCGGCAATACATCCACGAAGGGAGCCGTGGCATACCGTTGTTCATAAACGGCCTGGAGATCGGTCTCTCGTTGAAGCTGAGCGTAGAGGGTGGCATGAATTCCCCGAATCATGGGGGTGAGATGGGGGACAAAAGTTAAGCCTACAGGGGATTGACTGGCTTGATGAAGTCCTTGAATAATCTCAGGGAGGTGGCGATGCCCACTCACCCCGTAAGCCTTAAAATTTTCACTCGCTTCGCAAAGGAGGGTCCCTAGGGCCGCTTTACGGCCAGCCCCACTGGCACCCGACTTCGCATCAGCGATAAGCTGGCCGGGGTCCACTAGCTGTTGCTCTAACAGGGGCAGAAATCCCAGTTGTACCGCGGTAGGATAGCATCCTGGGCAGGCGACTAGGCGCGCCTGGGCGATTGTTTCTCGATTGATTTCCGGTAAACCATAGACCGCCTCAGCTAATAAGTCAGGCGCCGCGTGGGGACGCCCATACCAGCGCTCCCATACCACCGGATCAGAGAGACGAAAGTCAGCGGATAGATCAATCACTCGAGTATTTTGCGCTAACAGTGCCGGTACCATATCCATAGCTACTCCATGGGGGGTAGCAAAGAAGACCACATCGCACTCATCAGCTAAACGGGTAGGTTCAGGTTCGGTAAAGCAAAGTTCCAAGTGACCTCGGAGGTTTGGAAACAGTTCGCTCACTGCAGCGCCGGCCTCTGTGCGTGAGGTGATGGCGGCGATTTCAACATTTGGATGGTTCGCAAGCAAGCGTAGCAGCTCAACTCCTGTGTATCCTGTTCCACCCACGATACCCGCTCTGATCATAGTTTTTTGGCCCTTCATTGAGAAATGATTAGCTAATAATAAAAGCTGAGCAGGGGGGAGCGGAAGCCTTAATCGGAGGTGAGTTCGGCAAGTGCTTGATTGAGTTGATCTTCAATAACACGCTTATAGTTAAGAAGGTGTACGGTTTGGATAGAACCCAGGGATTCGCGATCGAGCAAGGCAGGTGAGAGATCCAAATCGGTGATATAAATAGGATACGGTTCATGATCGCTTCGTTGCCGGAGTATGTGGTGGGCCACCTCTCGGTAGAGGTCGGCACCATATTCAAAGGCGGAAAATTCCCGATTATCGCAAAAAACCGTAAAAATCTTGTCATTACCTAGCACGTCGCCTAGCACCTGAACCTGAAAATAGGTGCTGGGTTGGGGAGGAGGGGCGGGTTGCATGCGTTCGAGTATCCAAGGTCCGTGGTTACTTTGACGTAGCCGGTAATAGACTGCTTTATCCACAATTATATTGTGGTGTCCCGGTGAAAGCGTCAAATTGAGGCGTTCGACGGTGGTATCAAGAAAACGTGAGTAGTGAGCCAACAGGGTTTTTGCGTTTGTTTCTGGATAAATCTGGTGAAATAGTGATCCGCGCTCGTCTAAGATAAAAAGCTCTGTTCCTTTGGATTGAGTGCGATAGAAGCACTGTACTTGCCCTGGTAAATTAGCTTCAAACAAGCGATGTAAAAAGGCCCAGTGGGAAAGATGCCGATCCAAGACTACAGGGGTAAAAATGGGTTGAGGGCGCCCTAGGGCTTTTAGCAGCGCTTCCCTGCTAGGCCATTTTTCGGTATATAAACTGTCATTTTCAAACCACAAGATAAAATAATCTTGTCCTATCCCCAGTACATATCGCGTATGGGGAGGATAGTTTTGATAATAGCAGCTCACGATATTCTGGAAGAGGATTTCGATCCGTTCGGCAATATGCCGCCCGTGGCTTGTGGAGTAGCAGCCGGTAGTGAGCGCTGGTGGTGGTTGCCCCTCTGAAAGGGGGGCCCAGCGGAGATATTCACTGAGACAATCTAAGATGCCTTGGCTTCCCCTGTAGGGGATGACCAGAACTTCCTTCCAGCTTGACAGCAACACCATCTCAAGGGAAAGGGCGAGATTTTCCCTCGCCCCGCCATAACTCAAGGGATCGGCCTGGGTGCTGGTGAGGTGTATTCCTTGGCGGGTGCGGTGGGCCATGGGATCAATGCCCACGTTGATAAAAACCACCGCCCGTTCAATGGTGGGAGGAATAGTATAGTTATCCAAAGTTTGCCCGTGGAGACCAGGATGGGGGAATAGCTTTTGTAACTGTGCCTGCAAAGCTTGCAGCTCAACGGGTTTAGGCATGCCGTTTTTAGAGTAGGCTGCAAGGTGAGTAGCGTGGCTGATAAGGCCATTAAAATAGGCCCAGACCAGTAGTTCTGTGACATTATGGCCATGTTTTAGAGCGGTGCCGCCATGGTCTCCGGGGGTGAACCGCCCCTGGTATAAAATCCACCCTGCAGGAGAGTTGGGCTGATCTAATTGATAAAGGGACAACCATTCTTCCCTCAGATTACTGGAGATTTCTAGGTTGATGTATTCAATTTTCCCGGTTTTACGCCCAAAAGCCGCATAAAGTTTGCGTCCCAAGATATGCAAATCCCGCTGGGTTTGGGGGGTTTGCTTCGCTTGAGTACCGACATAATGGGAGAGTTGGCGGTAACTATGGGTCAATTGATCCACTAACCGTTGCCGCTCTTTCATAACTTGAGGGCTTTTCCATTCTGAACGGCTATCTAATTGGAGCAGTCGGGCCTGATCCCAGCCCCATGAAGCGCTCAACATCCGTAGGAGTTGCCGGCGCCAGGCAGGGCGGTCGGCTCGCCCTGGTCGGCTCAAGGGTTCATTGGCTTTAAAATAGAAGCAGCATCTGGCTAATTCGAGACGCTCGGTTTCTCCTCGATGCTGCAGATAAGTTTCCACTTTATGTAGCATCATGACATAGGGATCCAGCTCATCAAGGTTGGTTTTGCCTGCATAGACTGCTCGTTTATAATGCCGGCAAAGCAGGTCGATATGGGGGTACTCGGAAGCATAGCATTCCATCAGCAGTAATTTGAGCAATGACTTGTAGGGCGAGTCGATGGCTTTATTGAGTTGCCAGAGGGCAGCACTAGAAAACTCTGCTGCCGGTAGCTGTGGAATACCACCAAAATCCAGGTAATCATTTGTTCGGAGCAGATGTTTGCGCGAGAGCTCTTGTACTAAGTTCTCATAGTGAAGCTCGTATTCGGGTGGAATAAGCCACCACAAGGGCGAACGTCCGGCAACTAGCAGTCCAGTCCGATAAAATTCATCCAGTAATAAATAGCGTTGAGCAGAACCACTGCTGCTTCTCGATAGGGACTCAAAATGTCCTTCCCTGATTTCCTCTTCGTCAACCAAAAAAAAGTGCACTTCTATTCCAAGGTTTGCTGCCCAGGCTTCAATGAGAGTGGATTTATCTTGGAGGATTTTTCTGTCAGTGGGTGGCAATCCAGGGCGGCAACAAACCCAGATATCGAAATCACTTTGCTTGGATTGGGCCACGGTGCCGCTGCTTCCCATAAGGAAAAGCCCATAAATCGGATGGATGGGAGGGGTCCATTTTTTGTAGGAGAAACCCTTGCTAATGGATTGCCCGGCCCGGATGGCAGTGACTGGAGGAGAATAATTAGAAATTCCACAAGGAGTGCGGGTGCCTGAAAAACCAGGTAAGAGAGGGTGGTTGGTATGGAATAACAGCGGCAATGCATCGAGGAAAACCCGTTGCCGTGGCCGCAACGATTCGCGAACCCGGCCTAGGCGATGGCGATTGAGGGCAAAGAAGCGTTGCCGGATATCCTTATGGAGTAGGGTACAGGGTACTGTGGCAAGCATGGTACAGGGTGCTGTGGCCTTGGTAGAGGTAAGGGGAGGTAAGCGCTGGTGTCATCCACGGCCAGAGCTTATAGTCCTTGGGAAAACCCTAAAATTCCTTATCCCTCCAGGAGTTGATTTCCAGTCTAGCCTGGTGCCTATTGGGGCTAGGGCTTAGTGGCGGAAATGACGCATTCCGGTAAAAATCATTGCAATATTCTGTTCATTGGCAGCAGCGATGACTTCCTCATCGCGTCTGGAGCCGCCTGGCTGGATAACAGCACTGATACCCTCTTTAGCAGCCGCATCCAGGCCATCTCGAAAGGGAAAAAAGGCATCTGAGGCGAGAACTGCGCCTTGGACCGAGAAGCCAGCTTCCTTTGCTTTAAGTCCTGCAATTTGACTACTCATCACTCGGCTGGTTTGTCCAGCCCCAATTCCTATTGTTTGTTCGTCTTTGGCATAGACGATCCCATTGGATTTGACAAATTTTACTACCCGCCAGGCAAATATGAGATCCTTGAACTCCTGAGGGGTGGGTGATCGTTCCGTTACGGTACGAAGCGCTTCCAAAGCTACCGTGCTGATATCCTGCTCCTGGAGTAATAGACCGCCAACAACCCGCTTGTAATCCAATCCGGCCTTTGCCTGGGGCGGCCATTCACCACAGGCTAATACCCGGACATTAGGCTTAGTGGCGAGGATTGCCTGGGCTGCGGCTTCCACTGTAGGGGCAATGATCACTTCAACAAATTGACGCTCAAGGATAGTTTTTGCGGTGGCGGCATCCAGTGGTCGGTTGAAAGCAATAATGCCGCCAAACGCAGAGCTAGGATCGGCGCTATAGGCTCGTTCATAAGCTGCTTGCAGATTTTCTCCGGTGGCGACTCCACAGGGGTTGGCATGTTTTACAATGACGCAGGTGGGGGCCTCGTGAAAAGCTTTTACACACTCCAAAGCGGCGTCTGTGTCAGCGATATTATTAAAGGAGAGGGCTTTTCCTTGTAGTTGTTGGGCGGCGGCGATAGTGCCTTCTGGAGGAGCATGCTCCACATAGAAGGCTGCCTGCTGGTGAGGGTTTTCCCCGTAACGCATTTCTTGCTTTTTGGCAAACTGGATGCTGTAGCTGTGGGGAAACGCACTTTTTTCACCTTCCGGGTTAATTGTCCCCAGGTAATTGGCAATAGCGGCATCGTAGCGGGCGCAGTGTTCGAAGCTTTTTACTGCCAATTGGAAGCGGGCAGAAGGGGAAACAGCGCCGTTGTTGGCCGCTATTTCGGTGAGGACTTGCTCATAGTCGGCTGGATCGACGATGACGGTGACTGCGGCATGGTTTTTGGCCGCAGCCCGAAGCAGGGTCGGTCCACCGATATCGATATTCTCAATGGCGGTAGCTAGGTCGCAATCTGGTTTTGCCACCGTTTGTTCGAAGGGATAAAGATTGACGACCACCAGGTCGATGGGGTTGATGCCGTGCTCAGCCATGGTGGCGGTGTCAATTTCCCTTCGCCCCAGGATGCCTCCATGGATCTTGGGGTGGAGGGTTTTGATGCGTCCTCCCATCATCTCTGGGAAACCCGTATAGGTTGAGACCTCTATGACGCTAATGCCGTGCTTTTGGAGTAGTTGGGCGGTGCCGCCGCTAGATAGGATTTCGACACCCTGTGTCTGGAGTTGCTGTGCAAGCGCCACTATTCCGGTTTTGTCGGAGACGCTGATAAGGGCGCGGGCTATAGGTTTCATAGACTTCCTTAGTGAGGTTCTGACCTGGAATTTCCAAGTTAGGGAGTTAGTGATTCACTTCAAATCCTAAAAGATCGGCCCGGGATTGTATCAATTAATGGTGTTAATACCGTATTGTCTTAGTTTTTTGCGAAGGGTGCCGCGGTTCATACCCAGGAATTTAGCAGCTTTAGTTTGATTGCCACCAGTACGCTTCAACGTTGCTTCCAACAATGGAGGTTCAATCTCCCTCATCACAATTTCATAGAGGTCGGCAGGGTCGTGCCCATTGAGACGATCGAAATATTCGTCGAGCGCATGCCGGAGGCATTCTCTAATGGGTGAATCACGATGCTCCTCGCTGATGGTCAGTTTGCAGGGTTCGGTTTGTGTAGGCTCGTCGGTCATGCGGCCACCACTCTCGGCTTGTAACATCAACTATCAAAATTTCCTGTGCTTCGGCGAGCTGTTGCTCGCAAGTTCTATTCCAGATACCAGAAGGGATTACCTGAGGGGCAATCATCATACCCCTGACTGCAAATTGGATAAAGGTCTAAACTTATTTTAGTGACGGTAGCCAGCTAGCAAGGCCCAATTCTCTCTGACTACAGGAACATCGAAGGTGAACCAGTGATGGTAGGCCTGAATAAGCGGTTGGACTTGCTCCGAAGTGATGCCTGACAAAGCGAGACGAGCACCCGGGTGAACTAATTTAGCAAAGCAAGGGGCTAATTCCTGCAAAGGACCAGCCAGGATATTCGCTACCAAGAAGTCAGCTTGGGTTTCTGCAAGTTCAGACGGTGATAAAGCTTGAAGCTGAGAGGCCACTCCATTACAGGCAGCATTTTCCCGGGTAGCCATCAGGGCTTGGGGATCATAATCCACCGCAAAAGCCGCAGCAGCCCCCAGCTTAAGGGCAGCAATTGCCAGGATGCCGGAACCGCAGCCATAGTCAATGACCTGGGCTTGACTGAGGTTGGTGTTGGCTAGCCACTCCAGGCATAACGCGGTGGTGGGGTGGGTGCCCGTACCAAAGGCCAGGCCAGGATCAAGCAAGATATTTACTGCCGTGGGATCAGGGGGAGGGAGCCAACTGGGGCAAATCCAAAGCCGCGAACCAAACTGCATCGGCTTAAAGTGGGTCATCCAGGCCCGTTCCCAATCCTGGTCTGCTAGGATTTCCCAGCGGTGGCTAGGAAACGTTCCCGGGGCCCAATCCTGTCTTAACCCCTCCAGTAGAGCGTCCAGATCAGTGCCCACGGGGAAGAGGGCGCTAACGCGGGTCTGGGTCCACAAGGGGGTATCTCCTGGCGGTGGTTCGAGAAGAGGTTGGTCGGCGGCATCTAGTAGTGTCACCGCCGCCGCGCCTATCTCGCTTAATTGGTTTGATAAGTGCTCGACCTTGTCGGCATTGACCTCGAAGTAAAGCTGAATCCAAGCCATCGAATATCTGCAGGAGATTATAGCCCGAGCATTCGTTCTAAATAGTGGATGTTAGTGCCCCCTGCCCGAAAGTGGGCGTTTCTCAGGATATCTTGGTGGAGGGGAGCATTGCTCTTAATGCCTTCGATGACCAGTTCAGTGAGGGCTGTTTGCATGCGTGCGATGGCAGATTCCCGGGTTTCCCCATGGGCGATGATTTTGCCAATCAAAGAATCGTAGTGGGGCGGGACCGTATAGCCCGTGTACAGGTGGGAATCGACCCTTATTCCTGGGCCTCCGGGTGCATGGTACATGGCGACTGTCCCTGGACTGGGCATGAAATTGCGAGGATCTTCGGCGTTAACCCGGCACTCAATGGCATGGCCTCGGATTTCAATATCTTCCTGGCGATAACTCAATTTCTCCCCGGCGGCAATACGGAGTTGCTCTTTGACGATATCAATACCCGTGATCATTTCGGTCACCGGGTGTTCCACCTGGACGCGGGTATTCATCTCAATGAAATAAAACTCCCCATCTTGATAGAGGAACTCGAAGGTACCCGCTCCTCGATAACCGATCTTGCGGCAGGCTTCGGCGCAGACTTCACCCATACGTTGCCGTTGTTCATCGGTGATGCCGGGGGCAGGTGCTTCCTCAATCACTTTTTGGTGGCGACGTTGCATAGAACAGTCCCGCTCACCAAGGTGGATGGCCTGACCATTGGCATCGGCCAGAACCTGGAATTCCACATGGCGAGGATTTTCCAAATACTTTTCCATGTAAACCATGTCGTTGCTAAAAGCGGCGCCGGCTTCCGTCCGAGTAAGGGAAATCGCCGTTAACAGGTGTGCTTCAGAATGAACCACCCGCATACCCCGGCCGCCCCCACCGCCTGCAGCCTTGATCATGACTGGATAGCCGATTTCTCTGGCAATCGCTAGATTTTCCTCGTCATCTTCTCCCAGTGGTCCTTCAGAGCCAGGTACGCAAGGCACGCCCGAGGATTTCATGGCTTTAATGGCAGAAACTTTATCGCCCATTAGGCGGATGGTTTCGGCCCGTGGACCGATGAACACAAAGCCGCTTTGCTCAACTCGTTCAGCAAAATCAGCATTTTCAGCCAGAAAGCCATAACCTGGATGGATGGCAATGGCATCGGTAATTTCGGCGACACTGATTACTGCGGGGATATTTAAATAACTTTGAAATGATGCCGCGGGTCCGATACAGACGGTTTCGTCTGCAAGCAAGACATGCTTGAGCTCGCGATCCACCTCGGAGTGGATAGCTACTGTCCTGATGCCTAACTCCCGGCAAGCCCGTAAAATACGCAGGGCGATTTCGCCCCGGTTAGCGATAACAACCTTATCCAGCATGGAACTACTTTATGACGAATAAGGGCTGACCATATTCCACGGGTTGTCCATTCTCAACGAGAATGGCAGCAATGGTTCCCGCTTGATCAGCCTCGATTTGATTGAACATTTTCATGGCTTCGATGATGCAGAGCACGTCACCCATCGCAACCTGATGCCCAATCTCTACGAATGGCTTCGTCCCTGGTGTTGGGGATTGGTAAAAAGTGCCAACCATCGGTGACTTGACGAGATGGCCGGAAGGGATTTCTTCTTCCTTTTTGGAGGGGGCCTCTTTGGGGGGGGGAGGCTCAGGAGGAGTCATGGCTGGTGCCGCCGGGGTCGGGGGGAGAACCGTAGACTGGCTATGGCGACAAATACGGACTGACTCCTCTCCTTCATGGATTTCGAGCTCATCAATACCGGAGGATTCGAGCAATTCAATCAGCTTCTTGATCTTTCGTATGTCCATAAATGTCTCGTCTAAATCAGCAAAAACACCGTTAATCAGCAGAAGTACTGGGCTTTAAGGAGGTAAGAGCCGCGCGAGCGCTGCTTGTAAAGCCAATTCATAGCCCATAGGTCCCAACCCACTGATAACCCCTTCGGCAATATCAGAGAAATAGGAATGACGACGAAATGCTTCTCGCCCGTGGATATTTGATAAATGCACTTCAATAAAAGGTATCGCTACAGCGGCTAGGGCGTCCCGCAAGGCGATGCTGGTATGGGTAAACGCCGCCGGGTTAATAATAATAAAATGGATGTCCTCGTGAACGGTCGACTGGACGCGCTCGATAAGAACATGCTCCCCATTGGCCTGGAAGCAGGTTAAGCAATGGCCTGCTTGGAGCGCCTGCTGCTCCAGGCGGGCATTAATAGCTTCCAAGGTCGTGGAGCCATAGTGTTTTGGTTCCCGAGTGCCCAGTAAGTTAAGATTAGGGCCGTGGATGACCAGTAGCTTCGCCATAATCTGGATATGATTGGGTTAATGGGGTCAGCAGCACACTATTTTCCCTAGGCAGATTATTAATTTGCCGCGAATTGTGCACTTTTTGCAGGTAAATGTCTAGATATTGGCGATTTGGGACCGATAATCGAGATGCTCCCCCTATTCCCCCTGTCCCTAAAAACCCACCGATAAGCGGAACTTAGAGCTAACGGTACCTTGCTGAGGGCAATGTCCTTCGGCTATAGCAGTGGCAAGATAAAGTTTTTCGTAGTTTCTTTGTCTAAGGCTCCTGCATGGGTATAAGTAATCTGGCCCGCGCGGTTAATAAAGGCAGTATAGGGGAGGACACCTAAATCGTTACCATAATCGGTAGTGACCAAGGTGCCTTTTTCCTGGCTCACTAGGATGGGATAGTTGATACCATGTTTCTCGATAAATGCTTTGACTTTATCCGGCGTGTCGATAGCGACTCCGATGAACTGGAGGCCCTTTCCCCCTAGCGATTTTTGCAATTCAATGAATTCGGGAATTTCTTTTAGGCACGGTGGACACCAGGTCGCCCAAAAGTTTATCACCAGCACCTTGCCATCCCATTCCCGGATATCATGTTCTACCCCGTTGACATCAGGGAGTTGGAACACGGGCCGGAGCGGCCCCGTGGTGGGATAATTGTCTTGCTGTGCTTGGTATAGGGCATACCCCCCGATACTGGCTAGCACGGCAGCGGCAAGAATTAAAGGCCAGCGGATAATTTTATTCAAGATCGTGCCCCCTTTGGTGTTTGCTGTGCCAGCAAAGCATTGACTTGCTGCAAGTGTTTGAGGAATTCTTTTGGCGAGGCTTCGCCAATGAGCCGTACCCGCTTAAGCTCCGTGCCATCCGGCCCAAAAAATAGCACTGAGGGAGGACCATAAAGAGAAAATTGATTAAGCAACGCCTTATCTTTTGCGTCGTAAGCGGTTACATCAGTTTGCAATAATACGGTATTGCGGAGTGCATTCCTCACTGCGGGATCGCTGAAGGTGGTGACTTCCATCCGCTTACAATCCACACACCAATCCGCGTAGAAGTCTAACATAACCAAGCGATCTCCCGCTTCCTGGAGAGCAAGTTGCAGACCCTCGGGTCCTTTTACAGAGCGGAAATTTAGGCTCTCGGCGGTTGGAGTATCGGCGGAGCGGGCTACCGTCAATCCCCGTAGGGGTTGCCACTCGGTGCCGCTGCCGCTGGCAGCGCCTACAATGAGCAGGATCCCATAAACTAAGGAAATCAGCCCGGTTCCCTTCCACAACTTGCTCCAGCCTATGCTATCGGCTCCTAGTGTCTCCAAGGCGCCGAGATAGACGGCGGAGATAATAAATAGAGCTCCCCACAGGAGCATGATGACGGAGTGGGGGAGAATGCGTGAGAGCAGCCAGATGGCAACGGCAAGTAACAAGACTCCAAAGAGATACTTAACCGGTTGCATCCAGCCACCGGCACGAGGTAAAAGCTTGCCTGCTGAAGTGCCAAAAACTAGCAAGGGAGTGCCCATGCCCATACTCAAGGCAAAGAGGGCAGATCCTCCTAATAGGGCATCCCCGCTCTCTCCGATATAGATCAAGGCACCTGCTAAAGGGGGGGCGACACAGGGGCCGACAATAAGGGCCGAAAATAAGCCCATGAGCCCTGCCCCTAACAGAGTGCCCCCTTTCTGGTTCTGGCTGATATGAAATAGCCGATTCTGTAAGCGTGTAGGCAGCTGGAAGTGGTATAAATCAAACATGGAAAGGGCCAGCAGCACAAAGACCAAACTGGCGCCTACCAGGATACCGGGATGTTGGAAGGTGGCCTGCAGGTTTTCTCCCACCAGTCCGGCGACAATGCCCGCCACGGTATAGGTTAATGCCATGGCAAGGACATACATGAGGGACAGCATAAAGCTGCGCTGGGTGGTGATGTTTTTGCCTTGACCGACAATGATTCCTGACAAAATAGGAATCATGGGAAAAACGCAAGGGGTGAACGCTAATAATAGTCCAAAACCAAAAAAGGCGGCCAGGGTAAGCCAACTCTGGTCATTAAATAGGGCCTGGACAATGCGGTCTTGGGAAGGAAGGGAAATATCCGGGGTTTTCCCTGCTGCCGCCCCCGGGTCTGTGGCTATGGGACTCACTCCGCCGGCGGAAGGCGGAGGCAACTCCAAGCTGATTTTCTGAGTCGTCGGAGGGTAGCAAATCCCGTGAATTTCGGAACATCCTTGCAAGGATGCTTCCAAGGTCACTGTTTCGGCCGCTGTGCCTTGACGGCTTAGACTGATGGGAATTTGGACCTCGGTTTTGCCCTCATAAACTTCTGTAGAACCGAAAAATTGATCCTCTTTGGCCTTGCCAGGCGGCAGTTTCACCGCGGAGACACTCACTCCCGGCGCGTCAAGGATCTGAAAGGCGAACTTGTCCCGGTAGAGGTAGTAGCCCTCGACGATATTCACCCGTGCCATTAGGGTGTTACCATCTTCCACCGCAGCGTCATAGATAAAAGCTTGGTCAACCTTCAGCAGGGGAGGCTTCTCGGTTTCACCAAACCCTAACCGGTCTAGCAGACCGGCAGTGGCTGAAGTACCGGTGAGTAGCATTAAAGTGAAAGCAAGGAATATTCTCATGATTGCTGGGGTAACTCTTCGTCTATCCAACGCAAATAGCCATCCAGGCCGCTGCCGATAGTGACAGCGATGATTTCGGGAAGTTCATAGGGGTGCTGTTCCCTGATAATCTGCTCTACTGCTGAATAATGATCAGCGCGGGACTTAATCAATAGTAAGCATTCACTGTCGGTTTCGATTTTTCCCTGCCAACGGTACACTGAAGTCAATCCCGGGACAATATTCGCACAGGCGGCATGCCGGTTTTCCACCAGCAAAGCCGCGAGCTTCTTGGCCACCTCTTGGTCGGGGCAGGTACAGAAAATGAGTTGGTAAGGGGTATCGCCAGGATTATGCATGATCCATGTTTTTTCAAATGGGTGGGAAATTAAAGGGATCCTATTCTGCTTGGGAAGCTTCTTCGCTGCTAGAGGTCGGGTTCGCTTTGGCTGCTTCAGGTGCTGATTGAGTGGTCCCTCCAGCTGGATCCGCTGATGGCGAAGGAGGGTTTCCTGTAGCAGGTTCTCCAGGCTTAGAGGTAAGAGGGCGTCCCAGTCCTGTCGGCATGCTTTCTGGTTTGGGCCAATCGGAGAAGGGAAACGGCCGCTCCTCAGTGTTATAGGTCAAATAGAGCAACAGATGATAGATATAGGCTGAGGCTTGCCTGCCAAATGTGACGGCCCGCTCATTGCTCCCCCCGGTGAACAGGTTATAAAAAATGAGAAATATGATGGCTGCCCACACCGCAAACTCGGCAAAGGTATAGGCAACGACAAATAGCATCATGAATAGGAAGCGTTTCCAGAAGGTCGGATTTTTTAAGTTTTGAGCAATATGATGATCTTCTTGATGGGTCATAAGCAGGCTCCCGTCAGTATTGTTTTTAAGATTCTTTCAACCCCCATTATAGCAACAGTTTCTCCTTATCTATATCTATTAATGGGGAGCAAATCAGGTGATTAGACTATAAATTTAAGGGTTTTTTGAGCGCTTACGAAGGAGGTAGACGTCAAACCGGGTATTTTTGCTCTCAATAGCAAAGTCTGGTTTTAAGCCTGCCACGGTAGGGGCTAGGCGAGGACGCTTGACAACGACCCGCTGCCGCGCACATTTCAGCGCGGCTTCAAGGAGTAAGGGGGCATTTTCACCGTCGCCTACCAGGGTTCGCAGCAGACGCATTTCCTTCTTAACCAAGGCGCTTTTAGTGCGTTCAGGGTACATGGGATCGAGGTAGACCACCTCAGGAAGATCCCGGGTGCTGAGTTTGGCCATCCAATCTATGGCGTTTGCTTGAATGAATGCCATTCGGGCCACTACTGGCGCGCTTTCAGGTGCTTGGCGTGCGCGCTCCAGACCATCTTCCAACAACGCCCCGACGATGGGTGATTGTTCTAGCAGGAGCACTTGGCAACCTAATGAAGCAAGGACAAAGGCATCCCGGCCTAGGCCGGCGGTCGCATCTAGTACGGTAGGGCAAATGTTTCCCTTGAGGCCGATAGCTCGGGCCAGCGGTTGTTGACGTCCTTCTCCTCGGCGGCGACGGTAACCCATGGCCCCTTTGACAAAGTCTACAAAGAGGGGAGATCCCAGGCCAGGGTGGCGTATTTCCAATCGTTGGGCAGTTAGGACCAGGGCGATAGTAGACCGGTCAAGGGGAGAAGTAAGGAGGGGAAGACCCAGCCGGTGAGCTAATCGGCGGGCAGCATCTCTCTGCTCTGGATCCTCGGAGGCAATGCCGATAGGGAGACTTGCAATAAGCCCCCCCTCGGTATTAGAGACTGTCAGCACTCGCTGCTCTGTGGCGCCAAGATTTTGCGACCACAAGGGAACTAAACGGGGATATCAGTGGGGTAATGGCAGCCATATCAGTCGTCCAGCTTTCATATCCGGCACCACTAGATGGTTCCCATCCGGGGCTAGACCCATGTCCGCAGCAGCCTGGAATTGATCGCTAAGTAAACGGGGAGTGGCTGTAGGGGAGTCCAGCATAAATACTTTTCCGTTTTTATAATCACTCACATAGAGCCGTCCTTGGGTATCTTGGACCAGGCCATCGCCGCCCCCGAAACCGCCGTTAATGCGTTCTAAGCTCCCCGTCTTAAGCGCTATTCGGTAAAGTTCGCCGGTCACAAAATCCACCATTAATAGATGGTTTTTGCCATCCATTAAGAGGCCATTGGGGCCTTTAATTTCGACGGCTGATCCGCCGTCCGCTAGTAGAGCTACTTGACCACTTGGGGAAATCTTAAAAATGGCGCCGCCTTGGCCTTTGAGATCCCCACTGTCAGAAACATAGAGGGTTCCATCGGGCCCAAATTCCAGATCATTGAGAAAACGGGGCGGATGGGGGAAAGCAGCCGCGGTGACAAACTCCTCGCTTATTCCATCCGGGCCAATCCGGACAATACGGGTCCGATCCGTGACATAAATTTGATCGTCCCATACCGCCAACCCCTTAGGATCGTTCAAACCTTTAGCAAAAATTTGGGGTTCCCCATCGCTGCCAATAACTGTAATGACACCGTCACCATCTACATCAAATTCACCGATTTGGGAGACATAGACTCGATCATCTGGACCGGTCAAGGCGGATTCAGGATTAACTAAATCGGTGACTGTGCTGTGGATGGGGTTTTCGCCCCGATAGCGGACTCGATAGATCATGCCACCCCGGTCATCGGAAATATAAAGAGCCCCTTCAGGTCCTTGGATAACATCCACAGGCCGACCCCAAGCTCCCTGAGCAGGGTCTAGCCAGCCGGTGATAAAGTCTGTCGCCCGTACGGGTTTGCCGTCTTCAAAGTGAATCCGGATGACTTTATAGCCGGCATAGCTTTGATTGCGGTTCCAAGAGCCATGGAGAGCCACAAAGGCATCATGCCGATATTCGGCGGGAAATTGATCCCCCGTATAAAAAGTCATCCCCAAGGGGGCAGCATGGGCAGACAGGGTCAAGGCCGGAGGTTCAGTACCCTGGCAGAAATCAGACTCAGGAGCGGAAAAATTGGGATCCGGAACCCGATCGCCCCAACAGTAGGGCCACCCATAATGGGCGCCTTCCTTAACTAAATTAATCTCTTCAGGGGGGAGATCATCACGGGGGGGGCCGCCAGCGGTGGCTGCGCGATTATCCGAGCCATTATTGGTGGCATAGAGGGCGCCCGTCTCTGGGTGCCAAGCAAAGCCTTCGGCGTTTCGTAGGCCGGTCGCATAGACCCCCTCGGGGAGATCGTCAGCGCCCGCCGGGCGGCCATCAGGATAAAAGCGGAGGATACCGCCCTGCCGTGGGTCTTCTTCCACGCAGACATTGCATGAGGAGCCGGCAGTGACATAAAGCAGTCCATCTGGTCCCACTTTGAGGGTCTTCATCGGATGCCTTCCCCCACCTGGAAGGCCGCTGACGACTGTTTCCATGCGGGTTGCAGGGCAGGCTTTGTCCTCCTGCTGCAAGCGAATGATGCCATCTTGATTGGCGACCAGCAGGTCCCCTTCTAAAAAGGCCAGGCCTTGAGGCCCATTCAAGCCATCGGCAACAAGACAAAGAGTGTTTTCCTCTTGGACGCCCTCCTTGGGCAGCATGACGACTTTATTGTGAGTCAATCCCAGAGAAACGTAGAGATTGCCTTCCTCGTCAAAGGCCATAAAGCGGGGGCCGCGATAGAATTCCGCACCAGCCGGCGCTAGGCCACGGGTATAAACTTCCACCTCGAACCCTGGGGGCGCCTTGAGCCTGGCCGTAGGATCCGCCGGAATCGGGATAACCGGCGCCAGGCCCGCAACACACACAGGGCCACTGAGTAAAAAAAACAGGGTCAAGATCAAGTAGCGGATAGGCATAGAGCACTCCTGATGATGGTGATAACTATACACCTTAGTTTAGAAACGCTTTGTCAATGTTGCGCTAATTGTAGGAGGCTAATCCACTTAGCCTACCCCCTTCAGTTTCTAGATTAGCGCCATAACCCTTTTGGGGTATGTTGATTCCAAAGGATGCGGGGGGCAGACTCTACTGTTTATCCTTAACCAGGCCAAATACAGCCTCAGATCGACAAAATAAGCAAATATAGTCCTTAATTCAATATTATTTCTGTTTCCTGGAAAACTTTTCAATAACGAATAGAAAAATGAAGCTATTGAGAAATTTATACTTATACTCTTTTGTTCAAGCTTTGATGTTTATTGTTGCCACGGCAGGTTTCATTAGCCCTACTCCAGTCTATGGGGAAGATAGCCTATGGCAAGCCCTTATAGGGGGTAAGCCTACTCTCTATCTCCGTTATCGCTTCGAGCATGTGGATGATGAAAATAAAAATAAGGACGCCAATGCCAATACCTTGCGGACGGCTTTGGGGTACCGTACGGGGTTATTCTATGATTTTGGCGCTTATCTTGAACTTGAAGATGTCAGGCATTTAGGGGGGGATGACTTCTTTGATGGTGTGAACGGTAAAACCCAATTCCCCGCAGTGATTGATCCCGAAGATACCGAAGTTAATCAAGCCTATCTCAGTTATCAGGGGCTTGATAAAACTGTTTTCAGGGCAGGTCGGCAGATCATTACCTATCGCAAGGCTCCCCTGCACCGCTTTATTGGCACTGTTTTATGGCGGCAGAATTGGCAAACTTTTGATGCCTTTTCAGTGGCGAATCAGTCTTTGCCCGAGACGACCTTAAGCTACGCTTTCATCTGGAACAGCAACCGCATCTTCGGTGAAGATAACTCCCTTCGAAGTGATACCGAGATGAATACTCATCTCTTCAATGCCCAATATACGGGGCTAGCTCACGCCAAAATGGAGGCTTATGGTTATCTGATTGACAATCAAAATGAGGATGAACCGGGAGTGGATTTTGATGAACTAGATTCCACCAAAACCTTTGGTGCTCGGGTTTATGGCGCACCGCCGGTGACGGAGAATATTCGGGTTCTGTATCAAGCTGAATATGCTAACCAAAGTGATTTTGCCGATGGCCGTCGGAATCCCGGAGATGATCGGGAGCCAAACGATTCCGATTATATCCATTTGCAGCTAGGTGGCAGTTATAAAATACTGACTGCCAAGGTCGATTATGAGCGGCTAAGCGGGGATGGTACTTACGGTTTTCAGACGCAACTCGCCACCGGCCATGCTTTCCAGGGGTGGGCGGATAAGTTTTTGAAGACCCCCCGTGACGGTATTCAGGATCTTTATTTTACCGTGAGTGCTACCGCTTTTGGCGCCAAGTTTATGGCGGTCTATCATGAGTTTTGGTCAGATAATCTTGATTATGACTACGGCAGTGAGATTGATTTGTTGGCAACGTATACTTTTATGAAGCACTATACGGTAGGCCTGAAATATGCGGACTACATGGCAGATAATAACACTCAAAACACCCTCCGTAATGGGGGCAGCCTAGATAAAGATATCTCTAAATTTTGGGCCTTCGCTCAATTACAGTTCTAGCGGCGGGAAAATTTAGAAAAGGGCTCTTAAACAAGGAACCCCGCTGAAGCGGGGTTCCTTGTTTAATTATTTGATTTTAAGATATTTTATTCTTCATGCCCACCTTCATCATGATGATGTTCCATTTTATGTTCCTTTTTCATAGATATTAGTTTATCTTTTTGTTCTTTTGTCAGCACATTGTTGACTTCGCTGCGCTCTTTTAATGCATTGTCTACCATCTTGTTTAAGGCATCGATGTGGTTTTTGGAAGCGGCGCGTATGGCATTATCTTGGGTGCTCGGGTTCATCAAGCCTTTATGGGCCTCGACCATACTGTTATGCAGTTTTTTCATAAGTTCTTTGCGGATTTTTTTATGGTCTAGATGGATCCGCATGATACTGCCTAATTGATCATTAGAGAGATTCAGCTTTTCAGCTTTTGAGAGCACCATATGAGCGTATCCCGAATGTTTTTTCCCGTGATTATGATGCTCATCAGATTTTCCATGATCGTCTCCTCCTCCCAAGGAGATAACAGGGAAAGCCAAGGCGAATATGAGAACGGAAATAGCGAGTATTGATTTTTTCATCTGAGACCTCCAAAAAGGTAGGGTGGATAAGGGAACTACATTAAGGATTCTTTCTCTCTTAAAATTAAGGCAGTTAGTTCCGACCTCTAAGTAAGGGCTTTAGTTCCGGTTTCTAAGTAAGGCCTTTGGCGTCATTGAGGTTAGCATTGTCTAGGTTGGCACCGCGGAGGTTGGTCTGATAAAGGTTCGCATGGGATAAGTCGGTCCATTCTAGGTTGGCAGCGGATAGATCAGCTCCCTGAAGATCAGCCGCCTGTAATTTACAACTGTTGAGGTCCGCTCCCCGAAGCCTAGCATTGGTCAGGTTCGCTTCTTTTAGGCTGGCAAGGATGAGGGTGCATCCTTGAAGGTCAGCATTTTCTAGATTGGCCCCCTCTAGGCAGGCCAAGGTCAGGTTGGCTCGCTGGAGATTAACGCCTTTCAGATTAGCCCCCCGAAGGATAACCCCATCAAGGTGGGCTTGTTGACCTTCTTTTCCCTCTGATCGTAGCCACTGTTGATGGGCGGCAAGGATATTCTTGAATTCGTTCTCATGCAGATGGAGGGACTCTTCGTTAGATGATGTCAGCATTATCCTGGTGTTTGACAGTTTTAGGTTGGAAATCAATAGGGTCCGTAATGCTTGTCTCGGAGAGATTAAGCTCTCTTTATTTTAATAAATTTAATTTTTCTTCCAAGTAGGGGATAAGTAATGAAATATTTTTCCCCAAGGCTGTTACTTGTTTGCCTGGCCCTGGGTGATGGTAAAGATTACCAGGCAGGCGGCAAGTTTCGAGGGATAACAATGGTTTTGGAAGTGACTTCGATATAGCCCCCAGTGGCAAGATCCCCCATGATACGGCTGACCATCTCCCGGGAGGCGCCTACTCTTTGCGCAATCTCCTGATGGGTGGGACGTTCTTCGATGATCAGCTTACCGTCTTTTTCAGTGGCAAGGTCCAAAAGAGTGCGGGCGACCCGGCCATAGACATCCAGTAATGCTAAGTTCCTGACACTCTCGGTGAGAGAACGGACTCGGTGGGTTAAAGTACAAAGGAGCTTGAGCGCGAAATCAGGATGTTCTTTAAGGCAGCGGCTAAATACGGCTTTTGAGACCACCGATAGACGGGATTTTTCAAGGGTCATCACGGAGGCTGAGCGGGGTCTCTCATCAAGCAGTGCTAACTCGCCAAAGTATTCTCCTTCTTTCTGGGTCCGGAGAATGGCTTCTTTGCCATTTTCATCGCTGACATAAACCTTCACCTTACCGCTCAAGATGATATAAAGCGAGTCGCTGAGATCCCCCTCGTGAATCAAGACTGTATGCTTCGGGTAGCTCCTAGTGACTCCGCAACTGCAAAGCAACTCTAGGTCTTCTGGAGAGAATTCTAAGGGGGATAATGTATTTAAAGGCATTGAATGTCATCCTAATGGGGGTACCCCTGTCGCCATAGTTCAAATGGAAATATTCCTTAATTAGACTACTGTACAAAATTATAGGCAATTACCCTATCTCTAAGCAGGGGAGACAAACATGTCAAGGCCAGCTAAGGCTGCCGTACTAGGACTACTCACGGCGTGGGGGGGCTTCCTGGCAACGATAGCACCATCCCTAGGCCGCCTCGAACTTGATTTGGGACTCCTTTGGCTTTTCAAATTGCGGGGGCCTCGTGCGGCACCTGAAGAAGTGGTTATTGTCACTATTGACCGGGAGTCCTCGGATTGGTTTGGTTTGCCAAACGAGCCGGATAAATGGCCGCGAAAACTTCATGCCCGTCTCGTACATCGCCTTACCCAGAGTGGTGCGGCGGTAATTGCCTTTGACGTTATTTTCGATGAGCCCCGCAACCCTGACCAGGACCAACTTTTTGCAGAAGCTATCCGGGAAGCGGGCAATGTGGTCTTATTTGAGTATTTAAAAAAGAAGCGGAAACGGGTTGCAATCGGAGGCAAGCAAGCAGAGATCGAAATCGAGGAACGGCTACCCCCTGTTTCTGAACTCGCCAGTGCTGCCGCCATGACAGCACCGTTTCCACTCCCTAAAGTGCCGGTTAGGGTTAATCAAGCCTGGCTTTTTAAACTTGGCATACCCACGTTGCCGGTTACCGCTTTACAGGTCTATGCACGTCCTTATTATGAAGATTTCTTGCGTTTACTCAATGAGGTGGAAATGGCTACGGGAGAAACCCAGCGGCTGAAAAGCGAATGGGAAACTGCTCCAGGCCAATCAGACCTTACGGCGCTAGCTATACATCTGCAAAAACTATTTCAGGGGGAGGCTCAACTGCCCCAAAGCCTGTTGGCTCGTTTGCAGAGCTCTGAGTCCCTTACTCACTCTCAAGGGCACTCTGTAGTTGCCGCTTTGATTAGGGTCTTTAGCTCTCCAGAGAGCCTTTTCCTGGATTTTTATGGCCCCCCTCACAGTATCAGCACTATCCCCTATCACCGGATATTGGCGGGAGAGGGGGAGGCTTCTTTGCCTGTTTCATTTAAAGGCAAAGCTGTTTTTGTAGGTTTTAGTGAGCAATTTCAACCGGAGCAAAAAGACGGATTTTATACTGTTTACTCCCAGCCGGATGGCTTAGATATCAGTGGGGTAGAGATTGCAGCTACGGTCTTTGCCAATCTTTTGGAAAGTCGCAGCGTGACTCCCTTGCCCCTTTTTCTCCATTACCTTGTGATTGTGCTGTGGGGAGTGGCGATAGGATTTTTATTCCTGTTTCTGAATGCTTATGCTTTGATTCCTACCGCGGTGGCCCTGGCAGTAGGCTATATGAGTGTGGCCTATCACTTATTTGTAAGTGAGGGACTATGGCTGCCCCTGGTAATACCTTTACTGTGGCAATTGCCATTTGGATTGCTAGGGGCCTTGTTATGGCGGTATCTGACTATTGGGAAGGCCATTAGACCTTATCTTCCAGATTGGTTTTGGAGAAGGTGGAATCGGCATTCCGAACCACCGCCAGCGCAAATTGCTAAGGGGGTTTGCCTTGCCACAGACGTCCAGCAGTATACACCTCTTGCGGAGCGCCTTGAGCTTAATCAGTTGTACTTACTCCTTAATGAATATTTCCAAAATATCTTTGAACCCGTAAAGTTTCGGGGAGGGGAAATCTCGGATATAAGAGGCGATGCGATAATGGCCATATGGGTAGAGGCAGTTCGCAAACAGAGCCTCCGAGAGCAGGCCTGTTTAGCTGCTCTCGATATTGTTGACGCCGTTGCAGAATTCAACCACCGTACCCCCGAAGTTTCTCTGCCTACCCGGATAGGATTGCATTACGGCAAAATGGTCATTGGTGAGGTAGGTTCCAGGGATCATCTCGAATATCGGTCAGTGGGGGATGTGGCCAATGTGGCCAGTAGAATTGAGAATTTAAACAAGATCCTAGGGACCTGCGTGTTGACCTCCGGTGAAGTCATTGCAGGGCTAGAAAGCATCTTTACCCGGAAGGTCGGATGTTTCCGTGTAAGGGGAAGAAGCCAGCCCTTAGCCATTCATGAGCTGGTCTGCCGCACAGAAGAGGTAAACAAGACTCTACGAGACCACTGTGAGCAATTCGAAGCAGCCCTTCGGATATTCCAGCGCCAACGGTGGCAAGAGGCTTTGTTGGCTTTCAGAGCGTTATTAGCAAGCTATGGTAATGATGGCCCTTCCTATTTTTATCTGCGCTTAGCCGGGCATTATGCTCAAAAGCCCCCTGCTACTTCCTGGGACGGCATTATTGATTTGGGTTATGTAGAGGAACGCCGTAAGGCAACCCGATCGGGGCTGACGGTCACAGCCGAGCATAGGGAAAAAAGCTGGAAGAAGACTTCAATGTAGGCTACATAAAATTATAAAGGTATAAACAAAGAGGGGTTTTCCTAGGAGGGGGATGTTCTGATAAAGGGTAGACTAGCGCCCAAGTAGGCCGTGTATTCTCATTGAAATCGGCCACTTAGAAAATTAAAACGATAATTATTAATAGAGGGAGGCTGGTATGGGTTTGCGGCTTCCTATGCTTTTGGTAGTGCTTTCTGTGTTGCACTCCTGGGCATTAGCTGAAGAGCGTTGCGTATCCCCGGTGGCCCAGGTTGTTTCACTACAAGGGCAGGTGAAAGTGACTCCAGTGGGTGAGAGGCGTTGGCGGCCAGTGCAGTTGCGGGAGAGTTTCTGTGCGGGGGATAGGGTCCGCATCGAAGCCTATAGCCGTGCCGTGGTACAGCTTCAAGAGGATACCATCCTGCACCTGGATGCCGGCACCCTCGTGACTTTTTCCAACATTGAACCGGAACAGCCCTCCTGGTTTGAACTCTTAAAAGGTGCTATTCACCTCATCAGCCGCTTTCCCCATCGGCTGGAAGTCAAAACGCCCTTTGTGAATGCGGCGGTAGAAGGTACCGAATTTGTGATCCGGGTAGAACCGGAACAAGCGTTGCTCTGGGTCTTTGAGGGACGGGTTCTATTCCACAATCCGGCTGGCCGCCTTACTTTAACCAATGGTGAAGCGGCGGTGGCTGAGGCCGGTCAGGCGCCGAGGCGGCGTTTGGTTATTGAACCCCGAGAAGCCGTGCAATGGACCCTTTATTATCCGCCGCTTATTGACCTGCGGTCGAATATTTATCCAAGGGGCCCAGAAGCCCAAGAGATTCACGCGGCGTTGCGTGATTACCAGGCTGGAAATTTGCTTTCTGCCTTGGCCCGTTTGGAGCAGGTACCGACAGAGGTTCGAGAAGCGAGTTATTTCACCTTGCAGGCGGCCTTGCTCCTGGTAGTGGGCCGTGTGGATGAAGCCCGCCCCAAGATCCAGCGCGCGTTGCAACTCAATCCTGACTATGGAACCGCCTACGCCCTGCAGTCCATCATTGCCCTAGTGCAAAACCAAAAAGAGCAAGCTTTGCGACTTGCTCAACAAGCGGCGGATCTTGACCCCCAATCACCCATTCCCCAAATCGCCCTTTCCTATGCTCATCAAGCAGCTTTCAATATCGAAAAAGCGTTAAAACACGCAGAGCAGGCCATCGAGCTTTTTCCCGGAGAGGCTTTAGCGTGGGCCAGGGTTGCTGAACTGCAGCTTTCCCTGGGTGATTTGGATGAGGCCGCCAAGGCCGCGCAACAGGCGGTGGCACTTGAGCCCGATTTGGCCCGGACCCAAACCGTGCAGGGCTTTGCTTATTTAACGGAAATCAAAATCGATCAAGCCAAGACGGCTTTTGAACAGGCCATTGCGCTCGATCCGGCCGATCCCTTATCGCGCCTTGGGCTAGGGCTGGCCAAGATTCGCCAGGGCGATCTGAAGGAAGGTACCCAGGAAATCGAGATTGCCGCGAGCCTGGACCCCAATAATTCACTGATTAGAAGCTATCTGGGCAAAGCCTATTACGAGCAGAAGCGGGGGGGGATTAGCAGGGACGGAGTTAGCTATGGCCAAGGAGCTGGATCCCAACGATCCCACCCCCTGGTTTTATGACGCCATCCGCAAACAAACTGCCAACCGGCCGGTGGAAGCCTTGCATGACATGCAAAAAGCCATTGAGCTGAACGATAATAGAGCCGTTTATCGGTCGAAGTTGTTGCTTGATGAGGATTTGGCCGCTCGCAGTGCCACCATAGGTCGTATGTATAACGAGCTTGGATTTGAGAGCCGGGGCTTAGTTGAAGGTTGGAAATCTATTTATACTGATCCTGCGAACTATTCTGCTCATCGGCTTCTAGCAGATTCTTATTTTTTTTCACCGCGACGCGGAATTGCACGCGTGAGTGAGTTATTGCAGTCTCAGCTGCTACAACCCATTAACATTACCCCCGTGCAGCCCCAGTTGGCGGAGAGTGATTTGTTTCTCTTAGGTGGTTTGGGGCCGGCAGCGCCGTCGTTAAATGAATTTAATCCCCTGTTTCTCCGAGACCGGTTTGCCCTGCTGGCTTCGGGGATTGTGGGGGGAAATGGCACCTGGGGGGATGAAGTTGTCCAGTCCGGCCTCTTAGAAAAGCTCTCTTACAGTCTAGGGCAGTATCATTTTGAGACAGACGGGTTTCGACCCAATAACGATTTTCAACAGGATATCTATAACTTGTTTATCCAGGGCGCCTTGTCTCCTAACAGCAGTGTCCAGGCAGAGTTGCGATCCACAGAAGTCGAAGAGGGAGAAAGAAGACTCAATTTTTTCCTAGATAATTTCGATCCTAACTTTCATCAGAATCGAAAAACAGAAACCGCTCGGCTTGGGTTCCACCATGGCTTTTCCCCCCGATCGGATCTCCTTGCTTTCTTTATTTACAAGAAGGTGGAAGGAGGCTTCCAAACAACTCATCCATCGATTAATTTTTCAGGAGAATTAAAGGAAGAGGCCTATTTAATCGAAGGCCAGCATTTAGTCCGGTGGGCAGGGCTAAACCTTGTTAGCGGTGCAGGCCATTTCGACACACTCGGCCGCCAAGAAAAAATAGTGGCAGATTTTTTTATCCCCTTTCCTCGTTCCACCCTAGATGAAACAGAGGCTAATATTCAGCATACTAATGTTTACCTATACTCCTATTTTAATTACGGGGAATCTCTAACGTTGATCCTTGGGGCAAGTGGAAACTTCTTCAAAGGAACCTTGGTAGAACGGAACCAATTCAATCCTAAAATTGGCTTGATGTGGAGGCCATCTTCGGAAACGATATTGCGGGCTGCTGCCTTTAGAGTACTGGAACCTGGTCTCAGTATAGGGCAAACAATCGAGCCGATCTAGATAGCAGGCTTCACTCAGTTTTTTGGTACCACCTTCGAACAGGATATTCAGAATGTGAACCGCCAAGGCCTTGATGTGTGGCACTATGGGGTCGCGATTGATCAAAGATTTTCTTCTAGTTTTTATGCTGGCACTGAGTTTTCTAAACGAGACCTGCGGATCCAAGGTACTATGGATAGCCGAGCGGTAGTAGAGAATTGGGATGAATATTTAGGGCGTGCTTATTTCTATTGGACTCTGCATCCCCGGATTGCCACCAGCACAGAATATCATTTTAAACGTTTAGAACAGGGCAAAAACCTCTCACAATCCACGGGTTTTCAGGAGTTAGAGACTCATCGGATACCTATTAGCATCAATTTTTTCCACCCCTCCGGATTGAGTACAAGAATTAAAGCTACTTTTATTGATCACATCAAAAGGGTCAGGTCTTGTCAAGTGCGTAATAAAAGAATGAACATATGATCACAGTAAAGATCACGAAGCAAGAGTAGACCCTACCAGTTAAATATTAACTGGATTCTTCTTCGCCAAGACGCCGGTATAAAGTGCGGCGGCTGATGCCGAGCAGGGCTGCGGCGCGGCGTTTGTTCCCTCCTACTTGATCCAGGACATAATGGATATAACTCTGTTCAATTTCCCCTAGGGTAGACAGCATGCTCTCATCCGATGGGGAGAGGGACTCCGATAGATTCTTCGCCCTAGACTTGGATTTAGGCACTCTTCTCATGCGTTCAGGCAGATGGAATAATTTGATTTCTTTTTCGTGACAGAAGACGACAGCACGCTCGATAGTGTTGCGTAGTTCCCGCACATTACCCGGAAACGGATAGGCTTTGAGATGAGCAAGGGCGGAGGGATGGATACCGCGCACTTCTCGTCTCAATTGGGTGCGAAATAGATCGAGAAACCGCGCTATAAGTAGATCTAGATCTTCCCCCCGATCCCGCAGGGGAGGGACCGGCAGGACAAAGGTCTCTAGCCTATAAAACAAGTCTTCTCGAAACCGCCCCTGGTTGACCTCCTCCTCAAGGTTGCGATTAGTCGCGGCTATGATCCGAACGTCCACGCATCGTTCCTGATTAGCCCCTAAAGGTCGAACACGGCCATCTTGAAGGATACGCAGCAGCTTGGCTTGCAGTGCTAACGGCATTTCTGCAATCTCATCTAAGAGTAGCGTTCCTCCTTCTGCCTCCGCAAATAACCCCTTACGGGCATTGTTGGCGCCGGTGAAAGCCCCTGCGGCATGCCCGAAAAATTCGCTCTCTAACAGTTCGGTGGGGATGCCCGCACAGTTGACAGCGATGAAGGGGCCTCCGGCCCGCCCGCTTTCCCGGTGAATAGCCCGTGCTACTAATTCTTTGCCTACGCCGCTCTCCCCGGTAATTAATACTGGACCTGCCGCGTGGGCTAGTTGGCGAATGGTTGCAAAAAGGGTTTGCATGGGGATGCTGCGGCCGATAATGCCATGAAAGTTATCGTCGTTCAGCAGTTCTCGAAAATGTTGCACTTCTTCTTTTAAGCGTCGATTCTCCAGGATACGGATAACGCAGAGCATCAAATGGTCGAGATCCAGGGGCTTAGTAAGAAAATCGTCAGCGCCTAGTTTGAGCGCCTCGACTGCTTGGTTGATGGTTCCGAATGCCGTGATCATAATGAATCCAGGGGGAACAGGGTGGGTACGTACCCGTTCTAGTAATTCCACGCCATTGGCACCCGGCAAGTATAAGTCGCTAAGGATCAATTCAGGCAGCCAGGTTTTGAGTATCTGCCAAGCCGAATCCACCTCCCCGGCAGTGCGTACTTGCAAACCTGAATCGGTCAGTTCTTCCTCTAGCAGGCGACGCAGGGCTTCATCGTCTTCGACAATCAGTACCCGTTCCTTAGGACGAATCTCTTCTCTTGTCACTCAAATAGTCTCCTTGGAGTGGTTTGGGCAGGGGAGGGAAAAAGATATAAAACGCGGCTCCGCCAAGCAGACTGCGTCCCACCTCAATGCTGCCATGGTGTTCTTCTATGGCTCCGTGGACGACAGAAAGTCCTAAGCCGGTACCCTGACCGACGGGTTTAGTCGTGAAAAATGGTTCGAATAACCGGGAATAAATATCATCGTCAATGCCGGGACCATCGTCTTCTACGCAAAACCCTGTTAATTCTCCTTCCTGAAGCCAGGAAAGTCGCACATGACCGCCAGGGCTTGCCTGCATTCCATTGCGCAGCAGGTTGGTCAATACTTGTTCAATACGTACCGGATCGACGAGCATAAGGGGAGCAGGGTGGGGTCCAGCAAGTTCTAACTGCATTCCGGCATGGGCAAACTCGTCTCTGACCTGGGAAACGGCAGCCTGGGCTAGCCGATCCGCCATCTCCGGGTGCAGACTTAAGGGGGTGGCACGTCCAAAATCCATAAGTTGGCGGACAATATGTTCCATCCGCTTTACCGCATCCCGGATTTCCTGTAATCCCTCTGTGACCCGTAGAGGTAGATCTCGCAAGCGCAACAGCCGTTGGGCCTTGCCGTCTACTACGCTGAGTGGCGTGCCCAACTCATGGGCGGTGCCGGCCGCCAGTTGACCGATGGCTGCCATTTTCTGGGATTGCCGCAAACGGTTCTCTAGTGCTGATTGCTCGGCACGCCGACGGGAGATCTCCGCCTCTGAATGGGCAATGCTGTCGAGCATGTTATTCATACAAGCACTCAGGACGACCAGTTCCCGTGGCCCTTGCAAAGGCGCTCGATGGGTGCGGTCACCTTGCTCTATCATTGCCATGGTATTCATCAAAGCAGCAAGATACCGGCCAACAGCTCTATATTGGCCATAGATCACGACGCCGGTGAGAAGAAGGGCAAGAAGCACCAAGAGAAATAGACCCTGCCAGCGCACCTGGCCAAGATAGTCCTGAAAATCACTACCCTGGCGGGTAAGCTGTAACAGACCAATAATGAGTCCACTGGAATTGGTTAAAGGTACGAAATAGGAATAGATCTCCTCACCGTCAAATTCACCATATTGCCCGCGCCGGTTTCCCTCGGCCGCCAGCTGGGTTAATTCGTGGCTCTGCATGCTAGGCTCCTTGGCGCCTGTGGCAGCCACTTTCTTGCCTTGAGCATTATAGACATATGCTCCATAGACCCGATCGATGCGGAAAGCAGAATTTATGGCTTGCTTGACGTCCCCTTCCCGGCCTTGTTCTAGGGCATGACTGAGGGGAAGGTAAATCGCTCGGGCAATAAGTTCGACGTCCTCCTGCATTCGCTTTTCAGTTTGTTTTTCTAACTCAGATAAACTGAGATAACCGGTTATGGCGAGGATGGAAACCAGAGGCACCACCATGAAAAGCGTGAGGGCGGCACGTAGGCTATAAGCGTTTCGGAATAATTGAATAGTCATGGGGGAACCATTCTTTATTCATGGCACATGTGTCATTTTAACACACCATAAACTCCTCTTAGTTAACCCCATAACCTAGCAGGCGAGAGCCACATGAATTAGCGTTGCTTCCATGTTGTTTTAAAAATTTATTTATGAATCTACTAGTTATAAAAATAGCAAAGGTAATTCTGGGGCATTGGCAAGGAGGATGGCACTGTATTTGCCTAAAAAATATTTAGCTAGGCTATAAAGTGGCTTGGTGAGTCTTGAGGGGCTTATGCAAACTTCTTAAGTTTAACGGAGGAACCAATGCAAAACGTGCTTAAGATAAAGAACATTTTTGTGGTTGCTTTTATTGTATTGGGTTTAATGGGGGCTTCGCTAACGTCTGCCCAAAGCGGCGCTCCCTCTGGTCGTGGGATGGGTCAGGGGCCATCTGGGCAAACCCAATTTAGTGATGATCAATTGGAGGCTTTTGCTGCCGCTTCCAAGAAAGTGAATGAAATTAGTGTGAAGTATCGCCCACGCATAGAACAGACCCAGGATCGGGATCGGGCTCTAGAACTTCAGCAGGAGGCCAGCAATGCCATGGTCCAAGCAATCAAAGCGGAGGAGAACTTAGACGTGGAGACCTATAATGCTATAGTGCAAGCTGCATCTACTAATCCTAAGTTAGGCCAGAAGATACGGAAATTAATGGAACAGTCACAGCACAGTTGGTGAGGATAATAGGCGAGCCAGTCGATAGGTTTAAGTCGACTGGTAGCCGCTCTTCGCTATGTATTTATATTACATATAAGGGTAAAGTCTTAATTTAGACTTCATTTTTATTAGAAAATAAACGAGAATAATTGATATGAATGACCTAATTTTACGTATTATGCAGATAAAGAAAAGTAGGGTGTTTGTGTTCTTTGCTGCTTTATTATTTTTCCTCCCAGGTAGTCTCTTAGCCGCTGATGATGAGGAGGAGCGATGGGGGACACGACAGCCAACTTTTACAGAATTAGATAAAAATCTAGATGGCTTTATTAGTAAAGATGAAGCAGAAGCGTGGAGTGACTTAAGCGTAGACAACAAGTTCAATCAGGTTGATAAGAATAATGATGATAAACTTGATTATTCCGAGTTCCGTGTTTTTCAGAATAAAAAAATCAAAGAATCGATCCATGATTTTATCAAGCCGACAGAGTGAGGGTTAATCAAGGGCGTTAAAAAAAATTTTCCCTATTGTCGAGGAAAAGGGGTCAGTTCTCACATTCCAGTATTCGATGCTATACTGAAAATATGGCAAGACCTTTAAGAGTGGAATTTGCAGGCGCGCTGTACCATGTGACCTCAAGAGGAGACCGGCGCGAAGACATCTATCTGGGAGAGGAGGATAGAGAGGCCTGGTTGGAGGTATTGGGCACTGTCTGCCACCGCTTCAACTGGGTGGTGTGGGCCTATTGTCAGATGAACAACCATTATCATTTGGTGGTGGAAACGGTGGAGGGGAACCTCTCGAAGGGGATGCGGCAGCTCAATGGGGTGTATACACAGCGCTTTAATCGCCGCCATGACTTGGTGGGTCATCTGTATCAAGGTCGTTATAAGGCGATTTTAGTCCAAAAGGAAAACTACTTGCTGGAGCTGTCCAGATATGTGGTATTGAATCCGCTGCGAGGGGGATTAGTGGAAAAACTGGAGGATTGGCCTTGGAGCAGTTATCTGGCCATGATAGGAGAGGCGAGTGTGCCGAAATGGTTGGATGTGGAGGGGTTACTAGGTCACTTCGGCAGGCAACGGAAAAGGGCGATTGAGTCCTATCGTCGCTTTGTGATGGAAGGTAAAGGGCTGTCCAGTCCGCTGGAGCAGACCCGTCATCAATTAGTGTTGGGGGATGAAGCTTTTGTGAAGCGGTATCGGCAGGATAAAAGGCCCGAAGAACTGCGGGAGGTTTCCAAAGCCCATCGGCGCGCCTTGGCGATGTCGCTGGAGGAGTATCGAGACCGCTATGAGCATAGAGATGAGGCGATGGCCCGGGCCTATTTATCTGGTGCCTACACGATGTTGGAGATTGGTGAATATTTCGGGGTTCACTATATGACGGTGAGCCGAGCGGTGCGGCGATTTGAACAGCATAACCCAAAATAATGTTGAGATGTGAGAACTGACCCCATAATCTTCTGGGGAAGATCACTGTATGGGGCCAATCCACTGTTGGATGGCCTGGAGGGTGAAGGGCCAGTCTAAAGTTAACCCTGATTCTGGTTGCAAAAGAACAGGAATCCGAGTGCCGTAACGTTCAGTCAGCAGGGGATCATCCCCAATCTCCACTTCTTCAACGGTAATTTCAGGAATTCGCGTCAATAGTTGACGCGCCTCGTCGCATAGATGGCAGCCTGCGGTATGGTAGAGAATGAGTCGAGTCGAGCTAGTGTTCATGTAATCGGGGGATTAATTCAGCAAAGTTGCACGGCCGATGGCGGTTGTCGAGTTGATCCTTAAGAATGTTGTCCCAAGCGGTACGGCAGGCTCCGGAGGAGCCAGGCAAACAGAAAATAAAGGTCCCGTTGACCACCCCCGCCAGGGTTCGTGACTGAACGGTCGAAGTTTTGATTTCCTCATAGGAAAGAGCACGAAACAATTCACCGAAACCTTCGATGGTTTTGTCAAGCAAAGGTGCGATGGCCTCCGGTGTGCTATCGCGACCCGTGACACCGGTTCCACCCGTTGTGATGATAATCTGTATTTGGTTATCGGCGATCCAGCGGGAAACGATCTCGCGGATATAATAAATATTATCGGCAACAATCGCCTTCTCGGCAAGCTGATGCCCTGTTGTCTGGAGCCGTTCCACCAGCAGCTTACCAGAGCGGTCGGTCTCTTCTGTGCGGGTGTCAGAGACAGTAAGCACCGCGATACTAAGAGGTGTGAAATTTCTTTCCATGGACATTATGGTTATGATATTTCAAATTATCTTTAGTATAGCACTGGTGTGTTGGTGAAAACTCATTCTTGGAATGTATCCCCTCAGGAGGCCGTGGCCCTGCAACGACGGCTTGCGGCCCAGGTGATTACCGAAGATCGCTTGGATCAAATCCATTCCGTTGCCGGGGTCGACGTGGGGTTTGAAGAGCAGGGCAAAATAACTCGAGCCGCCGTGGTGGTGCTCCGGCTCGCCGATCTGAGCCTGGTGGAGCAGGCTGTTGCCCGGCAGCCTACCCGTTTTCCCTATATCCCCGGATTGTTGTCATTTCGGGAGTGTCCCGCGGTATTGGCTGCTTTAGAGAAATTAACTGTGATGCCGGACCTACTTCTCTGCGATGGTCAAGGGGTTGCCCATCCCCGTCGTTTTGGCATTGCCTGCCATCTAGGGGTGCTTACCGATTTGCCGAGCATTGGGGTTGCTAAGACCCGATTGGTGGGCCAACATGGACCGGTACCGGATGAACGCGGCGGTTGGATCCCCTTGGTGGATAAAGGTGAGACGGTAGGGGCGGTGCTGCGCACCCGCACTGGAGTTAATCCTATCTTTATTTCAGTAGGGCACCGGATTAGCCTTGTCACTGCCCTTCACTATGTGATGGTCTGTACTACCCGCTACCGGCTTCCGGAGACCACCCGTGCCGCCGATAAATTGGCCAGCGGTTCTGGAAAGTAAGAAGTTGTTGGAGAACTTTGTTGTCAGCGTAGGGTGGAGCAGGCCAGAAAGGTTAAATTAGGGTGGGTACGGTGCTAACATGCCTTAACCTACCCTAATTTAAAGGCTATTTTCTGCCCTTTTATGGGCAGACCAAAATTGATCGAATGCCTGATCCGAGAAACGTCCAATGGAAAACTCACTGATGTCAATTTGAGAATGTTGAACCTGGCCTTTGAGGATAATATCGCTGATGATTTCCCCAAAGATAGGGGCATACTTTAGCGCCTGACCTGCCCCTAGAACATGGACCAAATTTTCAATTTTGCTATCCTTTCCGAGGATAAATCTTAAGTCTGGGGTAATATCAAAAAAAGAAACATAGCCCCCTGCATAGAGGGGGGTTCTGGCTTTGATAAATCGATTTTTAACCTTGCCCAAATAAGCTTCTAACTGGTCGAAATTAAGCACATAATTTGAGGGATCATAAATAATATTGGCGCCTGCGGGATTCATCAGTCCTCTGGAAAAGGCCTGGGCTATCGCTTCGCTGCTACGAGCCCGGGGTTGATGCAGATGTAAAATACTGCCTCGCCAGCGGCGAAAATAGGCGTGATGAACAAAATCGGCAATGATGGGTAACGAAGTTGGAATGTCCCGAGTACCCACTAAAAAATTAGCCACGTAAACCGGCTCCAAACTGATGGGGATGGGAATATTCAGTGGTGCAAATAACTTTGGACTCCAAGCACCGGCTGCATTTATGACATAGTCGCAGGTGATGCTTCCATGATTGCTGTGGACTGCGCTAATTCGTCCGTTGCTATCCACATCAAAACCCGTTACTTGGGTGTGTTCCATGACTTCAATGCCATTGAGGGTGGCAGCGTTTTGCAAGGCATTGAGAATGTCTGCAGGATCTAATTGGAGGGCTTCTGGTTCATGGAAATAAATCTCGTCCTGGTTGATTTTGATGGCGTGTTGGCCAAGCTCTGCAGCTTCAGTGTGGGTAAGACTGTGAAACTCAATGCCTTCTTGCTGCAAAGAGTGTTCTAGTTGGCGCCACTGGTTATCATTTTTTTGACCGGCCTCCGGGGCTATCCAGAGAGCCCCCGGTTGCTCAAAAGGGATTTCTACTCCCCACAAGGGATTCATATTTTTCCAATGTTGGGTCGCCAGCTGAGCCATGCGGGCTGCCATGGGAGCAGCATTGGCCGATCGGATAATGGCGCTGTGGCGGGAACTTAACCCTGCCCCCAGAATCCTTTTCTCCAAGAGAGCCACTGTATTGGCAGACTTATTGAGCTTGCGGGCAATTGATACCAATTTAATCAAAGAATGCAATTTATTAAGGCTTTAAGTGCTTGTTTAGACTGCATCTATACAATGCAAAATTACATGAAATTGGTATGAAAAGGCGCAGGCGCAGCCTAGGCAACCGCCACCAATGACTAGGGTATGAAAATGGGAGGACATTGTTCACTCTTTAAGCTTATTTCCAGAATCGACCTGGGGTAAAAGCGTTAAGTTCAGTGTCGTCCTACTAGCTCTATAAGATTTATGGGTTTAGAGTGGGTGATTAGCCCAGTGTGACAATTCCCAAGTAACCATCTACAGTGACCCGGTCACCGGTGTGGATACGGGAGGTGGCCTTCCCGATGCCCGTGACGCAGGGAATACCATATTCTCGGGCAATGATAGCGCCATGGATAAGCATGCCGCCGCGGCATTCTACGATCCCCGCCGCAAGGGGTACGATGAATGTCATGTTGGGATCGATGGCCTCGCAAATGAGGATTTCTCCTGCCTCGAACTGGAATAGATCAGCGGTTTTTTTGAGGACTCGCGCCTTCCCGAAAGCAACCCCCGCGCTTGCGGGCTGGCCAATTATCTGGCGTGCCTTTAAAGGTGATGAAAATATTGTTTTTTTCTTGGAGCGGCGTTTCTTCGGAATAAAATCGGGCTCTCTCAACATCCTGACTAGATCATTGCTGGTCAGTCTTTGAGGGTCGAATGGAATCCGTTCTTTGAGGCGCCGCCTGCCCTCCTCAAGGGCTCTGATGACCTGAGCTTCTATTTTGCCAAGGAAAATATTGTCATCGTCCCGGAGTCGGTAGCTCGCTCTAGCAAGCGCTAACAGCTTACCGGCAAAGATTCTCTGCTCACCCTCATAGTGGCTAAGAAACCACTCGGTGAGTTGCGTTGTGTTATCAATTTTCTGGTTTTCTCCCTTGGATGGGTTTGGCAGCATTTTTGATAGTACCCGAAGCACCGCCTCCCGGTTGGGGAAACAGGGGCTATCTTTCCAGGAGAGCCCTGAAAACTCCCTTAGGAAATCATCCACTTTGGTTAACAGTACTTGATCAACTGGGTAGTCGTTCCCCTGTTGTAGGGCAGTAGCCAATTGGGGCTGAGAACGAATGTAATCCGCCATTTGGGTCAGCATTTGATTGCGTTTGAGGCTGAGCATATCGGTTGTCTTTAAAAGCTTATAAAATTCATCAGGATTTTCTGGTTGGATAGTGTCATTGTAAAATTGCCCAAAAAGACGGATGGCGTGGGCAAAAGGGATGAACTCCTCCCAATAAACCGATCTCCATTTTTCGTAAATTTGGTTTCTGTGACTAATGGCTTGGGCCAGATCCCCATTGGAAAGTGGTGCTAGATTTTCCTCAGCCAGTCTTGCCGCTTCTTCGTCCATGGCAGGGAGCCACTGCTGTTCAATGTTAAAACGAAGTGCTTCCAGGTTTTCGAAACTCCGGTGTAAGCTGAGATACCAGGGGCGTTTGTCTTCTGAGGCATCTTGAGCGAGCTTGGTGATGGGGCGGGATTGTAAGAGATAGAGATGATCACCTCGGAAGGTCCATTCCACATCCTGGGGTACCCCGAAAACGGCTTCCGCCTGTTGGGCGAGGGCAAAAACCTGCTGGACTCGGGCTTCGTTGAGGGGAGGCGAGCGGGTTTTTGGGGGGGGCAGGGGGGTAAGATGAACCCCGGTGGCGGAAGGCACCAGATAGTGTTTCCTGGGTACTGAAAGATGTTGGATGAGCCGTCCTGATGAACGTTCAAGCAGCCAGCGATCGGGCGCTACCGTGCCGTCAACAAGTCCTTGATTAAGCCCATGAACCGCTTCGATGACGCTTTGGGAAGAATCATTGGGGTTTTGGCTGAAGATCACCCCGGAACACTCCCCGGCCACTATTTCTTGCACCACCACGGCCATTGCGCTGCTGGCGATATCCAGCCCCAGCTCCCGCCGGTAAAGCAAGGCCCGATCGGACCACAAAGAGGCCCACACCAGACGAATATGTTCCAGGATAGAATCGGTACCCTGGAGGTTGACATAGGATTCATGGAGTCCGGCGAAAGAAGTTGCGGGAGAATCTTCTCCTGCGCCGGAAGAGCGGACCACGACCGCTTTATGGCCGAAGTACGCTTCAATGGAATTGGCCAGTGCTTGACGGAGGGGGTCCGGGAAGGGGGTCGTTAAAAAAATATGGCGGATGCGCAGTGCCGTGTCCCAGATTTCTTCCCAGCGCATCTCATTGAGGTTTTTCCGATTAAGTTCCATGGCAATCCGCTCGCGAACGCCCCCCTGATCAAGGAAAGCATGGTATAGCTGGGTGCTGATAAAAATAGCATCCGGCACTGGGAAGCCATTTTTAAAAAGGTGGGCAAGGGCGGTCGCTTTACCGCCGATATGGGGGGACAATGAGTCATGGGCGGCAGAGAGCGGAATAACGGCTTTCATTATTCCAGGTACACTTCCATTACTTCCTGAAAGCGCCTGACCAAGCTGTATTTTTTTACCCGAATTTTCACCAGGGCGCAGCTAGGGGAGGCCAAAAAATTTTTCAGGTAAGGGTGCTTATCAAGGTAGAGTTCCGTAAGCGCTTGGGCTTCCTGGGACTCGATCTCTGCCGCCTGCCCAATGGCCGTGACGGCCATGGCCGCATGAAAATCACGGGCTAAATTTTCTCGATTGTCGATGACCATAGAGACTCTGGAATCTTTGGCCAGATAGTCGTATTTGCGGGTGCTGCGGGGCGTGGCAAAAGTAAGGTGTTTTAGGTCAGGGGTAGAGACAAAGGCCACCAAGCTCCCCCAGGGCTGGCCCCGGTCCTGGGTGCCTAAAACCGCCAGTTTCTGGGAAGAAAGTAATTCCTGAATGGTGTTTAGAATTTGCGCCGTTTCTTTCAAGGTGCTGTTCTTTGCTAAGATCTTCCTGCTAATAATTTTAGTCAATATTCCGAGGCCTGGAACAATTCTGAAACAGCGATATGAATGACGCCCAGTGGCTCAAACGGCACAGTACCGCCTCCCTTAGGCGCCTCATGCCTCGCCTGGAGGCACGATTCAAAGCGCAGGTCGATCCTGACGAGTGGCAAGGTTACGTCCAGCGCCTGGAAGTTCACTTTCCGCGATTGTTCGATTGCCTGCACCGCCTCTACGGTCAGCAATATGACTTTTTCTTTCATCTAGAAAGTATTCTGGCATCGGCGACGGAGATGTGGTTGGTGCGGCCAACCGAACTCAAGGCGCTGGATGCCCTCCGGAGCGCTGATCCCTATTGGTACCAATCCCACCGCTTGGTGGGCGCCATGTGCTATGTGGATCTTTTTGCGGGCGATCTGGCGGGGGTACGTGAGCACATCCCCTATTTAACCGAGCTGGGGGTCAACTACCTCCATCTAATGCCGGTATTTAAGGTGCCCGAAGGGGATAATGATGGTGGCTATGCGGTCAGTAGTTATCGTGAAGTCAATCCCCGCTTGGGAACCATGGAAGAGTTGGCTCGGCTTGCCGACGAATTACGCTATCGAGGCATTTCCCTCTGCTTGGATTTCGTGTTCAATCATACCTCCGATGAGCACGAATGGGCTCGCCGCGCCCTGGCCCGGGACATCGAGTACCAAGAGTACTACCGCATGTTCCCGAATCGGGAACTACCCGATCTCTATGAGCGTAGTCTCAATCCCATCTTCCCCGATGAACACCCAGGAACATTTACTTACCGTCACCGTATCCGCAAGTGGATTTGGACCAGCTTCCACAATTATCAGTGGGATTTGAACTATGAGAATCCCGTGGTTTTCAATCGGATGCTGGAAGAGATGCTTTTTCTCGCCAATCAAGGGGTAGAGATTTTGCGCCTGGATGCGGTGGCCTTTGTCTGGAAGAAGTTGGGGACCAGCTGCCAAAATTTGCCCGAAGCGCACACCATTATTCAAGCTTTTAATGCTTTGGTGCGTGTTGCCGCGCCAGCCATGGTTTTTAAATCCGAAGCCATTGTGCACCCGGATGAGGTGGGAAAATATATTAGTGAAAAAGAATGTCAACTTTCTTACAATCCGCAGCTTATGGCCCTTTTATGGGATGCCTTAGCAAGCCGGGATATTCGTCTTCTACGCTATGCCTTGCAGCAGCGCTTTGCCCTTCCCTTTGGTTGTGCTTGGGTGAACTATGTGCGTTGCCACGACGATATTGGGTGGACATTTTCCGATGATGATGTCCGCGCCCTTGGTCTCGATCCCCAAGCCCATCGCCGCTTTCTCACCCAGTTTTATACTGCGCAGTTTGAAGGCAGTTTTGCCCGGGGAATGCCTTTCCAAGAAAACCTGGTCACGGGGGATGCCCGGGTATCCGGCACCTGCGCCTCTTTGGCGGGATTGGAAAAGGGTCTCCATAACAACGATGAGATGGAAATTGACTACGCCATCCGCAAGATCCTGCTCCTGCACGGGGTGATTTTGACTATCGGCGGCATACCGTTGATTTATTTGGGCGACGAAATCGGCACTTTGAATGATTATAGTTACGAAAAAGATCCGGCTAAAATTGGTGATACTCGCTGGCTGCACCGGCTGCCCTTCGATTGGGCGCGGGCCGAGCAGCGCTGGGACTCCAACACCGTTCCTGGTCGGCTTTACCAAGGTTTGCTGAGGTTGATCCAAATCCGCCAGCAAAATTTGGCCTTTACTCGGGCTGAAACGGAAATTGTCGATACCGGTAACCATCATGTGTTTGGCTATTTCCGCAACCATGATGAACACACGGTACTGATACTGGCGAATTTCAGCGACTCCACTCAGCACCTGGAGGCCCGGCGGTTGCGCATGCTAGGACTGCGTAAAACGGAAGTCGACCTTTTTGCGGGTAAAACCATCACCGCTACCCACGAGTTGAGCTTGGAACCCTACGCTTTTATGGTATTGGCTCGACCGGGTAAATAGATGGGCAAAGGTTTACTTTATCGATTTGAAAGCAGTGTGGATACGCTCGATCAGCACATGAGGCTGAAAAGGTTTTTCCAGGACATCCAGGGCACCGGCTTTGAGTGCGCGTTTGGCTTCACCATTGCTACTATGGGCAGTGATAAAAATGATGGGCAGTTCAATCTGGCGGGCCGCTAGATGTGCCTGAAGTTCTAGGCCATCCATTTCTGGCATGCAAAGGTCTAATACCAGACACCCCCTTCGAGTAGGAATATAGTCGTCAAGGAAAGCCTGGGCTGAGGCGTAACTTTCCACTTGCAAACCGTGGACCTCGCATAGAAGATGTACCGCATCCCGCACGGCCTTGTCGTCGTCGACGATGAATACAGTCGGCTGAAGGGTCACGCTAGCGATTTCCTATCTTGGTCGAGATGGTAAAGTGGAAGGTAGCCCCCCGGCTGGGGTTAGGGGTAGCCCAAATTTCCCCACCATGGGCTTCGACGATGGATTTACTCAGGGATAGGCCGAGGCCCATGCCGGTGGGTTTGGTGGTAAAAAAGGGCTGGAATAACTGCTTCATTGCTTCTGGAGACAGGCCGGGTCCCGTGTCGGACACGGTCACCTCCACCGCGCCGCAATCAACGGGGGAGGTTTGGATAGTGAGTTCCCGTTTTCCGTCCGAGGTTTCCCCCATGGCTTCGATGCTGTTACAGACCAGGTTCAAAATGACCTGCTGAAGTTGGATGTTATCGCCCCATACTGGGGGCAGGGAAGCAAATAATTCCAGCCGCAGTTGGACCCCTTGTTGGCGGGCTTCGATATTGGCCAAGCGGGCGACTTCGTGGACTAGGTCGTTAAGATTTACCGCGGTTTTCCGGTACTCGGTTTTGCGGACCAGGGCTCTTAGATGATGGACAATTTCACCGGCTCGTTCACTCTGCCGGGTGACTTCTTCGAGGATTTCCTCAAACTTCTCCATATTGACCATTCCCGAGTGCAGTAGTTGCAGGCAGGTGTGGGCATTGGTAGTAATGGCGGTGAGGGGCTGGTTGAGTTCATGGGCTAAGCCGGCGGTGAGTTCGCTGGCCAAACCTAGGCGCGCGATATGGGCAAGCTCCGCCTGCTGCAACTGGGTCTGCTCCTCAGCTCGCTGGCGTTCGATCCCTGTGGCCAGCAGGGTGGCGACGGTCTGGAGAAAGCAAAGCTCATGACTGAAGTTTCGCGGCTGAGGGGTATACACACCCAAGATGCCAAAAGGCCGCTCCCGTCCTGGGATGATTAGACTTACCCCGCTGGCGAGACCGTGCTCAAGTAGCAGTGATTCAGGGCGAAAGCGATGTTCTGTGCTCAGATTTTCCACGATAACCGGCTCTAGGGAAAGCAGGGTGTAGCCGGCTAGGGTATCGGGTTCAACATTGACGGTAGCCTGTCTTTGAATGCTTCTCTTAAAGCCCACACTGGCGCGGAGCAAAAAAGTTTTACGGTCAGGCAATAGCTCCAACACTTGACCGTAGGCTACGTCGAGAATTCGTGCTAACAGGGCCAGGGTTTCATCAAGCAGCGTATCGAGGTTGCCTCCCCTGAGTGCCCGCCGTCCCACCTCTGCCACGGCAGTTTGCTGGCGCGCCCGGGTACGGAGTTCGAACTCTACCCGTTTGCGCTCGGTAATATCATAATAGTGTTCGATGCGCCCGCCGGCGTACAGTCCGCTGCCAATCGGCTGGCTCCAATGCTCAAGCCAACGTTCCTGGCGCTCGCCATTAGGCAGCAGGTGGCACTCAAACTGCTCAATGTAGCTATTATCAGTATAGGTTGCGAGTACGGTTTTGGCGAAATCCTCTGGCTGTTCAAAACAATCCTTGAGTTGTTCCTGAATAAGCTGTCGTTTGTTCGCTCCCTGGAGCGTTTTTCTGGGTAATCCAAAATAGTCGGCGATTGCCTGGTTCACCCAGACTACCCGGAATTCGGCATCAAGGATAAAGACCCCGACTCGCGAGGTGTCCAGGATATCGTCGCTCAGGGAACGGTAGCGTGCTTCGCTTTCCTGCAAAGCCTGTTCTATCTGCTGGCGCTCGGCAATCTCCTGCTGAAGTTGGTGATTGGCCGTGGTGAGTTCAGCGGTGCGTTTCTGAACGCGGCCTTCCAACTCATCATGAGCATGCACCAGCGCCACTTCATCCCGCTGGCGCTGAAGCAAGAGCACTGCGCTAATCCAAATGGCGGTGAGGGCCAGGAAGCGGTTGGTAGCCACTTGCCATAGTTCTCCACCAGGCGGGGAAAGAAAGGCCCCCAGGAGCGTGAGTGCGGTGCAAAGGATGGCAAAGCCCCACAGGTAGTCCCTCTTGGGTAATCGTGAGGCCAATAAGATGACTGCTATGTAAGGAACGCCACCCGCTACCCCTAAGGGTATCAGGAGGTCTATCAGCAGAATGATGGCTGCCAGTAGGCTACAAAGTGACAGCAACCAGGCAGAAGAGTGATCTTGGACTTTTAACATATTTTATCTGCCCTCCCGTTTACCGACCGAACTACCCCAGATCGTTGGTTCGGTACCCAAGAGGATTATGAAGGTGAGGGTAGCAATGATGGAAGTGGGATATTTTCTTGCAACTTTATAGGGCTGTCATAAGAGCGTCAACGCCTTGCCAATGGGTGTCGGCAGCGATTTGCCGCTACGTTAGCCCGCTACTGTAGATCAGTTGATTAAAGCAGAAGGTTCGTTATCTTCAGTGAGGCTTGGTGCAATGTTTAAGGCGATGGTATTCAATTCGACTGTAATCCATGAATAGCTGGGAGCAACCTCGGCCTGTCAACCAAATTGTATTACTCGGTGCCAGCAACCTCAGCCGTTTACTTCCTCGGGTAATGGCCACAGCTCAGCTCATTTGTGGTCGGCCAAGCCGGTTCCTCGTTGCGGCTGGCCATGGCCGATCCTTTGGAGTTTATAGCCGGGTGGGGTGCCGTGGTTTGCCGGGCATCACCCAATGTGGTCTCTGGGAAGACCTCGTCCTGGAAGCCCCGGGGCCTACTTTTGCCCTACTGACCGATTTGGGGAATGACATTGCTTATGAACAATCTCCCGAGAAGCTAATGCGCTGGGTGTGCTGGTGCCTGGAACGGCTGGCAGACTACAAGGCCAGGACGGTGATTACCGGTTTACCCCTCTTTCGTCTTGAACAGTTGACTCCTTGGCAATACTATATCTTTCGGACATTGCTGTTCCCAGGCCAAAGTCTTACCTGGGAGCAGGCGTTGGAACGGGTCCGTGGAGTGAACCAGGCCTTATGGGAAGTTTGTCAGGAGCAAGGGGCGACGTTTATCGAGCAACGCCCAGAGTGGTACGGCTTTGATCCCATCCATATTCTCCGGCGGCAGAGCGCTGCTGCCTATCACCAGATTCTAAGTCCATGGAAAACATCTGGCCAAGTTTCTCCCTTAGTCCCTGGGAAGGAATTCCGTTGGAGGTGGTGGCTATGGTTCTTAATGCCCCAGTATCAGCGCCTTTTTGGCTTCGATTGTTACCGCAAGCAGCCTGCTGGTGTGCTCCCTGATGGTTCGACTATTTCCCTTTATTAACTAATTAAGGAACCTAAAAATTCTTAGAATTTTCCTGAATTAAAGCATTTGGCCGCGAATTAACGCCTATGAACCCAAATATTCCAATGACTCAGAGACAGACAAGAATTTACCCGCCAGGAAATTATTCAATGCATTGTTTTATAAGCGTTTATTCGCCTGCATTCGCGGCTAAAATCCCTTAATAGATAGAGTATAGTTAGGCTGAGAAGTTAAGGTCCTGGTAGATTGATGTTTGTATCCTATTTTTCGGGAAACGCTAAGGTAAACGGCCGTGGGTAAAAAGCGCAGGTTTGAGAACCTCAGCTCAGGGAAAATCGGGCATGAGGACAGCGTGAGCAGCGAATTGCGGTATGGATTGCATGCTGTCCGCGCGGCTTTGGAACAGCCCGCGACTCAGATCATCTCCCTATGGTTGGATCAAAGTCGCAAGGATCGAGCGATTCAGGAAATTACCGAGCTTGCTCTTGAACAAGGCTTAGATTTCTATCCCGTGAATCGGGAAGATCTGGATAGCCTAGTTCCTGGGGTTCGCCACCAAGGGGTCGTGGCCCATTGCTCAGCGCAGCCGACGTTTACAGAGGAGGGACTATTTGACCTTTTGGACAATTTAAAGGCGCCTCCTTTGTTGCTGATCCTCGATGGGGTTCAAGATCCCCATAATCTAGGGGCCTGTCTGCGTACAGCGGAGGCGGCGGGGGTCCATGGGGTGATCGCCCCTAAAGATCGGGCGGTGGGTTTGACTGCTGCGGTGCGCAAAGTCGCTAGCGGTGCAGCGGAACGGGTCCCTTTTGTGCGAGTGACTAATCTAGCCCGGCTAATGCGCAAGCTGCGTGAACGGGGGCTATGGTTGGTCGGGACGGTGGTGAAGGGGGGAGGAAGCCTTTATAACACCGATCTCAAGGGCCCTCTTGGTTTGGTGCTTGGCGCCGAGGATCGGGGTCTGCGGCGGCTAACGGCAGAGCACTGCGATTGCCTGGTTCAGATTCCCATGCAAGGCGCAGTTGGCAGCCTCAATGTCTCGGTTGCCGCGGGAGTGTGTCTCTTCGAGGCCCAGCGCCAGCGTGGCTTTGATTTAGCCTGAGTGGCGGACCCTATCTTAAATTATTGGAGATCTATTTTGTGATCCCCTGATAGCTGGCGTATAATCTTGCACCTTTTTACTAACCTCCTTGCCGTTCCCTGTGGGGCGGCTGCCGAGACCGTAAGGAGTCATATCAATGCGGCATTATGAAATTGTGTTTTTAGTTCACCCGGATCAGAGTGAGCAGCTCCCTGCTATGATAGAGCGCTATCGTCAGCTTATTGAAACCGATGGGGGACGTATCCATCGTTTGGAAGATTGGGGCCGGCGCCAGCTTGCTTACCCCATTCAAAAGGTCCATAAGGCCCACTATGTTTTGATGAATGTGGAATGTACGCCCCAGGCGATTGAAGAGCTCACAAGCGCTTTTCGGTTCAATGATGCGGTGCTACGGGATGTGGTGATGCGGCGGGAGGAAGCCGTTACGGAGCCTTCGCCGTTGGCCAAGGGAGAGGAATCCGGTAGCCGCAGTTATGACAGTTCCCGCCCCTCCAGGGATAGGGAAGAGAGGGATGAATCTGAAAATAAGTCATCTGAAAGTGAATCGGAAGACAAAGGCGAACAGGAAAAGGAATCAGATTAAAACGGGAGCTTTCTGGTCTTATCTTGTTTTAGAATATTAGCAATGATGATAGGACCCAATTGAATTGATGGTCGTTGCCAACAACGGACTGGCATATTTTTAAATTGATAAAAATGGCCCGGTTGTTGGCTGGGTTCTGTGATAAATTAACTTATTCGAAGGTGAATTATGGCACGTTATTTTCGGCGTAGAAAATTTTGCCGCTTTACAGCTGAGGGAGTCAAAGAGATTGATTACAAAGATCTTGCTACCCTTAAAGAATACATTACCGAGACTGGCAAGATTGTACCGAGCCGGATTACCGGCACCAAAGCTAAGTATCAGCGGCAGTTGTCCCGGGCAGTCAAGCGGGCCCGTTACTTAGCGTTACTTCCTTACTGCGACCGCCATTAACATTAAATAGATTTTTGGAGCAGTGGTTACGGGTTATATCCTGTATCCTGAGCTATCAATGCAGAGTGACGTTAGCTTTGGGCGGCGATGAGAGTGGGGGATAGAAAGTGGAAGTAATATTACTGGAACAAGTGCTGAATCTAGGCAGACTTGGAGACAAAGTGTCGGTGAAAGCCGGTTATGCCCGCAATTACCTAATACCTCAAGGGAAAGCGGTGACCGCAACCAAGGAAAACGAGGCCTATTTTGAATCTCGCAAGGCCGAATTGGAAAAGGCTGCCGGTGAGAAGGTTGCGGTAGCGGAAAGGCGTAAACAGGCGTTGGCGGATTTGGACAGCGTTACTATTGCAGCCAAGGCCGGTACCGAAGGCAAGTTGTTTGGTTCGGTAGGGACCGCGGATATTGCCGAGGCCTTGACCAAAGCCGGGGTAGAGGTGGTCAAGAAGGAAGTACGGCTACCTGAAGGGGCTTTGCGCCAGGTTGGCGAATACGAGGTCGGGCTTCATTTACACCCTAATGTAGAAACTTCTGTCAAGGTAATCGTGACGGGCGGGGAATAATGTTTCTCGGCGTACGGGGCTGAGACAGGCGTGCTTGTGCCGGGCATAGGCCCCGGCAATTAGCTCATCAGGAGAGGATGGATGCCGGGACTCGCCTACCAAGAGCAGAAAGACGAACTGGTCGATGGACTTAAGGTTCCTCCCCATTCCATTGAGGCCGAGCAATCGGTATTAGGCGGATTATTATTAGATAATCAGGCCTGGGATCAGATCGCTGATATTCTTAGCGTGGAGGATTTCTATCGCCAGGACCACCGCCTCTTATTCCACTCTATGGGTGAGTTGATTGAACGCTCACAACCCTGTGATGTGGTGACCCTCTCCGAATGGTTAAAGGACAAGCAAGTATTGGAGGAAGTGGGCGGCTTAGCCTATCTCACGAGTTTAGCCCGCAATACGCCGACGGCGGCCAACATCAAGGCCTATGGGGAGGTGGTCCGGGAGCGTTCGGTATTGCGCCAGCTTATCCGGGTGGGCACTGATATTGCCGGTAATGCCTATCAGCCGGGGGGGCGGAATAGTGGGGAGCTGCTCGACGAAGCCGAAAAGCGGGTATTCGAAATTGCCGAACAAGGTGCCCGCGGCCGGCAAGGTTTCGTCAACATAAAGAACCTGCTAGGTAAGGTGGTGGATCGGATCGACCACCTGTTCGAACAGGATAGTCCGATTACTGGGCTTCCCTCGGGCTTTACGGATTTTGATGCCCTAACTTCTGGTCTCCAGCCGGCGGATTTAATTATTGCCGCCGGCAGGCCCTCCATGGGTAAGACTACCTTCGCCATGAATATTGCGGAACATGTGGCCATTAAGCATCGGGTGCCCGTGGCCGTGTTTAGCATGGAAATGCCTGGCGAACAATTGGCCATGCGGATGATGTCTTCTTTAGGGTATATTGATCAGCACCGGATACGGACGGGCCGCCTAGAAGACGATGATTGGCCGCGCTTGACCTCGGCGGTTAGTTTGCTGACCGAGGCGCCGCTTTTTATCGACGATACCCCGGCCCTTTCCCCTACTGAGCTACGGGCGCGGGCACGGCGGTTGATGCGGGAACAGGATGGCCTTGGCCTGATCCTCATTGATTACTTACAGCTGATGCAGGTGCCCGGTCACCGGGAGAATCGGGCCACTGAGATCTCCGAGATTTCACGTAATCTCAAGGCCGTGGCCAAGGAACTCAATGTCCCGGTGTTAGCCATCTCTCAGCTTAACCGCAGCCTGGAACAACGGCCTAACAAACGGCCAGTGATGTCGGATTTGCGGGAATCCGGTGCCATCGAGCAAGATGCCGACCTTATCGTGTTTATCTATCGCGATGAGGTCTATAATGAGGATAGCCCTGATCGGGGAACGGCTGAGATTATCATTGGTAAGCAACGTAATGGTCCTATTGGAACCGTGCGTCTCACCTTCCGCGGCCAGTATACCCGCTTTGAAAATTATGTTCAGGACGTCTACGGCGCAGGGGGCGGGACCGCTTAGGCGGTGTAGACAAAACTGATTAGCGAGCTATATATCTCGTCTTGCAGCTTCCTTGAATTTTCCTCAGGCTATTATTGACCTTAGCGCCCTACGCCATAATCTGCAACGGGTCCGGGAGTTGGTTCCCCGCAGCCGAGTCATGGCTGTGGTGAAAGCGGATGGTTACGGTCATGGGCTAAAAAGGATAGCCCAAGTGCTGGCAGAAGCCCATGCTTTTGCGGTGGCACGGCTAGGGGAAGCCTTGGTGCTGCGCCAAGCAGGATACCGAGGCGATATTGTTTTACTAGAAGGCATTGCCGATAAAGAAGAATTACAGCTTGCCGCTGCCTACCACTTGACCCTAGTGGTTCACGAAGCCACCCAATTGGACTTGTTATGGCAAGCTCCGGTGAACGCACCGCTTTCAGTTTGGCTTAAAGTAGATACCGGCATGCATCGTCTAGGTTTTCCACCAGAACGGGTGGCTGAAGCGGTGACCAGCTTACGCCGCTGTCCAGCGGTTGCTGCCGTCGTTGGCTTGATGAGTCACCTGGCCAATGCGGATCAGGCTGAGGATTCACTCACTGCTATCCAATTGGAGACTTTTGAAAGGATAACGGTGCCGGGATTGTGGCGCAGTATGGCCAATTCAGCAGCCGTTATTGCTTGTCCTCAAGCCCATTTTGACTGGGTGCGCCCAGGGCTTATGCTCTATGGAGTCTCGCCTTTTGCCCACTGTACGGGTGCTGCCGTAGGGCTCAAACCCGTCATGACCCTCAAGACCCGCCTTATCGCTATCCATCATCTCCATCCGGGCGATAGCATTGGTTATGGCGCCACCTGGGTTTGTCCCGAGGCGATGGCTGTCGGCGTAGCGGCCATAGGCTATGGCGATGGTTATCCCCGTCATGCCGCGCCGGGAACGCCGCTGCTGGTAAATGGTCGGCCCGTACCCCTGGTGGGGCGAGTCTCTATGGATATGGTAACCCTTGATCTGCGCAGCCAGCCGGAGGCGAAAGTCGGTGATCCGGTGATTGTTTGGGGCGCTGGTTTGCCAGTAGAGGAGATCGCCTGCCATGCCGCCACTATTCCCTATGAGTTGCTGTGCCAAGTCACCGCCCGGGTGCCACGAATTAGGGAGTAAGAAGGTGGGAAAGTCCAAAACTGTTTATCAGTGCAATCAATGTGGTGCCGAGACGATTCGTTGGGCCGGCCAATGCCCCGGCTGCGGCGCCTGGAATAGTCTGGAGGAGCAACTAAGAGCCCAATTACCGAAGCGGACTGGGCGCTATGCCCATTATGCTGGTGCGCTGAGTACGGTGCAGCCCTTGGCGGAGGTTCAGGTCGAGGGTGAGGTGCGCCTGTCGACGGGCCTATCCGAGTTGGATCGGGTCTTGGGGGGAGGGTTAGTGGCTGGCTCAGTGGTGCTCATTGGCGGAGATCCCGGGATTGGCAAATCCACTTTGTTATTACAGGCTTTAGCGAAATTGGGGACTATCCAAGAGGGTCGGGTGCTGTATTTAACCGGGGAGGAATCCCTGGCCCAAATCAGCCTCAGGGCCCAGCGCTTGGGATTGGGAACCGCGCCGGTACGTTTGCTGGCGGATACTCTAGTGGAGCGGGTCCTGGCCGTTGTCCAGCAAGAGCGGCCCGAGGTAATGGTGGTCGACTCTATTCAGACTTTATATACGGAGCAGTTACAATCAGCACCGGGAACGGTGACTCAAGTGCGGGAAAGCGCCGGACAATTGCTGCGTTTTGCTAAGCAAAGCGGGACTGCAGTAATCCTAGTGGGCCATGTGACCAAGGAAGGGGCGTTGGCGGGACCTCGAGTCCTGGAGCATATGGTCGATACGGTGCTTTACTTCGAGGGCGATGGGGGAGAACGGCTTCGGGTGCTGCGGGCGGCAAAGAATCGCTTCGGCGCGGCTAACGAGCTGGGAGTTTTCGCCATGACCGAGCGGGGGCTGCGGGGCGTGACCAATCCCTCAGCCATCTTTCTCTCCCGGGGGAAGGAAGCGGTTCCCGGGAGCGCCGTCACCGTGATCCGGGAAGGCAGCCGTCCTTTGCTGGTGGAAGTCCAGGCCTTAGTGGATGACAGCCATCTTGCCAACCCCCGCCGGGTCACGGTGGGTTTGGAGCCCAATCGCTTAGCTATGTTGCTGGCCATTCTGCACCGCCATGGGGCGGTTATGCCAGGAGCCCAGGATGTGTTTGTCAATGTGGTAGGGGGAGTGCGAGTCCACGAAACGGGCGCTGATCTGGCGGTCCTGGCCGCTATTGTTTCCAGCTTGCGGGATAGGCCTCTAGGCCAGGAGTTGGTATTGTTCGGAGAAGTGGGCTTGACCGGGGAAATCCGCCCCGTGCCCGGGGGGGAAGAACGTTTGGCCGCTGCTGCCAAGCATGGTTTTAAAAAGGCCATTCTGCCCCAGGGAAATACCCCGAGACGGTCGGTTGAGAATATCACCATTGTTCCGGTAAGCCGTCTAGCTGAGGTGTTGGAGGCGCTTCGGGAGTGAGTTTTCCTCAGTCAGAGTCTTGGTTGCTGGCAAACTGTACGGTAGGCATCACCAGCTTCGGCAGGTTCATCCTTACACTCTGGCTGGTTAGATACTCGCGCCAATAGGGCCAGATATGGAAGCTCGCATTCTTCATAGCGAACTGATTTAGCGCCTCGGGACCAGGATCATCCAGCATCAAGTATTCAGCGACCATGGTGCCTTCAATGTAGGCCTTGACCTCAAGAGCCTTATCGCCGTTTTTCCTTTCACCGGATATAATCCAGCGGGTCCCCAACTCTACGAATACTCTAAACAGGTTAATGGTACGGTTGCCTTCGTCCAGCTCTAATACGCTTGAGCGGGTAACAACGTGCTTGAACTGTACCTCCAGTTTGTCCAGATCAGAGTCGTATTTTGGCTCAAACGCATCCTCCAGGGAGGCGCGGGAAGAGTGCAAATAGACATCGCGTATCTTAAGACAATCGATAGCCTTCTGTAAGGCTTTATTCATCCTTTAGCCCCAACTTGCTTTGAGACTTTCCAATTCGTCGCTGCGGACAAGACGTAGATGGGATGGACGTGTCGTTTTCTTTGTTTTTTGCACTGATGATACGGTGCGCCAGGAAGACAAGTCTTCCCCTTGATTTCCAGCGGCAAAGCCGGAGAAATAACTCAGCACGTTGACCAGATGTTGGTTAAGACTCACTCCCTCAGATTCCGCCGTCTCGGCCAGCACACGATGAAGGCTGCGAGGTAAACGCAGGGTTACCCGGCCACTGAAATCATCCGTTGGAACAGTGGCAGCGGGAAAGGTACGTCCCTTTTCCGCAAAGGCTGCGGCTGCCGTCTCAATGCTGTCCACTACCAAGTCATAGGCTTCTTGGTAGCTCTCGCCGTACTCTACTAGATCCGGTAGTTCTTTTACCCGTGCTTCAAACAACACCTCTCCGTCGAAGTTATCGCGACGGATGCTAATGTTGTAGGCATGTGGATCGATGCTCATCTGATTTCTCCTAAGTACTGAATCAATTCAGCTTTGTATTGTTTCAGCAGTTTGATAACCTTCTTGATGTAGACGGGTTTAATTTCTGGATTGCTGCCGTGTCCGCAAGTGTAGGCGCCGGAAGAAAAGATGGCGATGCCATGATGGACGAAAATCTTATGCCCCTGTTTTTTACCATCGCGCACCTCAAAGCCGAGCCTTTCCAGACATTGAGCCATCTCTCGGCAGCGTATAGACGAAGGAGATGACTCCAGGCGATCAATTATCTCCTGGAGTATTGTCTCCCCTTCCATTAGACACTATATATAGGGTCATTGTCGACCATTTTCAAGAAAACTTTCATTGATATCACCTCTATAAGTTTCTGTAGGGCCTGTATTGATAAAGGGCAAACCTGATTCTTATCCCCATGATATTTCGTTATTTTCTCCATGCCAAGCTATCAATGCCCTAAGAGACAGTAAAAATATTTACTATTTCTTATAATTCCTCCCAGACGAGCTCGATTTCGGCATAATTGGCGATAGATTTGATGATGGTATTCGGTGGTGGGGGTATTTTTGCGCGGGGCTTCCTTGAGACTGGCAGCAGCAGCTATGCTAAAGTTTGACCATCTACCAGAGCGTTGGGGCTGGATAAATAATAATTAATCTTAACTTGGAGCGATAAATAGCATGCTTTGGGTCAAGGCCTTTCATATTATTTTTGTGGTGACATGGTTTGCCGGCTTGTTTTATTTGCCACGGTTATTTGTCTACCATGCTCAATGCAAGGATAAGCCGGGGCGGGAGCGTTTTAAAATCATGGAGCGCAAGCTTTATCGTGGCATTATGCATCCAAGCGCTATTTTAGCCGTGGGGTTCGGGGTGTGGTTGCTTTATTTAATGCCCTCTTGGTTGAGCGCAGGGTGGCTCCATGTCAAACTTTCCCTAGTTCTGGTTTTGATTGTCTATCATCTCTATTGTGGCCGGTTATTGGTTGCCTTTCGGGAGGAGCGCAATCGCCACAGCCATGTTTATTATCGCTGGTTCAATGAATTCCCGGTTTTAATCTTAATTGGAGCAGTGATCCTAGTAGTGGTGAAGCCCTTTTGATGGTAACGCTTGCTTCATTCTTATAGCGTAGAAAAAAACTAAGTCGAGTGGGGGGGCATGGAAATTCGTCTCTGGGAGATCGCCCGTTTTTTGGGTTGTGTCATTGAGGGCGATGGGGAAACCCTCATCCGGGGGGTCGCACCCCTAGATCAGGCGCAAGCAGATGATTTGAGCTTTTATACTAACCGCAAATATATCTCTCGAGCCCGGTTATCAAAAGCAGCCGCTTTTGTAGTGGGTGCTGATGATCGGGAACAGTTTCCGGGGCATCCCCTGCTCATTTCAGATAATCCCTACCGTGATTTCGCTAGGGTCGTGGATAAATGGTTCAATCGGCCCTATCGCCCGGCACCCGGTGTGCATCCCACGGCTATTGTGGGGGAGGGGGTGCAAATAGCAGAGGGATGTAGTATTGGCGCCTACTGTGTGATCGAAAACGGCGCCACTATCAAAGCTCATACCGTCTTGTTTCCTTTTTGCTATGTGGGGGCTAAGGCTACGCTGGGGGAACATTGCTTGCTCTACCCCCGGGTGACCTTGCTGGAGCGGGTGAGTATTGGTCATCGGGTGATTCTTCACTCCGGGGTGATTATCGGTGGCGATGGCTTTGGGTTCGCGCCTGATCCCCAGCAAGGCTATTTCAAGGTGCCGCAAGTGGGGCGGGTAGAAATTGCCGATGATGTAGAGGTGCAATGCAATACGGCCATTGACCGGGGGGCGCTAGGTGCCACCAGAATCGGCCGGGGCACCAAAATTGATAATCTGGTTCAAATTGGCCATAACGTAGAGATCGGCGAGCATAGCATTATCGTCAGTCAGGTGGGTATTTCCGGGAGCACCAAAATCGGTAACTGGGTGACCTTGGCGGGCCAGGTGGGCCTTGTGGGTCATATTCAAGTGGGTGATGGGGCTATTGTGACCGCCCAGTCGGGGGTGGCCAAAGACGTGCCGCCTAAGGCCATCGTGACTGGCAGTCCCGCCCAACCGATGATTGAAAACCGCCGAGCATTGGCGGAGATGAACCGGCTTTCGAGTTTACGAAAGAAGGTCCATGAGCTGGAACAGCGGCTTAAGGCGCTGGAGCAAGAGAAAAACGAATAGCGCGGTCCCTAGAGACAATTTGTGGCCAAAGTTGAGGCTAACGGGCTTTTATCAGGCGATAGACACGACCCCGGTTGATGCTGGCCGCCGCCCGTTCCGAGCCACCCAGAATATACAAATGGGGACCGGTGCTGATGGCCGGCATCCCGTGCAAGGCTACAGGCAAGCTAGGGCCTTGTTGCCATTTTCCCGATAGATTTTCCAAACTCTCTGAATTGGCCAGGGTGTCCCGTCCGGTCATGATAACCTCGCCGCCAAAGACCATGATTTTTCCCTGATGAACTGCGGCTCCATGGCCGCCCCGTGCTGTATTCAAGGGAGGACCCTCATGCCAAGTATTGGTTACGGGATCATAGATTTCCACCGAGCGTAGTTCACCGGCTACCTGGTAACGTCCGGCAATAACGACGATTTTGCCTTCAAATACAACACTACGGGTGTGTTCCCGGCGCTCCTGCATCCCCTTGAGGAAGGTCCAGGAGTCTTGCTTCGGATCATAGCGGAGCAGCTTGTTGCTGGGACCTTTGCCGCCGACGACATAGATAAAATCTCCCATTGAGACCGCATCCCCAGCATAGCGGGGTTCAGGCATGGGGGTTAAGGTTTGCCATTGAGAGGTGTGGGAATCGTAAACCCAGGCGGTCGCTGTGGGGGACCAATCCCGATCGCCGCCCCCAAAAATATAGATTTTCCCTTGATGAGCGGTCACCATGAGGTGGTGGCGAGGTGCGGGCAGCGGCGCTAGTTGCTCCCAGGTATTGGTAGTGACATTATAGGCTTCAAACTGGCGCTGTCCCCCTAACCCTCCGGGCACGTAGATTTTGCTGTCGAGATAGGCTGCCGACATTTCCGAGCGATGGGTGGGCATGGGGGAGAGTTGTTGCCATTGCTCCGGTGCAGAGTATGCTAGGAATGAGAGGCTCAACAGTAGCCCGCCCAAGTGGCTTTTTTTAAGTCTCATTTGCTGCTTTCCTTTGAGCTGTTGCGATTATTCAGAAAGTTTAGCAGTCGCGGGAAAGAGGGAAAGAGATTTAAGGTACGCAACGAAGAGGGTAACTAAAAGGGGCAGAGATAATGGCAGTTAAACAACTCCGAAAAATTTATCAGCTTAAAGTGACGCTGGAAGGGAGTAAGCCGCCAATATGGAGAAGGATACTCGTTCCAAGCACAATGACTTTGCCGAAATTTCATGATGTTTTGCAAATAACTCGGTATTGCCGTTAGCCATATATTCTCCCAGAATTTGAGGGTAACATTTCAGTTTAAACTTTTACCAAAGGATTAAGCCATGGGTATCGAAGTAGGCGGCCTTTTTGGCTTACTGTTATTGGTTGCGGACGTTTGGGCGATTTTGAATATTTTTCAAAGTCGTAGTTCTACGGGGGGAAAAGCCGTATGGATTGTATTGGTGCTGGTGCTGCCATTACTGGGTTTTATCCTTTGGTTCTTGTTGGGGCCACGGTCCTCCTCTTAGCCGTTGCGCCCAGCGAGACTCAAAGGCTCTCCAGTCAAGGGCGTGCAACTTAATCGGTGGGTTGATCTGGGGCAATTAGTGGGGCTTAGGCTGCCCTAAGAACGCTTAGTGAGACGGTGGATGAGGGGCGCGTGCACCGCTTCAAGGGAGAACCGTAGGCAGGCAATGGCTACTGCTACTAGTGTAAATGTCACGAGCACAGCAAGATCGGCCACCAGGGTAAAGTCGGGTCCAAAGGGGTGGGGGGCATTCCTTTGAAGGGCGTGTTTTAGTAAATCGACTCCATAGCTAAAGGGATTGACGGTGGCGACAGCCCGTAGCACAGGGGGGAGGGGAGCCACTGGATAGAGGGCGCCACTAAGGAAAAAGACCGGAAAAATGACAAAGTTCATGATGACCGCGAAATTATCCAAGGCCTTGGCAAAGACGGCAATGAGTACCCCCAGGGCGGCGCAGGCAAGCGCCGTTAAGGCCATGGCAGCAAAGAGAGCCAAGAGCGCGGCACTGAGATTGAGATATCCCACCAATAGCAAAAGGGTAATGAGCAATGCCCCCTGCACCAGGCTAGCTAAGGTCCCGGCGATTAACTTGCCGATAATGATTTGGTAGTGGGGAAAAGGGGCGATCATCAGCATCCGCATGATCCCGAGCTCCTTGTCGTAGACCAGGGTCAGGGAAGCCATCAAGGAGCCAAAGAGCAGGGTCATGGCAATGATGCCAGGGGCCAAGAATTCCCTATAGCCGCTATCCCCTTGCTCGCCTAGCATGCTTCCTATCCCGGAGCCAATGACCAGTAACCAAATCAAGGGACGGACCATGGCCGATAGCAAACGGCCCCGTTGACGAAACAATTTGGCCATCTCGCGACCGATAAGCGCCTTCAGGGGACGCCAACCCATGGTCAGTCTCCCACTCCATCATTTAAGGTCCAAAGGAAAACATCATTCAAGTTAGGGCGTCGCCAGCGCATGGCGCTCACGGTATTGCCCAGCTCCTCTTGAAGACTGGCAAAGGAGAATTGGGGATCGGTCACTCGAAAACTTAAGGATCCAGGCTCCCATAACGCCGAACCCAGTCTACCCTTAAGGCGGTTTTCCACTGTATCCATCTCTTCAGCTTCTAACTCGAGGATATAATCTCCCAGCTTGGCTGTAAGCTGTTTTGGGATGCCGCCAGAGATCAGGCGGCCCTGTTTGAGAAAGTCAACTCGGTCGCAGGCCTCGGCTTCTTCCAGGTAATGGGTGGTGAGGAATACTGTCATGCCCTCCCGACGCAGTTGCTCGATGAAACGCCAAATGGCGCGACGGTTAGGAATATCCAGGCCCAGCGTGGGTTCATCCAAGAAAAGAATTTGAGGACGGTGCAGTACCCCCCGGGCGATATCAAGGGCCCGCCGCATACCGCCGGAGAGGGTGGTGAGCCGTTGCTGGCGCTTATTTTGGAGGTTGAATAGCATCAGCAATTCATCAATGCGCTGGTTGGCTAAGGGCGGGGGAAGGTTGTAGAGGGCGGCGGCAAAGCGAAGATTTTCTGCCACCGTCATGGTGGGATCTAAGGCCGATTCTTGGAAGACGAGACCAATGGCTTGGCGTACCGCCACGGATTGGGTCGTCACCTCAAAACCGGCCACCCTGGCCTGGCCGGTGGTCGGCCGGGCCAGGGTGGTCAGCATATGGATGGTGGTGGTCTTACCGGAGCCATTGGGGCCTAGCAGGCCGTAGAATTGGCCTTGGGGGATGTTAAGGTGAAGATCCTGGACGGCTTGCAAGGCGCCATAGTGTTTGCTCAGTCCCTGGGCTTGGATGGCAATGGCAATCCCCTTGTTGCTCTCAGGGATGGCCATTAGGTACAGAATTTTTTGGAATTCTGTGGATTACGGAATACCCAGGGGCGGGTCTCGCTGGCTTGCCGGTTGGCGGTAGCAATGGCGTCCGTCACAATCTGATGGTGAGGCGAAAGGCTACAGACAGGATCGGTATTGCGGGGATTGCCCGTCAGCAAATAGGCTTGACAACGGCATCCCCCAAAATCCTTGAAACGCTCAGGACAGCTCCGGCAAGGTTCCTTCATCCACCCTTGGCCCCGAAACAGATTAAAGTCCGGCGACTCCCGCCAAATCCATTCAATGCTATGGTCTTTCACATTAGGCAAGGTCAGCCCGGGGAGTTGGCGGGCCGCATGGCAGGGAAGGGCGGTCCCATCCGGGGCGATGGTGAGGAAAATATTCCCCCAGCCGTTCATGCAGGCCTTGGGCCGGTTTTCGTAATAATCCGGCACCACATAGTAAATCTTCATCTTTCCTTTCATGCGGGCCTGGTATTGATGGGCAAGGGTTTCGGCCCGAGCCAATTGTTTCCGATTCGGGAGCAGGGAGTCCCGGTTGTGCCAGGCCCAGCCGTAATATTGGGTCGTGGCCAATTCTACATAGTCCGCTTGAAGCTCAATGGCAAGCTCCAGAATTTGCTCCATCTGGTCAATATTGTAACGGTGGATGACAAAGCAGAGCACCATAGGATAGCCGTGCTTTTTCACGGCCCGGGCCATGGCCAGTTTATGCTGAAAGACATTGGCGCCGGCAAGCTGATTATTGAGGTCTTCGGAGGACGCTTGGAAGCTGATCTGGATATGGTCGAGTTGAGCGGCCTTAAAGGCGGCAACCCGGTCTTCATCCATGCCCACAGCGGAGGTGATCAGGTTGGTGTAGTAGCCCAGTTTACGTGCTTCAGCGATCAATACCTCTAAATCACGACGTAGCAGGGGTTCGCCACCAGAAAAACCCAGCTGAGTGGCCCCCATGGCCCGGGCCTCGCGAAACACTCGCAGCCAGTCCTCGGTGGTGAGTTCATGCCTGTGATCGGCAAAATCCAAGGGGTTGGAACAGTAAGGACATTGCAGGGGGCAAGCATAGCTGAGTTCCGCTAACAGCCACAGGGGTTGCGTCCTTTCATTTCCGGTGAGGTCATTAGCCTTGTGGGTAGAGCCAACCGTTTCCATGAGCGACCTCTAAAAATTCGTGCACATCACCTTCTAGGTCCACATCCGGGTATTGTTGCTGCAAGGCGGCAATAATTGCCCTGACGGTTTGCGTTCCATCGCAATGTTTGAGTATTTCGGCGGCGCTGGGGTTCAGTTTCACCATGCCTTCTGGATAGAGCAGGACATAGCAGTTTTGCGCCTCTTCCCATTGGAAGCGGTGGCTAGGAGCGAGGGTGGGAATGCTGTCATCGTGCATGGGCCGGGTTAGACCTCCATGTGATAGGGGGGACGGTTTTCAATATACGCCATCCACATGGCATCCAGCATAGTCCACAGCACATCCAACTTGAACTGCAAGATTCCTAAGGCCCGTTCCTGTTGGGCGCGATTTTGGAAGTAATCCAAGGTAATCTCTAGGCCATGTTGCACATCCCGCCGGGCTTCGTTAAGGCGTTTGCGAAAATAATGGTAGCCTTCCGCTTTAATCCAAGGGTAATAGCGGGGCCAATTATCTAGGCGCTGCTGATGAAGCGAAGGCGCAAACAATTCCGTCAGGGAAGAGCAAGCCGCTTCCTGCCAGGTGGCACGGCGGGCAAAGTTGACATAGGCGTCAATGGCAAAACGCACTCCCGGCAAGACATGTTGCTGGGATTCCAGTTCTTCCCGTGCCAATCCCACGGCTTCGCCTAGCTGAAACCAGGCCTCGATACCCCCCACGTCTTCTCCATAACCATCATGGTCTAGGATCCGCTGCACCCAATGTCGCCGCACTGATCGTCGGGGGCAGTTGGCCAGGATGGCAGCATCCTTGATGGGGATGCTGGTTTGGTAGTAGAAACGGTTGGCGACCCAGCCTTGGACCTGTTGTTGGTTCAACTCGCCCCTGTTCATTAGGACGTGGAAAGGATGATGGAGGTGGTAGAAACGCTCTTTCTCCCGCAGCTTTTGCTCGAATTCTTCGCGGCTCCAGGGTTTTTGTTCCGCCATATTCCTCTCCTTGCAACTAGAGGGTAATGTTCATGCCATCAAAGGCCACTTCAATCCCTGCCGCCTCTAGTTGGGCCCGCTCCGGCGATTCTTCGTCCAGGATGGGATTGGTGTTGTTGATATGAATGAGGATTTTTCGGGGGTTAGTGAGGGGAGCCATGGTGCTCATCATGCCCCCTGGCCCCGATTGAGGAAGATGGCCCATTTCGGCGGCGCGTTTCTGGCTAATTCCTGCTTGTTCCATTTCATCCTCGGCCCAGAAGGTCCCATCGACAAGCAGACAGTCGGCTTCTGCCATCAAGGAAAGGACATGGTTTTCAATCTGTCCCAAACCTGGCGCGTAAAATAAGCGTTTTTGGGTGGTCAAATCCTCCATCAGCACGCCGATGGTGTCCCCTACATGATAATTATGGCGATGGGGGGAATAGGGCGGGGCCTCGCTGCGTAGAGGGACCGGCACTAAGCGCAGCCCTTCCACTTGAAAAGCCTCGCCGGGCGCATCTTCCCGGGGCAGCCGAATCGGGTGCCAATTCACCGTGCAGTAATGATCCAGCACTTTAAATAGGGGATTACCGGTAGTGAGGTCCTGGTAGACGGGTTCAGTGCAGTACACTTCCAAGGGTTGGTGATGTTCCCGCAGCATCAGCAGTCCAGTGGTATGGTCGATTTGGCTGTCAATGAGCACAATGCTGCGGATACCCGTATCCCGGAGTCCTCGACCCGGTTGGATAGCAGGAAAATTCTGGAGTTGTTTGAGAATATCCGGAGAGGTGTTGAAAAGCACCCAATCGGTACCATTGGTGCTGGCTGCAACCGAGGACTGGGATCGCGCTTGCCCTTTGAACTCGCCCTTACGCAGGCGGCTGCAATTGTGGCAGTTGCAATTCCACTGGGGGAAGCCCCCGCCCGCACCTGAACCTAGGACATGGATTAACATCGCTTTGCTCGCCATGGGGAGTCAAAAGTCTCGCCCGGACTTGGGTCCGGGCGAGACTTGACCGGGGTTTTAATTACCGATGGCAAATGTACATGGTGACTTCGAAGCCAAAGCGCAGATCATAGTAAGCAGGTTTTGTCCACATACCCAAACTCCTTTGATTGAGTTGTTAACTGGCGTTGGTTATCTGCCACTAAAGTGCAAGATAATTGCTGAGGCAAAATTTGCGATGGCATTAAGTAAGCATTCTAAATCATATTCCGGAGGAAGTTCACTAAGTATAAATCCGGATTTTTCCTACCACCCCCTAGCGGGTAGGGGGTGAGTGGTCTAAATATTGCGCCCTCGGACCGGAAAAATCTTTGCCTTAGGAATCTTCCTCGGCATTGATCTCCATTTGCAGCTGCCGCAGACGGGCTTCGATCTTGGAACGTTCGTAGAAATCGTTACTCGCTGCTTTGCTGGCTAGCTGTAATTGTTTAATCGCCATATCAGTCTGCCCATTGTAATAGTGGTACTCCGCCAACCAACGGTGGGCCTCTGCACGGTTGCCGGCATCCCCTTCCGCTTGGGCCATTAAGTGGTAGATTTGTCCCGTGCCTACGCCTGATTGAATCTGACGCCTTAATAAATCCCGGGCGGTCTGGGGACGGTGGCCCTGCAACAAGGCATTGGCATAGTTGACGACGACGGCATAGTCGTTGGGATATAGCGCTTGGGCTTCCTTATAGACTTTAAAAGCGGTTTCAAAACGACCAGCGGCTGCTTCCACTCGAGCGAGGGCGAGCCGGTAGGCGAGATTGTCACCGTCTTTTTTAAGCAACTGTAAAATTTGCCGTCGCGCTTCGCTCGAGTCTCCAGTGGCGACTAGCGCTAGGGCATAGCCATAGCGGGTGGCCGCTTCATTCCGGTAGCGGCCATTCTCCAGGGCCTCTTTAAACTGGCGCACCGTTTGTTCATGATTATCACTAGCCAGAACTTGGAGTTTAGCCCGTACCAGATGAAACTGGAGATGATCCTTTACAGGATGGGGATTGAGGGTTTCGGCACGGCCCATGGCATCCGCAATACGGTTGCTGGTCACCGGGTGGGTGCTGAGAAATTCCGGCGGCCGGGTTCCGTAGTAACGGCTGACCTGGTGGAGGCGCTCGAAGAAAGCGGGCATGGCAAAAGGGTCGAAGCCGGCCCGTACCAGGGTTTGCATTCCTACCCGGTCGGCTTCCTTTTCATTGGAACGGGTAAAATTGATTTGGAGTTGAGCAGCACCGGCCTGGGCGGCGGCTAGCCCAGCAAGACCGGCATCAGGGCTCTGGGTGCCCAGAATGATAGCAGCCACTATCGCGGCGGTCATGGGTAGGCTCAAGCGGCGGCGTTGCTCAAAGGCACGGGCCAAGTGGCGCTGGGTGATATGGGCAATTTCATGGGCCAGTACCGCCGCTAGTTCGCTTTCTGTTTGGGAATTTTCAATCAGTCCGGAATGGATTCCAATATACCCTCCGGGGGCGGCGAAGGCATTGATAGTCGGATCCTGAATGACAAAGAAAGTGAATCCTTGCCCTGGGTTATCGCTATTCGCAACCAGCCGATACCCTAATGATTGGACATAAGTCGCTACCTCTGGATCTTCAATAATCGTTACCGAATTACGCAGGCGGCGCATAAAAGCCTGCCCAATGCTGCGTTCTTGTTCTGGTGATAGGGCGACTCCTGAATGATCACCGATTTCCGGTAGTTCAATTTCATCGGCCTTGAGGGTTGGAACCGTCAATAAAATGACGGCCCATAATACTGTGCTCAGCAATTGCACTGGTAATTTCCGCATCCCTGATAATGTCAATATTAAATCATAGACTCAGCGTAACCGGCCCGGTTCAGCTCACCCCTCCATCTCTCTTTTATCCTAGTGCTATTAGTTTATAATTTAGCCTTTTTTTAACCAAAAAAACGGGTTGCTATCCATTATTCCAGAGTCAAACCACTATGTCTGATTACGATGCCGAGCTCAATGCTATTGGTTTACCCTGTCCTTTGCCCGTGTTGCGGATTCGTAAAGCGCTAGAAACTCTGGAAGGTGGACAAACCCTTTATGTGGTGGCTACGGATCCAGGCTCTTTAAAAGATGTGGAGGCCTTTGCCCGCATTACCGAGAACGAGCTTTTGGAAGCCCGTGAGGAAGAAGGCCAGTACCATTTCGTGATCCGTAAGCGGATAAGCAGTAGATAAATGACATTAATTTGAATGTCCTTTGTTGCGCCGCCTGAAAAAAGCCCTTACTCTTAGGCACCCTACAGTTATTTAAGGTGAGGAGTCGATGAACCTGGAGCAAGCTCGCTTCAATATGGTGGAACAGCAGGTCCGGCCTTGGGAGGTGCTCGATCAGCGAGTATTGGATCGGCTTGCTGCCGTACCTCGGGAAGATTTTGTTCCACCAGTATATAGGAACCTGGCTTACGCTGATATTCAAATACCCATCGGGCAGGGGCAGGTGATGTTGCCGCCCAAAATTGAGGGTCGTTTGCTGCAGGCATTGGAGCTTAAAGAACAGGATTCGGTCCTGGAAATAGGGACAGGAACCGGCTACCTGACAGCGGTCATGGCAGGTCTGGCCGGACACGTGACTAGCGTTGATATTTTTCCTGAATTGCAGCGCCTGGCTGAGTGGCAGCTCAAGAATATTTCTTTGCAGGTGGGGGATGCATCCCGAGGTTGGGCTCAGGGTGGACCTTTTGATGCCATTGCCGTGACGGGCTCTCTCCCCAGTGAGCCCCATGCTTTTCTGGAAGCACTCAAATTGGGGGGGCGTTTGTTTGTGGTTTTGGGCCAGGCGCCGGTGATGGAAGCGGTGTTGATCACCCGTGTGGGGGAGAAGGAGTGGTCCCGTGAGGGGTTGTTTGAAACGGTCATACCGCCGCTGCTTCACAGTGAGCCCAAGCCAAAATTCATTTTTTAGCTAAAGGAAGCCCCTAGCTCAGGAAATAGATCTCTTGTTTATTGAACCGAAATTCGTGTCCTTCATCAAAAAACGTCTCTTGCTGCTCCTCCTTGGTCTGGTGATCCCCTGGTCTGTCCAAGCATCCGATTTGCTGGAGGTCTATCGTTTGGCAAGGGCGAATGATCCCCAATTGCGGGCTCAAGTGGCGGCGGTGCAGGCCGCGTTGGAAGCTAAGCCCCAGGCCAGAGCCCTATTTTTACCGGTTGTGGATATTTCCTCCAACTATGATCGGACCTTCCAGACCATTGAGTTGCTTGAGCAACAGCCTTTTCCCGGCTTTGGGGGCACCCGGTCGTTTAATAACTGGGGTTATACTCTCAGTTTGACCCAGCCACTATACCGACGGGAAAATTTTGTCCGCCTCAAGCAGGCGGATGCCACCATCGCCCAAGCCCAGGCGGATTTGGTGGCCGAGGAACAAGCCCTGTTGGTTCGGGCGGCTGAGCGCTATTTCGATGTGCTCACCGCCCAGGCTGAACTAGAGTTTGCCCGGGCGGAAAAAGAAGCCATTGATAAGCAGCTGGAGCAGACTCGGCAGCGTTTCGAGGTGGGGCTGGATACTATTGTGGACGTTAATGAAGCCCAGGCCGCCTATGATCTTGCGGTTTCCCAGGAAATCGCTGCCGAAAATGCCCTTTCCAACGCCCATGAGCGGTTGCGGGAGGTGACGGGGCAATACTTTCGGGAACTGGAAGATTTGGAAAAGGATGCTCCTTTACTCCAGCCTGATCCTATGGACATCGACCAATGGGCCGAGACTGCGCTCCAGCAAAACCCCCAAATTGATGCTTCCGAGGCGGCGGTAGACAATGCCCGCCAAGAGATTGAGCGGGAGAAATCGGGGCATTACCCCACCCTAGATGTGGTGGGCACTAACTCCACCAATGTGACCGGAGGGGGGAGCTTTGGTGGCTTCCAAACCGATCAAAATGTGATTGGGTTGCAGTTTAATCTACCTCTTTTTCAGGGGGGCGCCGTGGTATCCCGCACCCGGGAGGCCAAACACCGGCTGGAGCAGTCCCTGGAGCAGTTGGAACAGGCCCGTCGGCAGGTTTTCCGCCAGACTCGTGAGGCTTATTTGGGCGTCATCTCCGAAGTCAGTCAGGTCAAGGCTTTGCAGCAGGCCATTGTTTCCAACGAGAGTTCTCTGGAGGCGACCGAAGCCGGCTTTGAGGTGGGGACCCGCACGACGGTGGATGTCCTCAACGTGCGGCGGGATTTGTTTCGCGCCCTCCGGGATCACTCTCGGTCCCGCTATGAGTATATCCTCAATACGCTGCGTCTGAAGCAAGGGGCTGGCATTATCACCCTAGAAGACTTGGAGCAAATTAACCAGTGGCTGCATTGAGGGTGGCCCCTTATAGATAAGCGCCCTAGCGGAAGTTTTGAGGGGTGAGTTTTTCTGGCTTCTTATCCCAGCCGGTTCACGCCTCTTTCGTGCTGTTGGCTCGTAAGGTATTGATGAGTTGTAGTATTTTGCTTGATGCTCCCTGGTTTTGGGCAATTACTTGCTGTCCCGCTTCGCCTGCTTTCGCACGGAGTTGGGGATTGCCAAGATAGTGCTGAACAGTCTGGGCCAGCTCCTGAATGGTTTCAACTTGAATGGCTGCGCCGGCTGCCAGTAACCGTTGGCTGATCTCATAAAAATTGAACATATGGGGCCCGAGAATAACGGGCCGTTTTAGGGCGGCCGGTTCCAAAGGGTTGTGTCCCCCCACAGGGACTAGGCTGCCACCGAGAAAAGCGACATCAGAGGCCGCGAAGAATAAGGGGAGCTCCCCCATAGTGTCACCGATGAAAATCTCCGTAGCTGGATCGCAAGCTCGTTGTTCACTGCGAAGTTGGGTAATAAAGCCTTGCCGTTGGCATAAGTGATGGACGCGACCGAATCGTTCGGGATGCCTTGGCACCAGAACCAGTAGGGCTGATGGGTAGGATTGTTGCACCTGTTTGAAGGCAGTTAGGATTTGTTCTTCTTCCCCTTCATGGGTGCTGGCGGCAATCCAAAGGGGGCGTGACTGACCCCATTGGCGCCTTAATAGGGCTCCCTGAGATTCCAGAGGGGAGGGGAGTTTGAGTTCAAACTTGAGATTACCGGTTACCTGGACTCGCTCAGGGGGCGCTCCGAGGGCAATAAAGCGTTCGGCATCGGCTTTTCCCTGGGCCGCAATAAAGGCGAGATCAGACAACATATCCTGGGAGAACGCTCCCAAGCGGGAATAGCCTCGCGCCGAACGTTCCGAAAGGCGGGCATTGGCGAGTATTACCGGGATCCTGCGGCGTTGGCACTGGCGCAAGAGGTTGGGCCAAAGCTCTGTTTCCAGAATCACCCCCAATTGGGGTTGAACCCGCTGGAGGAAGCGGGCAGTGGCGTCGGCTAAATCATAGGGCAGGTAGCAATGGGCCACTTGTTCTCCCAGGCTCTTTCGCACTTGGGCCGAGCCGGTGGGTGTCATGGTGGTCAACAACACTGTGTGGTGGGGGTAATGGTCCAGTAGAGCCCGTACCAAGGGTAAGCTCGCTTGGACCTCTCCCACCGACACGGCATGGACCCAAATAACTGCCTTCCCAGCTAGGGGAGGGGCAAAGCCGAAGCGCTCTCTCCAGCGGTGGAGATAGGCGGGAGCGCGGTAACCTCGCCATAGGAGGCGAATTACCACTAGCGGGGTGAATAAGTAAAACAAGAGGCTATAGAGGGCCCGCAAAATTGAAAGTGAAACTGGCACTAACAGGAAACCCGCTGGTTTGGAAATAGGCTAGCCTTGATTTTCCCTCAGCCAGTCCAGGTAAGTTTTCACCCCTTCCTCAACCGGGGCGAAAGGCGCAGTATAGCCTGCTTCCCGTAGGGCGCTGATATCCGCTTGGGTAAAACTTTGATAACGCCCCCGCAAATGGTCGGGGAATGGAATGTACTCAATTTCACCACGTCCATGAAAGGCAAGTACGGCGCGAGCCACTTCGTTGAAAGTTTGGGCCTGGCCTGTGCCCACATTAAAAATCCCTGAGCAATGGGGATGTTCCAGGAACCAGAGGCTGACCGCAGCCACATCAGCAACATAGATGAAATCCCGTCGTTGTTCGCCGTGCCCGTAGCCATCGCAGCCTTCAAACAGCTTGATGCGGCCGGTATCTTTAAGCTGGCAATGGGCATGGTAAGCGACACTGGCCATGGAGCCTTTGTGGGCTTCCCGGGGACCATAAACATTGAAGTAGCGAAAGCCAACGATTTGGCTGGGAGCCGTTGGTAAGCAACGCCGGACGTATTGGTCGAAGAGAAACTTAGAGTAACCATAGACATTGCGTGGAGCCTCAAATTTCCGGCGCTCGCGAAAGGTCGGGCCATGGCCATAAACTGCCGCGCTAGAGGCATAAAGGAAGGGGATGCGGCGTTCCAGGCAATAATGTAGCAGGCGCTTGGAATAGTGGTAGTTGTTCTCCATCATATAGCGCCCATTCCATTCCGTCGTGGAACTGCAAGCGCCCTGATGCACCATTGCCTCTGGTGGGTGTGGAAAACCCTTTTCAGCCTCTATGGCGTGTAGAAATTGCTCTTTATCCCAATAGTCCCAGATCTCACAGTCGGCCAGATTGATAAATTTTTCTCCCTGGGTTAGGTCATCAACCACCAAAATATCTTCGCGCCCGCGCTGATTTAGGGCCTTGATAATATTGCTGCCAATAAAGCCAGCGCCGCCAGTGACTATAATCAAGAACGAGCCTCCTTAGCCTTTGCGAATAGCCTCAATGATCTGGCTGGTAGAACAACCTTGCTGGTAATTGAGGATGATGGCTTTTCCGCCGTTGGCAACAACCGCTTTGCTTCCTGCTACCTGCTCGGGAGTATAGTCGCCGCCCTTCACTAAGATATCGGGTAGTACCCGCTCAATTAGCCGTGCCGGGGTATCCTCTGAGAAGGGGACGACCCAGTCCACGTCATGGAGCGCCGACAAAACTGCCATGCGCTGGGCAAGATTGTTCACCGGTCGGTCTTTGCCCTTGAGGCGTTGGACCGAGGCATCGTCGTTAACGGCCACAATCAGCCGATCTCCCAGTTGGCGTGCCTCGGCTAAGTAGCCCACATGGCCTGGATGAAGAATATCAAAACAGCCATTGGTCATCACAATCCGTTCACCGCGGCTGCGAGCCAGGTGGATGAGAGGTAGCAGTTCTTCCTCAGTGAGAATTCCTCGGCGGGTGGTTATGGGATGGAGAGCCCTTTGTAGCTCATCACGGGTCACACTGGCCGTACCCAATTTCCCTACGACGATCCCCGCGGCTAGATTGGCAAGGGTGGTAGCCTCCTTAAAGGTGTTGCCCGCTGCCAGGGCGGCGCCCAGGACTGAAATCACGGTATCTCCAGCACCAGTGACATCAAAGACCTCTCGCGCCTCGGTGGGCAGATGAAGGGGGGCGTGCCCTTGCTGTAACAGGGTCATGCCCTGTTCGCCGCGGGTAATAAGCAAAGCCTCAAGGGCTAGTTGTCGCCGTAACTGCTCTCCTTTTTCAACCAGGGCTGCGTCGTCGGCGCAAGGCCCTACCACGGCTTCAAATTCGGCCAGGTTGGGGGTGATGATGCTGGCGCCGTGATAGCGAGAGAAATCAGCGCCTTTGGGATCGATAAGAATCGGCACGCCGGCTTCCCGGCCGAGGGTGATTAATCGTTGAGGCGCTTGTAGGGTCCCTTTGCCGTAATCGGAGAGGATCACCACGGGTCTGCTGTTCAGGGCAACGCCATAGGCAGGGAGTAATGCCTCGCTGTAGGCCGGAATTAACCCGTCCTCAAAATCCAAGCGGAGCAGCTGTTGGTGGTGGCTGATTACTCGCAGTTTGGTGATCGTGGCCATATTGGAAACACCTTCCAGGCGGCAGTGGACTCCCTGGCGAGTGAGCAAAGACCGCAGCGTAGTGGCAGCCTCATCCGTGCCGATCAAGCCTAGCAGTGTCGCCTGAGCCCCTAGTGCCGCTACATTGACCGCTACATTGCCTGCCCCACCAGGCCGTTCCTCTCGGCCGGTGACATGGACCACGGGCACAGGAGCCTCTGGCGAGATGCGCGAGGTAGCACCGTGCCAGTAACGATCCAACATTACATCGCCAATTATCAGTACCTGGGCGGCGGTAAAGTTAGGTAAGCCGTGGGTCATGCTATGGGGTGGTTCATAAAAATTCGCTCATAATACCATAGGGATGCAGGCTAAATCTCAAGACTTCTGATCCCTTCTTGGGAGGGGCGTTTACCGGTCTGCATGGCTCCACCGGACCCATGGTCTCAGTTTACCCTTGCCGCCCTCTGTCCCAAGCCCAATGGTGCTCTATTTAAATAGGAACCGTTCTAAGTTCCAAGTTGCGCTCTCTTGTTTGTATTCGATAGAATTAATGAGAATTATTATTATTATAAATAGGGGGTTGTCATGGTATTTCATATCAAACCAGGGGGGGCTCTGTTAGGGGGCCTGTTGCTGCTAGGGTCGCTGCCTGTCAGTGGGAATGACGCCAGCCATTGGTTCCAGCTCTCACCTTTTTTCAGAGGAAGTTCGGCGGGTCCTGCTCCCGGAGCAGGTACCGTTCGGCATTATTACATCGCGGCCCAAGAGATGGAATGGGATTTTGCGCCCACTGATCAAAATCTCCTCCATTGTTCGGATCGACAAAATCCCTGTTCTTTGCCAGAGCCGTGGGCAAATAGCCATACTTTTCCAGCAGTTCGCTACGTAGAGTACACGGATGAAACTTTTACCACCCTTAAACCTCAACCTGAGTGGCTGGGTATTTTGGGGCCTATTATCCGCGCGGAGGTGGGCGACACCGTCAAGGTTCATTTTTGCAATCAGACCGCAAACGGTACCTACAGCATGCACCCCCATGGCCTGCGGTATAGGAAAGATGACGAGGGCGCTCCCTATTTTGGGGTGAATTCGACCGACACTCTCCCAGGAGCAGGAGCCCGTATTCCTGCCGGTGAATGCTTTGATTATACCTGGATCGCCGATGAAGACAGCGGACCCGCCAGCGGTGATCCGTCTTCAAAAGTATGGTGGTACCACTCCCACGTGGATACGCCTGCCGACACCAATGCCGGTCTTCTAGGTCCTATTATTATCACCCGTTATGGCATGGCTAATCAGGATGGCAGCCCGAGGGATGTGGATCAGGAGTTCGTGACAGCTTTCTTTATTTTCGATAAGCAGGGAGGTGAAGAGGCGGGGCTTATGCATGGCATCAATGGATATGTTTTTGGAAATCTCCCCGGATTGGTTGCAAAGCAAGGTGAACGGGTGCGTTGGCATGTGCTTGGGATGGGCAATGAAGTGGATCTCCATACCCCCCACTGGCATGGCGAAACGGTATGGGTGGGGGCGCCCCATGTGGCGCGACGGACGGATGTGTTGGAATTATTGCCTGCCTCGATGATTACGGCCGATATGGAGGCCGATAATCCTGGGGAGTGGCTATACCACTGCCATGTTGCTGACCATATCGAGGCAGGGATGAGTACAACCTACCAAATTGTGCCTTGAAGGCCATTATTTCTACCGGCCCGGACCCGCTGCTGGCCGGGTCCGGGGTTTGCCCGCCTGTTGGGAGGCTAGGGGGTGGAAAGGTGGTGGCTGTTGTTGAAATAAGAATGACGAAAATCTTTTTGTTTTTTGATCGTCTTTTTATGGAATTTCTTGTTTTTTGTCTCGCTTCTTCTTGTTGTCTTTAAAGCGGACATTTTTTTGGCCTTTTTCTTAACCGGCCGCTGAAGTGCTTTATCATGGTTAGCCGATTCCGCTAGCGGAGGCTTGACTAACGGACGTTCGCGTTGCATGGAATAGGTCAATGCCGCGGCTACATCCAACGGGGAGAGATTTTCCTGTTCAACCCATTGTTGCACCAAGTGGCGGAATTCAGCCAGATCTTCCCTTTCCAAGGTTCCCATAACCTGTTGTTTAAATTGTTCAATACGCCGGTCTATGATTTTCTGGTGACTGGGTAATGGCATTTCATAAAGGGGTTGTCCCGTTACTTTTTTGATAGCGCTCAACATCCGCCGTTCGCGGGGGGCAACGAACAGGGTGGCTGTCCCGGTGCGGCCTGCGCGACCCGTACGGCCAATACGGTGGATATAAGTCCCGGTATCGTAGGGAATGTCGTAATTGACGACATGGCTGATTCGCTTCACATCCAAGCCACGGGCGGCCACATCAGTGGCGACAATGATGTCGAGAGTATTTTTTTTGAGCTGTCCGACGACCTTTTCCCGCTGCGCCTGGGCCATATCCCCATTCAGTGCTGCTGCCGCATAGCCCCGTGCCGACAGCTTTTTTGCCAGCTCTTCCGTCGCAATCTTGGTGCGAACAAAGATAATCGTGGCATCATATTCTTCCACCTCTAGCATCCGGGTAAGCGCATCTAATTTATGAAAATCGGAGACTAGGCAATAGCGCTGATTGATGGCGGGGAGGGAGGCGGTTTTTCCCTTAATTTTTATATCATGGGGGCTATGCAAGTGGCGGCTTGCGATATGACGAACGGAACTCGGCATGGTTGCGGAAAAAAGTGCCGTCTGCCGCTTCGCAGGCATTTGTCCCAGAATCCACTCCACATCTTCGATAAACCCCATTTTTAGCATTTCATCGGCTTCGTCTAAGACTACCGTCGTCAACTTATCTAGGAGCAGACTTTTGCGCCGCAGGTGATCCATAATTCTGCCTGGGGTCCCTACGATGACGTGAACGCCCCGTTTCAGTTGGCGCAACTGATTTCCCATGGATTGGCCGCCGTAAATGGGAAGGACACGAAAGTCTTCCAGATACCGGGCATAGGTTTGGAATGCCTCTGCCACTTGAATGGCGAGCTCCCGCGTTGGAACTAACACCAGCGCTTGGGGCTCTTTCCGCGTCAATGCCAGTCGGTTCAAAATAGGAATAGCAAATGCTGCGGTTTTACCCGTGCCGGTTTGGGCCTGCCCCATGAGGTCACAGCCTGCTAAAAGATGAGGGATTGCCCTTGCTTGAATCTGGGTAGGGGTTTCGTACCCTACCTGTTTGATGGCTTGCAGAATAGGGGCGCTGATAGCAAAGCCATCAAAAGATAGGGCTTCTGGAGAAGATGCCATGTAATAAAATCCTGGTAATCTAAATATTCGGTAAAAAGCAAATGGGGCACCGTCCAGGTATTGGGAATTCTGCCCAAACCCGTGGAGGTGTTTAGGAGTTAAATAACAAGTTAGCGGCGGCGCCTGCCACCGCGGCCGCGTCGTTTTTTCTCTTTACTCTGGCCCACAAAAATGGTGCGGCCTTGGAACTCAGAACCGTCCAACGCCGCTATAGCAGCGCGGGCTTCATGACCTTCCATATCGATTAGAGCGGTGCCACGTGCTTGGCCAGTGAATAAATCTTTACGTAGAGTCAAAGAGCGCACGGTACCGTAATCAGCGAACAAAGCGGTAAGGCTCTCCTCGGTTGTACTTGCGGGCAAACCACGCACAAAAAGTGTGATCATTGAGCCTCTCTGAGAAAAGTAGGGGGGAAGAAGAAGCCGGCTCCCAGAGCCGGCCTCTTCCAAAAGGGATATTATTTATTATAAAACAATAACATTGTCGGCTTGAGGACCTTTATGGCCTTGTACTTCAACAAAGCTAACCTGTTGACCTTCCTTGAGGGTTCTGTGACCTTGACCAACGATGGAACGGTAGTGCACAAATAAATCACCACCGCTTTCCCGCTGTATAAATCCATAACCCTTTGAATCATTGAACCATTTTACGGTTCCTGTCTGCTGTTCTGACATAGAAAACTCTCAAAAAAAATGATGTATCTGCCTGACACTCTCGTTGGAAATGTCAGTGGGTAGAACTGAGTATTGCAGGGCGAACGAGTTGGAGCAGATATGAATTCGGAAGGAAAAACAAAAACTACTACGCTAACACGAAAACGCGATCCTTAATACTCTAGCGCTTTGTATCATAGGAGACAAAGGGGACAATTACAAGTTCAAAATAAAGTTATTATAAGGTTACTCTTCGTCGGGGAGTCTTAACAAGACTCCTGGGTTTTTATCCTCGGCAGAGATTCCAGAGGATCCTCAAATTTATCCTTATATTACGTTACGTTTGGTTGGTTTCTTGAGAAAGAAGGACAGAAATGGTAGTTTTTTCCCAACAAATTCAGTTGCCGAATTTATTTAAAATCCCACATTTTGTGGTAACAGGGCTCCTTTTAGAGGAAGAAGAAAATTAATGCACAAAAGATAAGGTTATATAGATCAGGCCTTTGTTATGATTTAGCTTTCTATCCTCCTGTCATGGTGCGCTTTATGCATCATTTTGGATAAAAATTGGGCTGGTTTATCGAGCAGGAGAAAATTAATGGCAACCATTACTATCAGAGATTTGAATGAAAGCAGAACTTTGGATCCCCAGGAGCGGGCTGCGATACGTGGCGGTTGGCTGTGGGGTTGGATTGTTCCCTACCGCCAGGGAGGCCAAAGGGGGTTTCCTTTACAAGTCAACCAGCATTTCCGGGTTAACCAGTACTTTGCAGATCAAATTCAGATCGTGAACCAAAATCAGGTAGTTAGCATCATCGACTCTGCCGGCGCTAATGTGTCCTTGGACGAGGACAGCATTAACACCATTAACTTACCCGCAGCTTAAAGGCAATGAAAATTCAATCTTGGCCTGTTTACTTCCCCCATTAGTCTGATGTTGAGAACTCTCCCTCCTCTCTTGGGAGGGAGTAAGTATCCCAACGGAAGTTTTGAGGAATTGGCTTTCCCAGCCTCTTCGTGCGCACAGCGCACGCTACTTGCCGGCTCGTGGGACCGGTTGAGCCACGCGAAACCGACCGCTAACGCACATCGAGCTCCCGCGGAGTCCTGGTGAGAAATTCGCCCCCCTTGTCCGTCACCACGACCGTATCGGAGAAAAAGGCGTCGCCTTCTCCCGTTCGCAGCAGCCAGGACATAAGGTGAAAAACCATACCTTTTTGAATAATCATGTTAGAGCCTTCCCGTAACCCCTTGGGGATACCGGAACCTGACCAACTTGGAGGGAACCCAATACCCACAATATAGCCACAGTGATGGCGGCGGTAGTGGGACAATCCCGCTCTATCCACACGCCGCTGCCAGGCTTTATAGACGGAATCGGCGGTGACGCCCGGTTTTAAGGCTTCTGCTGCACGATATAAGGCTTCTAGACAGGTCTCATAGGCTTTTTCTGCCTTCGGTGAGATTTTCCCAATATGCACCAGGCGTCCAATGGGCGCATGATAACGCCAGTAACAGCCGGCCATTTCCAGAAACAAAAGATCTTCGTCCTGTAATATGTTTGCGTTCCATTCGTCCCAGGTCCCATGTTCGTGGGACAGTGTGCGGGTGGACCGTACCAGGGGGACAAAGGCAGGATAGGTGCCTCCCCGTAGGATCATGGTTTGATAGATGGCCCCCATCACATTACGGCTAGAGACTCCGGGACCGGCCATGGCAATCCCAGACATCATCATGGCATCGGAAATTTCGGCAGCCTTTCGGGTGCATTCCAACTCGGCCGGGGATTGGACAATCCGGCATTCGGTGACCAGATCCTCCGCGTCAGACCATTTCACATCGGCCATTTTGGTCACGAAGGCCTCCGCGATTTTGTAGGGCAGAAAGGAACTACTTTTTTCAAAAGCCACGTGGGCAGAGGTCAGTCCTAAATGACGGAGGGCTTGACAGGTGGCCTTCACCGGCGCCGAATAATCCTTAAGCTCTTCTTCATCGCTTTGAATGGAGACTCCTAAGCTCATGGACCAGGGATGCAATCCGCCTGCCTCGGGACCCTCCATGGGGGCGCTCAAGGTGAGGTCTTCGTCCCGGTGTCTGGCCTTGGGCAAAGGGGCAATGCCGTCTGAGTAGAGGTAGGACTTTACCGTGGGAACTACCATATCATCGATAATGGCTTTCTCCATCGCCCGGATGATCAGAACAGGTTCCTTGTCGAGGGGCAACAACAAAGAGGTATAGGCAAAATAGCCTTGATGATTGAGGCCCGTGAGATAGTAAATGTTTTCAGGATTGGTAATAATGACGGCATCAATCTTCCGCTCTGCCATTTTTTTCCGAACCTGATGGACTCTTTCTTCGAATTCCCTGTCCGAAAAAAATCTCATCACCTGTCCATTCCTCTTTTCTATTTCCTGTTCCGCCAAAATTCTCATTTAATTTTCCTTTGCCGCCAGAGGGGACGTGTCCTCTGGCGCTTTACTTCTGTTCTACTAGATCCCCAACTACTTGATGAAGGAAAGCGCGATAATTTTCCATCCTAGGGATGGCGATGCTTTCGTCAGGCTGATGGGCTTCCCGGATGCTGCCTGGGCCGCAGACTACAGTGGGAAGACCGGCTTGCTGATAGAGTCCTGCTTCGGTGACAAAGGGGGCAGTGCCGATTTTTCCCTCTTCCAGAAATTCCTTCAGCCAAGCGGCGATTTCCCGATTGATCCCGGATTTAAGCCCGGGAACAGCGGTCTTGATATGATTTTCCACCTCAATGTCCTGTATTTGTTTTCTCAGAGAATGGATCAAATGCTCCCATGCTTGATTGATCTGGGCCGTGTTTTGGGAGGGCAGGGTGCGGCATTCCCAATCGAATTGACAATGTTCCGGGATAATGTTGATGGCGGTACCGCCGTGGATGGTCCCCACATTGAAGGTGGCCGATGGGGGGTTAAAATCCCTATTTTCTTCGGGGGGCAGGAGCTCTTCCAGGGCGGCGATCAATTTGGAAGCGAATACAATCGCACTGGCGCCCAACTGGGGACAGCTTGAATGGGCCGGTTTCCCTTTGATATGGGTGGTGGTGATTTGAATGCCCTTATGGGCGGTGACCAACGCTAAATCCGTGGGTTCACCGATCAAAGCAAACCGAGGAGAGGGAGACAAGGTTTTTAAATAGGCTATAAGCGCTTTCGCGCCTCCGCAACCGATTTCCTCATCGTAGGTAAAACATAAATAAAGGGGCCGTTGTAGCTGGCGGCTATCGAGAGTGGCCGCCGCCTCCAAAGCCAAAGCCAGAAAACCTTTCATATCCGAGGTCCCCCGCCCATACAGGTGTCCGTTCTTTTCGGTCAGGCGGAAGGGGTCGGTGGTCCAATCCTGTTGGTCGACCGGGACCACATCGGTATGTCCGGCCAGCATCAGACCCCCGTCCCTTTCGGGTCCGATCCAGGCCATAAGATTCGCTTTATTTCCCTGCTCATTGTAGAAGCGTTGGGTTTGAAAACCCTGGCTGCTCAGGAAATCTTCGCTATAGTCGATAAGCGGCAGATTGGTTTCCCTGGAGATGGTCGGAAAACCAATCAGTTTCTCCAGAATCGGGAGATAATGGGTAGGGTTGTTTGGCATTATCGCGGGTTTTCCTCACTCACATCTTGGATTTTTCGTTCAAAATTCCGTACCTCCTCAGCCGTCGTATCAAATGAGGTCATCCATCGGACCACCGTGCTAGCAGGGTCCCAAACTGCAAAAGCATAATGTTGTTGCAAGCGGGGGACCCAAGGGGACGGGATACGGGCAAATACTCCATTGGTTTCTACGGGAGCGATGATCTCCACCTGAGCGATATTCCCGAGCCTTTCTGCTAGTAACGCCGCCATCCCGTTAGCATGTTGGGCGTTTCTCCTCCAAAGATCATCGGATAAAAGGGCTAAAAACTGAGCCGAGACAAAACGCATTTTGGAGACTAGATGCATGCCTTGCTTGCGGTAGAAAGGGGCATTTTTTGCCAACTCGGGATCAAAAAAAACAATGGCCTCAGCCGCGAGCAGACCATTTTTGGTTCCGCCAAAGGAGAGCAGATCGACTCCCACGTCCCCGGTAATTTCTTTTAGGCTTAAATTCAGCCGGGCAGCCGCGTTGCTCAACCGTGCGCCATCCATATGGAGCAGTAACCCATGCTCATGGCAAAAGTCTGCCAAGGTTTGTATTTCTTCGGAGGTATAAATGGTCCCCCATTCTGTGCACTGGGTAATGGAGAGCACTTTTGGTTGAGCGCGGTGCACAATATCCATGCCGCGCAACAGGGGGGCAACCGTTTCCACACTGAGCTTACCCTGATGGGTTTTGGCGACCAGCACTTTTGATCCCAGGAATTTTTCCGGCGCACCGCATTCATCCCGATGAAGGTGGGCACAGTCAGCACAAATAACGGCCTCGAAAGAAGCCATGACACTTTGCAACGCAATGACATTGGCGGCGGTCCCGGTCAGCACAAAAAACGTCTCCGTCTGGGTTCCAAAGTGCTGCTTGAATAGTTGCAGGGCCTGCTTTGTGAAGGGATCGTTGCCGTAGGCAATGGCATGGCCGCGACTGGCTTTTGCCATCATAGCCATGACTTCTGGGTGGACACCCGCTGCATTGTCACTAACAAAATGACACTTTGTCATTGAAGCGCTTACTTCCGTAGTACCGTGACGGTCTTGGTTTCCGTATAGGCATCCAGGGCCTGTTCACTCAGTTCCCGGCCGACCCCGGACATTTTGAAGCCTCCAAAAGGGGCGGCTGGATCGACAATATTATAACAGTTGACCCAGACGGTCCCCGCTTTCACGCCTTCGGCCACCGCATTGGCTTTGTCAATATCTTGGGTCCATACGGCAGCGGCAAGGCCAAACATGGTGTTGTTGGCTTTTGCAATCACTTCATTGATGTCTTTGAAACGCAAGACACTGACCACCGGCCCGAAAATTTCGTCGGTGGCAATGGCCATATTCTCATTGACCTCACTAAAGACGGTGGGTTGGATAAAATAACCCCGGTCGAAAGCCTGGTTGCCGCCGGTGACGCATGCCGCGCCCTGTTCTTTGCCCAGGGCGATATAGTGCATGATTTTGTCGAACTGGGCCTTGTCGATTTGGGCTCCATGTTCGGTATTGGAATCGAAGGGATCTCCCAGCCTGCGCTTTTCCGCCTTATCGGCAAACCGTTCCACGAATTCATTATAAATGTTGTCCTGCACAAAGGCGCGGCTGCCGGCGCAACAATTCTGTCCCTGATTTAGAAAAATGGCACCAAAGGAACCGGTGATGGCGTCTTCCAGGTTGGCATCATTAAAAATGATATTGGGGCTCTTCCCGCCAAGCTCAAAGGACAAGCGTTTCATGCTATTGACCGTGGCCTGTTTGATGATTTGGGCGGTTTTATATTCTCCCGTGAAGGCAATTTTTTCAACCAGGGGGTGTTGTACCAATGCAGCACCTGCCGTGGGACCGAAGCCGGGCACGATATTGAGTACCCCTGGGGGGATTCCTGCCTCCAGGGCCAGTTCCCCGGCACGAAGGGCCGTTAGCGGAGTTTGCTCTGCCGGTTTTAGAATGGTTGTGCAGCCGGCGGCTAGGGCAGGGCCTAATTTCCAGGCCGCCATCGCCAAGGGAAAATTCCAGGGAATGATGAGGCCACAAACCCCGACGGGCTCCCGGCGAGTATAAGTAAAGAAAGGACCGGAAACGGGGATGGTCTTGCCATGGATCTTGTCCGCCCAGCCGGCAAAATAACGGATGGTGGCCGCGGCACTGGGAATATCATAGCCTAAGGCCTCATTAATGGGTTTACCATTGTCCAAGACTTCAAGCTTAGCCAGTTCCTCCATATGGGTTTCGATTAGATCAGCCCACTTCAACATCCGGCGGCCCCGTTCGCGAGCGTCCATTTGCTGCCAAGGGCCGGTATCGAAGGCTTTGCGAGCGGCTTTAACCGCTAGGTCAATATCTTCCGCATCCCCTTCAGCCACCTGGGCGATCACTTCTTCGGTAACCGGGTCGATGGTGGCAAAGGTCTTACCGCTGAGGCTGTCGCGGAACTCACCGTCAATCAGCAAGCGAGTCTGGCGCACTTCTACCTGTTCTTTGTGAGTTAGGGGCAATGAGGCTGACGGGCTCATGGAGTGGACCTCCTTAAAATTCAGGTTGGTGTTGAATATAGATATAGCACTCCTAGGAGCCATAACCAATGGTCCTTTACTATCATAGGGTTCTGGGATGCACTATAGTTAGGGGTAAAAAATAGAAGACAAGAAAAATGAAAAATTATTCTATTTGGAGTCTGTTCCGCAACGCTTTTTCTGGTCACTGCAACTGGCCACAGGCCTTACCCGACGTGGCCCCCCAGGATCAATACGATGCCGTTATTGTTGGCGGAGGGGGACACGGGCTGGCGGCGGCCTATTATCTAGCCAAAAATCATGGTGTCACTAATATTGCCGTGCTGGAAAAAAGCTGGCTTGGGGGGGGGAATGTGGCCCGCAATACCACCATTGTCCGCTCTAATTATTTCCATGAAGCCCGGGGCAGATTGACCGAACAGGCCCTGAAACTTTGGGAGAACCTAAGCCGGGAGCTGAACTTCAATGTGATGTTTAGTCCACGGGGCATCATTAATCTGGCCCATAGCACCGCCCAACTTGACGACTATGCCCGCCTTGGAAATGCCATGACGGTACGGGGCGTGAACGCGGAATTGCTCACCGTCGGCCAGATTAAACAGCTTGTTCCCTGCCTCGATACCCGTCCAGAGGCCCGTTTCCCGATAACGGGGGGATTGATGCAGCGGCGGGCGGGCACTGCTCGACACGATGCTGTGGCCTGGGGATATGGGCGGGCAGCGGCATTGCGGGGAGTCGATATTGTGCAAAATTGTGAAGTCACCGGCATTGTGCGTCAGGGGGGGAAAGTGATTGGCATCGACACCACCCGGGGTAGAATCCGTACCCCCAAGGTGGGGATATGCGTGGCTGGCGCTTCAAGTCGAGTGTCGGAAATGGCTGAAATCCGGCTTCCCCTGGAAAACCACCTTTTGCAGGCCTGTGTTACCGAGCCGGTCAAACCCATTCTCAATACTATCGTGACCCATGGCCTGTTCAATTTTTATATTAGCCAGACCGATAAAGGGGAATTGGTGATGGGGGGCGATATTGACGGCTATAATCGCTACTCTACGTTTGGTGAATTGCCGCCCTTGGAAGCCGCCATTCGGGCCTGTTTATCCCTGTTTCCCTCTTTTAGCCGGTTACGCCTCATGCGCACCTGGGGAGGTGTGGTCGACATGTCCATGGATGGCAGTCCAATTCTTTCTAAAACCTCCCTCGACGGTTTCTACATTAATGCCGGTTGGTGCTACGGTGGCTTCAAGGCCACCCCTGCTGTGGGCCAGGTATTGGCCCAGATGATGGCCACAGATGAAACCCCTGAACTGGCGGCCCCCTTCGTTCTCGATCGTTTCCATAGTGGACATATCATTGCCGAGGAAGGTAAGGGACCTAAACCTTGGCTGTATCATTAAAAGAGCAGAAAATTTATGTTGCGTATTCCTTGTCCCTATTGCGGTGAACGGGACCGAACCGAGTTTACCTATGGCGGTGATGCTCGTGTCCAAAGGCCGGCGGATACGGATCACATAAGAGATAAGGCCTGGGATGATTATCTTTATTTCCGCGATAATCCGGCCGGTGAGCATCGGGAATATTGGCAGCACAGCCTCGGTTGTCGCCAATGGTTTACGCTGGTCCGCAATACGGTCACCAACGAAGTGCTAAAAGAGGCAGCGGCAAATCCTGGGAGCGGTCCATGAGACAACCGTTTCGGCTCCCCAAAGGAGGTCTGGTTGACCGCAGTCAGAGACTAACATTTAGTTTCAATGGCAAGCGCCTCGAAGGCTATGCAGGCGATACGTTGGCTTCCGCTCTTTTGGCCAATGGTATCCATCTGGTTGGCCGCAGTTTCAAATATCACCGGCCGCGGGGCATCTTTACCGCCGGGGTAGAGGAACCCAATGCCCTGGTCCAGGTAGGGAGTGGGGCCTATGCCGAGCCTAACCTCCGGGCTACGGAAGTGCTCTTATCCCATGGGCTTGAAGCCTATAGTCAGAATTGTTGGCCCTCGCTGCATTTTGATCTGGGGGCTGTTGCTCAATGGCTGGCGCCTATTCTAACGGCCGGTTTCTACTACAAAACGTTTATGGGGCCAGGCCGTCGTGCCTGGCCCTTCTACGAATATTTTATTCGCCATGCCGCCGGGTTGGGCAAAGCGCCGGAAGCCCCGGATCCAGATGACTACGACAAACGTCACCTCCATTGTGATGTTCTGGTGATTGGAACCGGGCCGGCAGGTCTGGCAGCGGCGCTCACGGCTGCTAGCACAGGCGCACGGGTAGTGGTGGCTGAGGAAAACCCGCTGCTAGGAGGCAGTCTGCTGGACAGGGAAGAATCCCGGGAATGGGTAGGGGAGATCATGGAACAGCTCGTGACACTGCCGGATGTTTTTCTCTTGCGCCAAACCACAGTGTTTGGTCATTATCGGCAAGGCCGCTTTGCTGCCTTCCAGCGTTTGGAAAACCAGAAGGTCAGACAACGCCTGTGGCAGATTCAGGCGAAACAGGCCATCCTCGCCACCGGGGCTATGGAACGTCCATTAGTTTTTCCCAACAACGATCGGCCCGGTGTCATGCTGGCTTCTGCCGCTCGCCGCTATCTCCACCGTTATGGCGTCCAACCCGGTCGAGATGCCGTCCTCTTCACCAATAATGACAGCGCTTATGCCGCTGCCCAAGATTTAATGGACGCTGGCATTGCGGTAAAGATGATTGTGGATCTGCGCCCGCAACCGCCTGCGGTGCCGGTTCCCAAGGAGATTGAAGTGTTGACAGGCGCCAAGGTATTCAATGTCAAAGGTCGGCGTCATATGACAGAGGTCGAAGTGGAAACGAATGGCCTGCGGCGGAGGTTGGATTGCGATTTGCTCTGTATTTCCGGGGGATGGAGTCCCACGCTGCATCTTTTTGCCCACAGTCCAGGGCAGACCCGCTACGAGGCTTCCCTGGGGGCTTGGGTTCCAGACTCGGCCCAAGAGGGTTTGCAAGTCGCCGGGGCGGCCAGTGGGGTCTTCGGTCTCGAAGCCTGTTGGCGGCAGGGCCTGGAAGCCGGTTTCAAGGCAGTGCAGGCCGTTGGATTTCCCTCCCCGAAAAAACCGGAGATTATCCCTCCCCAGGGAGTAACGGAAGAATGGTCGGTCACCGTGCCCGATATCTCCCCCATTATTCCCGGAAAGAAAGGGCCACGTTTTGTGGATCTGCAAAATGACGTCAAAGTGGAGGATATCGAGTTGGCCCTGGGGGAAGGGTACCGTTCCATTGAACAGGTAAAACGGTATACCACCTTAGGTATGGGCACGGACCAGGGCCGTACCGCCAATATCAATGGCGCGCGCCTGGCGGCTGAAGTCCTCTCTCGACCTCTTTCCACGGTGGGCACCACCACCTTTCGGCCCCCTTGGACACCGGTGACCCTAGGGGCGGTTGCAGGCCGGAAAAGCGAAACCCCTATAGCGCCCCTGCGGCGTTCGCCGATACACCCTTGGCATGAGAAAAACGGCGCGGTTTTCATGCCATCCGGTCTGTGGTGGCGGCCCCATTATTATCGAATCCAGGGCGTTGAATTGGTGGAAGCCGCTACCCGTGAAGCCCGAAACGTGCGCCACAATGTGGGCATTGCCGATGTCTCCACCCTAGGAAAAATCGATATTCAGGGAGCAGATGCCTCGGAATTCCTCAATCGGGTTTATATCAATCACTGGAGTAAGCTAGCGGTAGGCAAGGCCCGTTATGGCGTCATGTTGCGAGAGGATGGTTATGTGTTCGATGATGGCACCACCGCGCGGCTGGCTGAAAATCATTACCTGATGAGCACCACCACGACCAATGCCTCGGCGGTACAGTCCCATTTGGAATTTTATCAGCAAATGATTTGGCCCGATCTGGATGTGAAAATCACCTCCGTTACCGATCACTGGGCTGTGGTTGCCCTGGCCGGACCCAATAGCCGGGCGGTGCTAGAAGGTCTATTTGAGAGGCGGGATGTGGGTAACCAAGCTTTACCCTTCCTGGGTGTAATGGAGACAGAATTGCATGGGGTGCAGGCCCGGATTGCGCGCCTTAGTTTCTCCGGCGAGCGGGCCTATGAAATTGCGGTGCCTGCCGATTACGGATTGGCGTTATGGGAAGCCCTGCTGGAGGTGGGAAAACCATTGGCTATCCTGCCCTATGGCCTTGAAGCCATGGACTACTTGCGGATCGAAAAAGGCCATCTAGTGGTGGGTGCGGATATTGACGGCCGGGTGTCGCCCTATGACCTCGGCCTGGGGGGCCTGTGTAGTCAAAATAAGGATTTTATTGGCCGCCGTTCTCTCGAAAAACCCGCCTTTCATGGGAAAGAAAGATTGAAGCTGGCGGGTTTTGTGTCCACCGACGGAAAAACCATGATCACCGCCGGTGCCCAGTTGCTGGCCGAACCTTTTAAGAAGGATACACCGCAAAAAAGTCTGGGCCGAATTACGTCTCGAGCCTACAGCCCGGTGCGAGAGGTCCCTATCGCCCTGGGCCTGATTGCAGGGGGGATGGAGGCCTATGACCGGCCAGTGTATGCGGTGTCTCCGGTGACAGGTGAGCAGGCTGAGGTCATGGTGACCTCACCTCACTTTTATGATCCCAAGGGTGAGCGGATGAAAGGATAATGGCTCATTCTATTGCAGAAAAATTTACAAATCGTTGTAGCGCGTTGGCTGCGGGGCTCAATAGCCCTCCAGAGGGGCTGTCCACACCCCAGCCTACCGCTATCATCACGGTTGCAGGGGTTCATGAAGATGGGATTAAGGCTGCCGTGCCGGATGAGGCCGTTCTCTGGTTGGGACCCCATAAGTGGTGGGTGGTCTCCGAGAACCAGCCGCCCCAAGAACTGACTGAAAAGTTAACCCGCGCCCTAGAAACCGAAAATGCGGCGTTGACCGATGTGAGTCACGGTGGCTTCCGTTTTCGGATGAGGGGACCTGAGGTTCGCGATGTGTTAAGCGCCGGGGTGAGTCTTGATTTGCATCCTTCTGCTTTTAAACCGGGCCGAAGTGTGCCCTGTGCCTGGGACGATATCTATATCGTGTTGCATAGGGTAGAGGAAGAATGTTTCGATGTTTATACCCTTCGCAGCTATGCTTCCTCTTTGGGGGAGTGGTTGGTCGCTAGCTATACATGAGGGACAGATATTTTTCAGCTTCATCGCAGAGGAAGGTGAGGACGGTTTTGATTCCCGGATCGCGCCGTTTGAGTTCCTGGGCTGCCCAAACATTCGCCCCTGAGCTGGGGCCCACAAATAGACCCCGTTCCCGTCCTAGTCGTTTGGAGACCTCAATCGCCGTTTCGCTTTCCACATGGATAATTTCATCGATCTCATCCCGATGGCGCTGATAAATGGTTGGAATAAAGCCGTCGGAAATGCCTTCAATCTGGTGATCGGCCACGATACAACATTCAATAGTGCGGGATTCCGTGGGCTCCATGGCGTAAACTTTGATTCGATCATTGTGCCCTTGACGCAAGGCTTGGGACACGCCGATCAGCGTCCCGCCGGTGCCAACCCCCTGCACGATGGCATCGATCCGCATCCCTTCGGGGAGCTGGGCAATGACCTCCTGGCCTAACCATTCCCGGTTTTCCTCCACATTCCATTCATTGTCGAATTGTCGAGGACAAAAATAGCCTTTCTGGGCGCCGAGTTCCCGCGCCGTACGCAAAGCATCATTGACTTGGAAGCGCCCAACGAATTTGACTTCGGCCCCCAGTCCACGGGAAATCTTGACTCTCTCGGAAGTATATCCCGCCGGCATCACCACTATCATGTGGTAGCCTTTGATAGCGGCGACCATACTCATGGCATTTCCGGTGTTGCCGCTGGTGGCTTCGACAATGGTATCACCCGGCTTTAGCAAACCTTCCGCCTCCGCCTTCTCAATCATATACTTGGCCATCCGCGCCTTGATAGAACCGGAGGGATTCAGAAATTCACATTTGGCGAAAATGCCATCCCCCATATCCAGCAAAGGTGTCTTGCCAATGGCGTCCAAAATCGTGTGGCTAATGGTCATGAAAGGGCCTCAGTTCGGTAGACGATTTTAAGTTTTTCTTTTTTTGATTAGCTACTCTTTTTCATAGCTTATAGGGGAAAGCATGTCTAGGGCCACTCTAAGTCCTGTGTTTCAAGATTGGTGGATTCAATTTCTGTTCGGAATTTTTCTATGTTTTTCAGACTTGTTTTCCAGATCGGACGGGCCAAAGCTAATGACGATATCCCCCGTTTGCAGGGAATCCAAGTCGACAAGGGGGTAGAACATCACCTGACCGTGTTGGGTCACCACAGCGATTAATAGGGTTTCCTGCTGGTGATCCTGAAGATAATCCTGATAGGTATATGCTTCCGTGAGTTGGGTTTTGCGGAATTCCCAACCGTGATAATAGAGCCGCATAAAATCTTCATATTGGGTGCTTTCGTCAAAGGCGATTCTTCCTCTTACCGTGCGGGCGAGAGTTTTATCTTCCTGTTTGGAGGCTGATAGGGAGGGGAGTTGGAATACTTGATTTTGACCCAACTCCGGCGCAAAACGGGTGCACACCAGGGCGTTATAGGCGTCATTGGCGGTAACGGCCAGCACATGGCTGATTTCATGGAGTTCAAGGGAGCTTTCTGCGGTTTCCGACAATATTTGTCCCCGGTATATTTTCAGATTCGACATGCGCGCGGGGCGTAAATGATGCCATGAAGTATCATTGACAATCACCGGGACGCCCAGCTCTTTAAGCAAACGGGCCAGTTCAATTGACCAGGGGGTAGCGCCAACGATGAGTATCCCGCTGGGATTGCGAGAGGCAAGGCCCAGGAGACGACCCAGCCATTCGATGGTCAGACCGTGCAAGATAACAGTGGTTGCGATGAGTGCAAAGACCAAGGGCAACAACTGGTCAGCGCCGCCAAAGCCTTGGTGGGTCAGGGGAAAAGCCAACAAACCTGCCATTGAGGCAGCGACAATGCCTCGGGGTGCAATCCAGGCAATGAGCAATTTTTCCTGCCATTTCATGCCTGTTCCCAGGGTGGATAGATACACGGATAGCGGTCGTACCAAAAAGATCACCGTACCCAGCAAGGCAAGGCTGCGCCAGTCGAGGTTGGCCAGCACTTCAAGCTCAATATTGGCGGTCAATACGATAAAAACTACTGAAACCAGCACGAGGGTGATGTATTGTTTGAAACGGCGTAACTCTTCAATATTCCGTAGCCGTTGGTTGGCCACGACGACTCCGGCGACGGTCACAGCCAGCAGCCCCGCTTCTTCTTGCACTCCATTGACGGCCACATAGAGCAAGAGCACAGCGCCTAGCATCACCGGGGATTTAAGGAATTCCGGGACGTGTTCTCTGTGAAAAGCCCAGCTTAGCAAGTAGCCAAGACCGATTCCCGAGCCGGTAGCGACCAGTAAGCTAAGGCTGAGATTTCCCAGCACTGTGAGTAGGCCATGCTCAGGGGACTCTATGGTCCAATACCACACTGTCCAATACTCGAAAACTAAAATAGCAAGCAATGCGCCTAGCGGATCATTAATAATCCCTTCCCACTTGAGAAGTGCCGCCGTATGGCGCTGCAGTCTGGCATGTTTCAGCAATGGCATGAGCACAGTGGGGCCGGTTACCACGCTAATGGCGCCAAAGAGGGTGGCAATCGGCCAAGAGAGTCCGCCAATAAAGTGGGCTGCTGCTGTGCTAAGGGTCCAAGTTAAAAGCAAGCCCAAACTGACCAAGCGTTTCACATCAACGCCAGCTTCTTTATATTCATGCCACTGTAGGTTGAGGCCCCCTTCAAATAAAATGATGGCGACCGAGAGGCCAATTAAGGGAGGGAGGACTTGACCAAAGTCTTGCGCTGGATTGAGCCAGCCTAAAACCGGACCGGTTGCAAAACCGGCCATCAACAGCAGCACAATGGCCGGGATATGCATGCGCCATGCTAGCCATTGGGCGGCGATTCCGAGCATGATAATCAGTGAAAAAGTAAGAGTTAAGTTGGCTTCCATGGTGTCCTGTCTGATAATCCCACTCAGATTGCCTTCGCCGCCAGGAATCCACGTGCTGCATATTCCAGGATCTTCCCATCCCGGGTTAACAAGCAGGCTCCGAGGTCCCGTGCTGTCGCGGCGATGATTCGGTCCGCCGGATCACCGTGGAAGGCCCCTGGCAGCCGACTGCTGTCGATCAGGATATCCGGTTCCAAGGTGGCCAGGCCCAGCTCAGGCGCGGCCAGAGCCGCCGTACCCAGGTGTGGCAGTCCAGGCTCAGGGCAATTCGACCCTTGGCCTCTAGCATCGCTACCTCCCAAATCGAAATGGCCGACACCCGCAGCCGCGCTCACCGGCCGCCTGCTCGATCAGCGCCAGGTTCTCATCCGAGAACTGCCGTTCGCCCTGGACCAGCCATAACCAGACATGGGTATCGAGTTGCAGCAGCTCAGGCGTCGGCATCCCAAGCTTCGTTGATGGGGGCGATGATGTCTCCCTTGAGCTGGACCGTCCCATCCAGGAAGCCGAATATTGGCTGCGCAGGCTCCTCGCAGGGAACTAGCTTGGCGACAGGCTTACCATGCTTGGTGATCACGATCTCCTCCCGGGTTTGCTGCACCTGCTCCATCAGCTTCAGGCATTTGGCCTTGAACTCCCTAGCCTGGATTTGGATCGACATAGGACCTCCCAATGCAACCACAGTGATATGGACTAGACACAGACAATCCCACAGCCGATCTTATCCTAGTAGACTGGGCACGGGACGTCCATATCCGACCCGATCACACCTTGTGCGATACTTGGACCAGGGCTACCGGCTAAGCGGTGAAACATAAGATACGGCCAGTCGTAAGGGCAAGCGGTCAGATCCTATATCGCCAGGTTATAGGGCAGATAGTCGAATGAAGGAGCCGATGCTATGAGAGGAGTCATTCTAACCACTCTGCTAACTTTGTTATTTTTGTTTTGGCTGGCGGCGGAGCTTTACGATTTTTTAAAAACCAAAAATAAATCGACAGAGGCCAAGCGAACGGTGGCCTATATTTTTGGATACCCTTTGCTTACGGCTTATGTGGTGAGCCATGGCCTACCGCCCGCCGCAATCCTATTTCCAGTCGCCCTGGGTGGAGTAGCTTGGCTATTGGCGGGTATGCATCTAAGGAAAGTTTTAGAAGGCGAGTATCAACCCACGCCCGGAACATTTATTGGAATCCCGATAAAGTATTGGTTTTTTGGTGGCCTCGGCGCATTTCTTTTGGGTGCTTTTCTTCAATACGTTGGACTGTTTTAGGGCACGTTTTGGTTGAGATGGCGGTATCTGCCAAGAAGCAAGGTGCTGCCTTTTATGGGGTTAGTAGCTGTCACCACATTGAGTCTATCGCAGGGGGTTGGCTCAAGTTTTTGGAAAAATTTATAGGGGCGAAGTGAGCATGTTAAAAACATCGAAATTACTTTAGCTAAATGGATGGATATAAGAAATTATTTCTCTATTTTGAGAGTTGGCATGCGCCTTATAAGACGCAAATCGCAAAACGAAAAATAGAGTTGATGTGGATATTTGCCAAAACTAATAGGGGCTGACAGAATGAGTAATTCTTTGATATAAGGGTAGAAATAGGTATTGGCCAATAGCCGGTTGCGTGTAATAAAATACAGGTTGGTCAGGCTATTTCATGTTGGGCGGGTCTAGCAACGAATGGATAGTGACTTCGGTTGCGTTGACGGGGATGAATGGAAGCTGCGCGACATAAATGGGGTCAAGTCTTGTATTTTGCTATTTTTATCAAGCTCAAGGGAAAGCATTTAATTAAAACTTAACTCTTTATTTCTAGGGTTAAGAGCTGTGATGTTGAATTCGCTGCGAGCCGCCATGGTCGATAAAACAGCTCTCTGTTGATGATTGTGGCTATATGTGGATAGGCAACTAAGCTAGTTTTGCGGGCGCTTTTTTATGAACGAACTGCGGGACAAATGGAACAAAATAACCGAGAGCGATATAGTTATGTTAGAACTGACCCTGATTTTCCTAATTTTCCAAGAGCCTAAATTTATTCGTCATATGCCGAATTCGTTGCGTGAAATCCCTGATTAGTGCTCTTTTATAGTTTCTCTATTTTTCTCCAATATTATGTTTTTATTGAATAATTACATTTTGGCATCAATATTGATTATTTGTAGCTCAGAAGATGAACTCAATGATGGCTTTTCTCTACTCTCCCTTTAGTTCGTTGCAGTCGTTGCGGTACAAGGATGTACCGCTATTTTTTTCCTGTAAGTGGGTAGCCCCAATTTTTTAGGATGCGTGAAATGCTCAGAATCTTTCATCGGAAATTGTTTGTATGGTTAGCGGTGGTTGTGCTTTTACTGACCATGATGCCAGGAATATCCCTGGCGCAAGGAAATGCTGGTGCGGGTGGGTGGACAGCTCCGAATGTAGTCATGGAGTGGAACCTGGCGACGCTGAACCTAATAAAAGGAAAAAATATACCTGCTGGCCAGTTCGGCAGCCGATTGATGGCTATGGTACACATTGCCATGTTTGACGCTATTAACGGCGTTCATTCGGAGTATAGCCCGTTCCTTGTTGACGGGACACGACCCAAGTTGATATTTCTGGAAGCCGCCGCAGCTACCGCAGCCTATACTATACTGTCTACCCTGTACCCGGCTGAAAAAGACTCCTTTGAAGCACTCTACCGTGAGCAACTCTCCTGGCTGTCTGACAACCCCGGACTCAGCTGGCTAGCGGTGCGCTCTGGCGAGCGAATCGCTCAGGCAGTGCTGTAGTAAAGGGGTCAAGTCTTGTCTTTTGCTGATTGTGCCGGTTCCACCGGATGCTCACCCGCCTGATAGGAAGTTTTAAGTTCCATCGGCTAAAGCTAACCGAAAGTAGGGGATTGCCAACTAGTTAGTTGTGGTTAGCTCTGGAGCGGTAATTAGAAACTCCCCCTATCCGATGATTATTTAGCTTATTAATGTGCTACCGGCTGAAGCTCGTAGATTCGCCCATATGGTGAAGCCAAAGCTCGATCACCTGGGCGGAGCGCATGGCGTACGTCATCCAGCTTATAGGCATCATCAACCCTGAGGTAGGGAGACCAGTTGCTCTCATTCTCCATCAGCTCGACGTTTACTTCGGCTACGTACCGCCCTTCATGCACGTATTTGATTTTCTTTCGCCGTTTCATGGGTGCCCTGATTGCAGTTTAAACCCAGGCTATGATGTATAAAATAATAGCTATTTATACACATAGGAGCCCTTCTCAATCAATGATCAGTGGCGTATCTGTTTTCGGTTCGTGGACGGTGACGCCTACGATGTAGAAATCTGCGACTATCATTGACGAGGTTCAATATGGGCATTCCAAATACAGCCGGAATGAAACGCCGACCTACTCATCTGGGTGAGATTCTGAGGGAGGACTTCCTGCCCGATTATGGGCTTACCGTTTCTAGTTTGGCTGAAGCCATTGGTGTTTCACGCCAGTCCATTAATGAGCTGTTGCGTGAGCGCCGGGCGGTCAGTCCGGAGATGGCACTGCGGCTCGCGCGCTTGTTTGGTAACTCGCCCGAGTTCTGGCTGAATGCTCAGAGGGCGGTCGACCTGTGGGATGCGGCTCAAGCGCTGAAGAAGGAGATTGCACGGATCAAACCATTGGATGCCCCCTAGCAACCGCTTGAAAAGCGCCTCGTAAAGCGCTACGTGCTTTACTCGGCGGCGTTTCAAGCGGGGCTTAGGGTTAAAACCAGCAATTGAACTTTTGTAGCCAAAGCTAATCCATTGGATTACACTTTGGTATATGCAAACTATCGCCGAAATGCCAGAGTACAGCCGCTGAGCTGGACGGTTACTTTCCGAGACTGCGCGCCAAGCGATCATTGATTATCTAGCTGCCTTTAAAAGTGGTGGTGTTCGCGTTATCTACTATTTCCATAACGAGCAGATGCCTTTGTATTTACTTACTGTTTTTGGCAAAGGCGAGAAGGCGAATCTAAGCAAAACGGAGCGTAACGAATTAGCTAAGCTGGTTCGGCTCCTGGTTCAAAGGAGGAGTGCTAGCCGTGAATGAAGTATTTAAAAGTATAAAACAGGGTTTACAGGAGGCCATTGAGCACGTGGAAGGTAAGCCGGTAAAGGCAATTGTGCACAAGCCTGAATCCGTAGATGTTAAAGCTATCCGTGAAAAGGTAGGCATGACGCAAACTGAGTTTGCAGCCTCTTTTGGTATTAGTCTGGGTACGCTGAGGCATTGGGAGCGGGGTGACCGCAAGCCTCATGGACCCGCATTAGTTTTACTTAATGTAGTAGCCAGAGAACCCAAGGCAGTTCTTAGAGCATTAGCGCAGGGTAAGCCTAACATGTCGCTCAACGAATAAAGGCCCGCATTACTGCGGGCCTTTGCTTTCCTTGGCTGGGGGACTAGGATTCGAACCTAGGTTGACGGAGTCAGAGTCCGCTGTCCTACCACTAGACGATCCCCCAAGACAAACCGTTAACGCTTGGAGTATTGGGGTGCCTTGCGGGCCTTGTGGAGGCCAATTTTCTTGCGCTCTACAGCCCTGGCATCCCGGGTAATATAACCTGCCTTACGCAGTTCGGGTTTGAGGGTTTCGTCATAGTTCACCAGAGCCCGGGCAATGCCATGGCGAATGGCGCCAGCTTGACCGCTATTCCCACCCCCATGGACGAAAATCCGTGTGTCTAATTTCTCGTCTAATTCCGCAAGTTCTAGGGGCTGGCGGACAATCATCCGTGCGGTTTCCCTGCCGAAATAATCTTCAATGCTACGGTTATTGATAAGGATGTTGCCGCTACCGCTGGTCAAGTAGACACGGGCGGTGGAAGTTTTGCGGCGGCCGGTCGCGTAATATGTCTCTGCCATGGTTTAGATGCTCAAATTTTAAATCTTTAAGGGTAGGGGTTGTTGGGCAGTATGGGGATGTTCGCCGCCCCTATAGACCTTGAGTTTGCGGAACATTGCGCGGCCCAAGGGGTTTTTTGGCAACATGCCCTTAACGGCTATCTCTATGGCCTGCTCTGGGGCTTTTTCGAGAAGTTGCTCTAGGGTGAGTGATTTAATCCCACCAGGATAGCCGGTATGCCGATAATAGCGTTTCTGAACTAATTTCCTACCTGTAAAGCGAATTTTTTTCGCGTTGACCACCACAATGTAATCCCCGGTATCGACATGGGGGGTGTAAGTAGCTTTATGTTTGCCTCGCAGACGCCGGGCAATCTCGCTTGCCAAGCGCCCCAGGGTTTTGCCATCGGCATCCACTAGATACCAGTCGCGCCGTACTTCTTCGGGTTTGGCACTGAAGGTTTTCATCCGTTATCGCTCCAGCAATTGGCTGAGGGCCTAAAAAAACAGGAAATTTTATGGCCTGCTGCATAAACTGTCAATACAGCAGCCCTTTCTCAAGCTGAGTATCTTATAAAAATAGGTAAAATAATAGACCGCCTAATAGCAATCGGTATACCACGAAGGGAAGCATGCCCATACGCTGAAGAAATTTGAGGAAATAGTGAATACAGGTATAGGCGCAGAGACCTGAGATAAAGGTGCCCAGGGCCAAAGCTTCCCAATCGACAGGTTCAGTTCGATCCAAGAGATCTAAGGTCGCCAGTGCCCCGGCAAGAAGAATCACGGGGATGGCCAACAGGAAGGAAAACCTTGCGGCTCCTTCACGGGTCAGCCCTAACAGCAAGCCGGCTGTGATAGTGATGCCAGAACGGGAGGTGCCCGGAATCAGGGCCAGGACTTGAGCAAAGCCGATGAAAAGGACATCGTGCCAGCTTAAGGTATACTCGTCTCGTTGCCGTTTTCCCACGCTGTCCGCATAGGCCAGGAGGAGGCCAAAACCTACCGTGCTCCAGGCAATGACCAGGGGGGAGCGGAGGGACTCTTGGGTTGTTTCGGTGAGGGTTATGCCGATTAACCCGACTGGTACGGTGCCAAGGAGAATAGCCCAGGCCAGGCGGCTTTCCCCAATCATTTGGCCTGAAGTGAGGGAGTGCAACCAATCCCGCGTTATCTTGGTTAGCTCAATCCGGAAGTAGGTGATGACGGCGGTGAGGGTTCCCAGGTGAACGGCCACGTCAAAGGCAATCCCTTGGTCGTTCCAGCCCGCTAGCACGGGGAGGAGAATAAGATGGGCGGAACTGGAAATAGGGAGAAATTCCGTCAGTCCCTGCAGGATGGCAAGCGCCAAAATATGGATAAGTTCCACCGGATACCCCCCCTTTATTTCAATGAGTTAATTATAATGCTTGCATGAGTCGGGCGGCCACCAAGGCCACCTCTAAAGCCTCAGGGTCCAGAACTTCGGGGAGCAGAAGGTAGCTTTCCAATAACATATCCGGTCTTTGCTGGGCGGCCCGCTCCAACCGTTGTCGAGTGTGCCGCGACAGGTTGGCATGGGCCAGGAGCAGTGCCCCGTGCCAGTCATGATAGCCCCGGACTAAGAGGGCAGCTTCCTCCGTTTCCCAGTGCTCGTCAATCAATAATTCTGGGAATGCTGCGGCAGGCAGGATACGTCCCTGCCACTGGGGTTCGATCCGGAGTCCGCCCAGTCCGGTGCCTTCACCACGGGGATCACGCCAGAACCATTGGGCGGCGGGCAGAGGCCGGGCGGCGTCGTTGACCCACCATTCCAGCATTTCCCGGTGGCGCGCCCCGCGAGTGGCAGCGAGACCAGGAACTTCAAAGGCCGTGTCGCCCGGAGGAAATGCCCGCCAGGTGGGAACGGCGACTTCTTCCATATCCTGTTCCCAGTGACAGCTGTTGAGCAGTGCCAGAGGTAAGCCGGTTTCCTTGCGCAATAGCCACAATTCAAAGTGGTCACCGGAGGGAAAGGGGAGAGGGGGATGATACTCGAGGGCTTTGGCGATGGCTTCTTTGGATACTTCGGCACGACCATAGCCGTTGCCGCCGGTATCCGCCTCGGACCAAAAACGTTCGCTACCTGCCACCCGACGTGGCCGCCAGGTTTTACCCTCGCTGGAATAGACCCGCACCCTGCCGGCATCAATCACCTGAAGAACCCCCAGATAGGGATTTAAGCGGCGGACGGTGTAATACTCCAGGGGGGACATCCGGATGGCAGGCGAGAGGGACGTCAGTTAGCTTCGGATCCCCACTCCTTTGTGCAATAAGTAGAGGGCAAAGCTAGCTAGCCCTGCCAGGAATATTAGGATAATTGCAAAAGCAGTTCGAATGTCGATATCCGAGACCCCCAAAATGCCATAGCGGAAGGCGTTGACCATATAGAGAATGGGGTTAAATAGGGAAATCGTCTGGCCGAATTCCGGCATCAGATTAATGGAATAAAACACGCCTCCCAGATAGGTGAGGGGGGTAAGCACGAAATTGGGGACGATGGAGATATCGTCAAAGTTGTTGGCGAAGATAGCGTTGATAAACCCTCCCAGGGCGAACACAATGGCGGTTAGCACAACGATGCTACAGGTAATCAAGGGGTGTTCTACCTTCAGATGGGTGAAAAAGAGGGAGATGAGCAAAACAATCACTCCGACCATGAGTCCTCGCGCCGCGCCGCCCACCACATAGCCCGCCAAAATAATACTATTGGGGGTTGGCGAGACCAGTAGTTCCTCAACGTAGTGTTGGAACTTTGAACTGAAAAAGGAGGACACCACGTTGGAATAAGAATGGGTGATGACCGCCATCATAATGAGACCAGGAGCGATGTACTCCATATAGCTGAATCCTTCCATGGGGCCAATGCGAGATCCAATGAGGTTGCCGAAGATAATGAAATACAAAGCCATGGTCACCGCCGGCGGCAATAGGGTTTGGATCCAGATACGGGTAAAGCGCCGGATTTCCTTGAATACCAGGGTTTTAAAGGCAATATAGTGGCGTTGGGCGCGGCTCATGCAGCAAGGGTACCGTTGGTGGTGATAAGGTCGATAAAGAGTTCTTCTAGCCGATTGGCCTTGTTCCGCATACTCAGCACCCGAATCCCTTCCTTGGAAAGGGCCTCAAAAAGGGTATTGAGATCATCTTCCTTGCGCACTTCCGCCTCCAAAGTCGTGTCATCTACGCGGTGAAGGGGATAATTAGGGATAGTGGGCGCAAAATTCAGGGGTTCTTTGAGATAGAGGATGAAGGTTTCCCGGTTGAGTTTGGCCAATAAGGTTTTCATGGGGCCGTGCTCAATGATGGTGCCGCGGTCAATGATGGCAATGTTGCGGCAGAGTTGCTCGGCTTCTTCCAGATAATGGGTCGTTAAGATGATCGTGGTGCCCATGGCGTTGATTTCCTGGAGGAATTGCCACATGGAACGGCGCAATTCGATATCCACGCCGGCAGTGGGTTCATCCAGGATTAAGAGTTGGGGTTCATGAACGAGGGCGCGCGCAATCATCAGGCGGCGCTTCATTCCCCCAGAAAGGGTGCGGGCGCATTCGTTGCGCTTATCCCACAGTCCCAACTGCTTTAGTCGCTGTTCGGCCCGGGCGCCGGCGATTTTAGGCTCGATTCCATAATATCCCGCCTGCGTGACGAGGATATCAAAGACCTTTTCGAAGCCATTGCAGTTGAACTCTTGGGGAACGAGGCCAATGATCCGTTTGGCTTCTTCCGGTGCCCGCCCGAGGTCCATGCCAAAGACGGTGACTTTGCCGGCGCTCTTGGTCACCAGGGAGGAAATAATGCCAATGGTAGTGGATTTACCCGCCCCATTGGGGCCTAGTAGGGCAAAGAAATCTCCTTGCTCCACCTCCAGATCGATTCCCTTGAGGGCCACGGAATGGTTACCATAGATCTTTTGTAGATTTTCAATGACCAGTGCTTTCATTACTAATGAGCAGCAAATTTTCCTAGGCAAATATCCTATCATGCATGGGCCAGTAGGGTCTCGACAGGACTCCCATTGTTGCCCATACTGGGCCCCTATGGCGGTATTTTCTATTGCTCCCCCTACCAGTGAGGACGAGGTTTTGGCACGGGTCCAGGCATTGGCTGGACTGCCCCTTGGCCAGATCGCGGCCCATTTGGGTCGGCGGATGCCTGGGAATTTGCGGCGCGCCAAAGGGTGGGTAGGAGAGTTGCTGGAACTCGCCCTGGGGGCCACTTCGGGCTCCCAAGCCGCCCCGGATTTTCCCCATTTGGGCGTGGAAATGAAGACCCTTCCGCTACGGGCAGATGGCCGGCCTAAAGAATCCACCTATGTCTGTACCGTGCCGCTCACGGGCTTCGATATCTGCTGGGAGACCAGTTGGGTCCGGCGTAAGCTAAGCCGGGTGCTATGGGTGCCTGTGGAAGCTGATACTGGGGTGCCGCTGTCAGAACGTCGGGTAGGCATGGCCTTGCTGTGGAGCCCCAGCGCTGAGGAAGAAGCTATTCTGAGGGCGGATTGGGAAGAGTTGATGGAGATGGTTTGCCTAGGGCAATTGGAAAGTATTACGGCTCACCATGGCGTTTATCTCCAGATACGCCCCAAGGCCGCTAATGGACGTGCCCTCTGTGAGGGGATTGGGACCAATGGCGAGCCGGTTTTGACCCTTCCCCGCGGCTTTTATCTGCGTTCCGGTTTTACAACCACCTTGTTAGGGCGTTATTACGCTACCGGGTCTTTTTCCGAGAGGTAAAATGGGCAATGGAGCGCTTACGGTTTACAAGATTTTGGCGTTGGGTGGGATGGTTGTTGGTCGTTGGCGTGGTTTATTTAAGCCTTACTCCGTCACTTGCGGAGGTGAGGTTAGGGGTTCCGGCACAAGATAAGTTTGGACACTTTCTCACCTATGGGTTGTTGGCTTGGTGGTTTAGTCAGGCTTATCCTTTGCGACTCCATGGTTTTTTTGGTCTTTTCCTGGCGGCTTTAGGAGCGGTTTTAGAAATTTTGCAAGATGTGGTGGGCTATCGGTACTTTGAATATGGGGATATGCTCGCCAATGTTTCGGGGATCGTCGGAGGGTATCTGCTGGCCCGTACCCCTGCTGGGACTACCTTAAGGCGTCTAGAGCGCTTGTGGGAGACTCAGAAGCCGTTTTAACAGTAGCAATTTCGTGTGGCGTGCGGGGCACCGCGTGGTTGTGGCAGGAGAGGGACGTGGTGACGGCTGCTCTTAGCAATAAGGGGATGGAGTCCTCCCGGACCCCATCCTCTCGGTCCCGTTGAGAAAAGCGAAGAGATCAGGCTTTGTGGTAAATTTCCACCCCCTTTTCTCGAAATTCCTGGGCTTTTTCCGCCATCCCTTGTTCTAGGGCGGAATGGTCGTTTTCCAGGCCCTTTTGATGGGCATATTCACGCACTTCTTGAGTGATCTTCATGGAGCAGAAATGGGGACCACACATGGAGCAGAAATGGGCCACTTTGGCCGCTTCCTGGGGTAAGGTTTCATCATGGTATTCCCGGGCCTGGTCAGGGTCTAAGCCAATGTTGAATTGATCTTCCCAGCGGAACTCGAAGCGCGCTTTCGACATGGCGTTATCCCGGATTTGTGCGCTGGGGTGGCCTTTGGCCAGATCGGCCGCATGGGCCGCGATTTTGTAAGTAATAATCCCTTCCTTGACATCGTTTTTATTGGGCAATCCGAGGTGTTCTTTGGGGGTGACATAGCACAGCATGGCGGTGCCATACCAGCCAATCATAGCTGCCCCGATCCCGGAGGTGATGTGGTCGTAGCCCGGCGCAATGTCAGTAGTCAAAGGCCCGAGGGTGTAAAAAGGGGCTTCACCGCAGCAGGTTAACTGTTTTTCCATATTTTCTTTGATCAGGTGCATGGGCACATGGCCAGGGCCTTCAATCATGGTCTGGACATCGTGTTGCCAGGCAATCTGGGTTAGCTCTCCCAGGGTTTCAAGTTCCGCAAATTGGGCTGCGTCGTTGGCATCGGCAATGGAACCGGGTCGCAGGCCGTCTCCTAAGGAGAAGGACACATCATAGGCTTTCATGATTTCGCAAATTTCCTCGAAGTGGGTGTAGAGGAAACTTTCCCGGTGGTGGGCGAGGCACCATTTGGCCATGATGGAGCCGCCCCGGGAGACAATACCAGTAACTCGGTTGGCGGTTAGGGGGATATAGGCCAGGAGCACCCCAGCGTGGATGGTGAAGTAGTCTACGCCTTGTTCCGCTTGTTCAATTAAAGTATCGCGGAAGATCTCCCAGGTCAGTTCTTCGGCCTTGCCCCCTACTTTCTCCAAGGCTTGGTAGATAGGTACGGTGCCAATGGGGACGGGGGCGTTGCGAATGATCCATTCCCGGGTTTCATGGATATTTTTACCGGTAGAGAGATCCATTACCGTGTCGGCGCCCCAGCGAATGGCCCAAGTCATTTTGTCCACTTCTTCGGAGATGCTGGAAGTTACCGCTGAATTGCCAATATTGGCATTGATCTTGACTAAAAAATTACGCCCGATAATCATGGGCTCCAGTTCGGTATGGTTGATATTGGCGGGGATAATGGCGCGGCCGCGGGCAACCTCCGAGCGCACAAATTCAGGGGTGATTTGGGACGGCAGATTGGCCCCAAAGGATTGGCCTGGATGCTGCTGGAGCAGTTGCTCCCGGTATTGCTCCAAGCGCTGGTTTTCGCGAAGTGCAATAAATTCCATTTCCGGGGTGATGATCCCTTGCCGGGCATAGTGCATTTGGGTCACATTGTGCCCGGAGTTGGCCCGACGTGGTGGGCGCAAGTGGGCGAAGCGCAAGTGATCCAGTTTGGGATCAGTATTCCGTTGGCGGCCGTATGCGGAGGAAAGATCGGGCAATAGCTCGGTATTGGCCCGTTCCTCGATCCAGGCCCGTCGCAGTTCCGGTAATCCCTGGCGGATATCAATTTTCACCTCGGGGTCCGTATAGGGGCCGGAAGTGTCATAAACGGTTAAGGGGAGATTCTTTTCTAGCCCGTGACTCGTGTGGGTATCGGATAGCCTGATTTCCCGCATGGGTACGCGAATATCGGGACGGCTTCCGGTAACATAGATTTTGCGTGAGTTGGGAAAGGGTTGGATGGCTTGCTCGTCCACCTGGGCCTGGGTAGACAAAGACTTTTCCGGAATGGCGCTCATGTATAACCTCCTTAAAAGCCGCATGGGCAAAATACCGGCGGCGTGAAGGCGTAGGCGCCTGTGCTTTTCAGCTTCCCTACGCCGGTACCAACCGGATCAGGTTCAGAGGGACTCTCTCAGCCGGGCAATTGCTCGGCACCCCTAGCTGCTGTTCTGTGACAATAAAGGATTGTGCGGTTCCTTGCAACGGCTAGCCCATATTTCATCAAACTTTGATGAGAGGCTCTTTTCAAGGGAGTTGAGAAGGCGTTTGGTGGTTATTTTAGCATTGCCCATTTGGGCTTTGAGCTTTCCTGGGCTATTATTTGCACATTTTTTTAACAGATGGTGCAGTCAAATATGAAGGTTTTGGTGATTGGGGGAGGGGGTCGCGAGCATGCCCTTGCCTGGAAGCTGGCCCAGTCACCCAAGGTTGATCGGGTTTATGTGGCGCCAGGTAATGCCGGGACCGCATTGGAGCCTAAATTGGAAAATGTCGCCATTAAACCGGATAATATCCCGGCCCTGGTGGCTTTTGCTTCAGCAGAGCAAATCGGATTGACCGTGGTGGGACCAGAAGCTCCCTTAGTGTTGGGGATTGTGGATGCTTTTGAGGAGGCTGGGCTAGGCTGCTTGGGACCCCATCGCGAAGCTGCCCGCCTAGAAGGCGCTAAATCCTTCGCCAAAGATTTTCTAATGCGTTGCGGGATTCCAACGGCCCGTTACCGGACTTTTAGCGAGGTGGAATCGGCCGTCGCTTACATAAAAATGCAGGGCGCTCCCATTGTGGTAAAAGCCGATGGCTTGGCGGCGGGCAAGGGTGTGGTGGTGGCCCAGACCGAGCAGGAAGCCATTGATGCGGTTCATGGCATGTTGGCGGGCGGGGCCTTTGGCGAGGCCGGCCGCCGGGTAGTGGTAGAAGAGTTTTTAAGAGGTGAAGAAGTCAGTTTCATTGTCTTGACTGATGGTGAACACATCTTGCCTTTGGCCAGCTCTCAGGATCATAAGGCTCGTGATCGTGGAGACACGGGGCCTAATACGGGGGGAATGGGAGCTTATTCTCCGGCACCGGTGGTGACAGAGGCGGTTCACAAGCGGGTCATGCAGGAAGTGATCGTGCCCACCGTGCGAGGGATGGCCGAAGAAGGATATCCTTATCGAGGATTTTTATATGCCGGGCTGATGATTGCTGAGGATGGGTCTCCCAGGGTGCTAGAGTACAATTGCCGTTTTGGAGATCCGGAAGCCCAGCCTATCATGATGCGGTTGCGGTCGGATTTAGTGGCGTTATGCCAGGCCGCCTTGGAAGGGCGCTTACATGAGGTCGATGTGACCTGGGATTCCCGCGCAGCCTTGGGCGTAGTGATGGCGGCGAAGGGCTACCCGGGTTCCTATCCTGTTGGTGATCCTATCTATGGCTTACCCGCCCCGGAGCGTGAGGATAGCAAAGTATTTCATGGGGGTACGGCCGAAAAAGAGGGCCGCATCGTGACGGCTGGAGGCCGTGTCCTTTGCGTCTGCGGTCTCGGTGATTCGGTAACTCAGGCCCAAGCAACCGCCTATGCCCTTGTTCAGCAAATTACCTGGAAGGAAGCCTACTACCGGACCGATATTGGCTATCGCGCCGTTGCCAGGGAGGCAGGCCGGGTGAAGGATCCCGGTGATCCTCAGTAACCAGGGGCAGGGCCTTTCTGCAAGCATAAATTTCCAATTATTTCAGTTCAATCAAAAGCAATCCAATTAGCATTGAGGAGGGACACATGTCCGTAGCACATCCTATTGTCGCTGTGACTGGCTCGTCCGGAGCAGGCACATCTACGGTTAAGCATGCTTTCAGCGATATGTTTCGGCGGGAAGGCATCAAGCCTGTGGTGATCGAAGGCGATAGTTTCCATCGCTATGATCGCCAGGCCATGAAGGAAAAGGTCGCGGAATATGAGGAGCAGGGGAAGATCCTGACTCATTTTGGGCCGGAAGCCAATGAATTAGATAAGCTAGAGGCCTTGTTCCGTGAATACTCCGAACGTGGCACTGGGAAAAAGCGCCTCTATATTCACAGCGAGGAAGAGGGTGAACCCTATGGCCAGGCCCCAGGGACCTTTACGCCCTGGGAGCCTATTGATCCGGACAGCCATTTGCTCTTTTATGAGGGGCTCCATGGCGGTGCGGTGACGGATCAGGTTAATGTGGCCCAGTATGTGGATTTGTTGGTGGGAGTAGTGCCGGTAGTGAACCTGGAGTGGATCCAGAAAATTCATCGGGATTGCCTCAATCGGGGCTATTCTTCCGAGGCGGTCGTCCAGATTATTCTCAAGCGCATGCCGGATTACGTGCACTATATCTGCCCTCAATTCTCCCGTGCCCATATTAATTTTCAGCGGGTGCCTTTGGTGGATACCTCCAACCCTTTCATCGCCCGGGATATTCCAACGCCGGATGAAAGCAATGTGGTGATTCGCTTCCGGGATCCCCATATGGCGGATTTCCCCTATTATTTAAGTATGCTCAAAGATTCGTTTATGTCCCGGCCCAATACCCTGGTCGTGCCTGGCGGTAAAATGGGGCTTGCCATGGAGATTGTGCTCACGCCGATTATCCACGACATGATGGAGAAAAAACGCGCCCGGGGTTAAGAATTTGTGAGGTCATGCCCCAGTTGGCCGGTGCGATTAGCCGCCCGCATGATTCATGGGGGCGGCGTTGTCGCTTATCCGACGGAGGGGGTGTTTGGCCTGGGTTGTGATCCCCTGCAAGGGGCAGCCGTTGAGCGTATCCTTAAGCTTAAGGGGCGTTCTGTCGATAAGGGCTTAATTTTGATTGCGGCTGATTTTGCCCAATTACAATCTTATTTGTTGCCCTTAACGGCTCAAATTCGGGCCCGTCTTGAAGGGACTTGGCCGGGGCCGGTCACTTGGTTATTGCCCGCTCGGGCGGATGTTCCCCGCTGGTTGAGAGGTCGGCATGATACCCTGGCTGTTCGGGTTACCGCTCACCCCCTGGCGGCATGCCTCTGTCAAAGGGTGGGGTCTGCCATTGTCTCCACCAGCGCCAACCGCGCTGGACGTCCCCCGGCGCGCACGACCTTACAGGTTCGTAGATCCTTGGGCGCTGGCATCGACTATATTCTCCCAGGTGCAATAGGGCGGCGGGCTGGCCCCAGTGAGATCCGCGATGGGAGAACGGGACAGCGGATTCGATGAAGCGAGGTAAGTTTTTTTATAGTATTTTTCGTTTAAATGAGACCTAAGGCGCTTGGGGTAGGCGTGGCCAGACACGCTGTCAATCCGTCCTTGGAAGCTCGACGTCGGCGTCCCTGCCGCCGACGGTCTGGTTACGCTGACCCCAAGCCCAATGAAGTTCCACCTAAATGGGAACCGCTATAGCGTGCACCAGGGGACTTTTCTCCTGATTCTCAAACGGTAAGTTTTTATGCCTGCGCTGACCTAAATAATGGAGTGGTGATGAATAACCCTAGCAATGAGCCTGAGGTGGCGGTAGTCAAAGATTATCTGCTTGATCTTCAAGATCGAATTTGTTCCACCTTGGAACAGGAGGACGGGGCGGCTAGCTTTATGGAGGATAACTGGCAGCGGGCGGCCGGGGGTGGGGGGCGCTCCCGGGTGTTGTCTGAGGGGGCTGTGTTCGAGCAAGGGGGAGTCAATTTCTCCCATGTCTTTGGGGAGGGGCTCCCTGCGGCGGCGACAGCGCAACGGCCGGAATTAGCAGGACGGCGATTCCAAGCCCTAGGCGTTTCTTTGGTCATTCATCCCCATAATCCCTATGTGCCCACCTCCCACGCCAATATCCGTTTCTTTCTCGCCACCAAGGAAGGCGAAGCGCCTATCTGGTGGTTTGGGGGCGGTTTTGATCTCACCCCTTATTATCCTTTTGAGGAAGACGCGATCCACTGGCACCACACCGCTCGTGAGGCTTGTATTCCCTTTGGGGAAGAGGTTTATCCCCGCTATAAAAAATGGTGCGATGAGTATTTTTACCTTAAGCATCGCGGGGAGACCCGGGGGATTGGCGGGTTGTTTTTTGATGATTTGAATGAATGGGGGTTTCCCCGCTGCTTTGATTTCATGCAAAGCGTGGGAAATCATTACATATTGGCTTATTTACCCATTGTCCAGCGGCGCAAAACCCTCTCCTATGGTGAACGGGAGCGGGACTTCCAGCTCTATCGGCGGGGGCGTTACGTGGAATTTAATCTCCTCTATGACCGGGGAACCCTCTTTGGCCTCCAGTCAGGGGGACGGACCGAATCTATCCTGATGTCCTTGCCTCCCCTGGTGAAGTGGCGCTATAACTGGCAGCCAGCCGCGGGAACCCCCGAGGCCCGGCTCTACGAAAAATTTCTTCAGCCCCAGGACTGGTTGGGGGGAAAGGAGGAGCAATAAGCTGCCGTCCGAAGCGGTGAACAGGGACGCTTTACCCGTTAGAGATGAGGTCCCCATGAGGCTCTGGCGCTACTTCGCCGGCATCCCTGCTCCCGGGAAAGTTGTGCTGTCGCCAAGCTTCATAGAGCACCACCGCAACCGCGTTGGAAAGATTAAGACTGCGGCTAGCGGGGAGCATGGGAATTCGCAGCACCTGCTTTGGAGACAGGGTATTCAGGAGTTTCCGTGGGAGGCCGCGGGTTTCGGGGCCAAATAAGAGAGCGTCACCCGGATGGAAATGGGCTTTATCATAAGGTTGCTGTCCGCGGCTAGAGCAGGCCCATACCTGCCGAGGCTGGACCCGCCTTGAAAAATGCTCCAGGCTTGGATGAACCTTAACCCTGGCCCATTCATGGTAGTCCAAGCCGGCGCGGCGCAACCGTCTATCGTCGAGATCGAAGCCCAACGGTTGAATTAAGTGAAGATGAGCGCCCGTATTGGCACAAAGGCGTATGATATTACCCGTATTGGGTGGAATTTCAGGTTCAAATAGCACGATATGAAACATTGCGGCGTAGTAAAAAATGGTGGCGACATTAACTACTGAGTTAAGCGAGGCCGATCGGGCAAGATTGAAAGTTGATTTTTGTGGGCTGGGGTTACAAAGTCCATTGGTGTTACTTTCAGGTTGTGTCGGCTTTGGGGAAGAATACACGCGGGTGGCGGGTTTCTCTAACCGGGAGGTGGGCGCGGTGTGCCTCAAGGGGACAACGGCAGCTCCTCGCTTGGGAAATCGACCCCATCGGATTTATGAAACGCCTATGGGGATGCTTAATGCCATTGGTTTGCAAAACCCCGGTGTGGATTATGTGGTCAAGCATATTCTACCAGAGTTGGATTTCACCGAGACCCGGTATATTGCCAATGTTTCCGGTTCCACCGTTGAAGAGTATGTGGAGGTTACCCGCGGCTTTGACGATTCTCCTATCGATGCTATTGAGATCAATATTTCCTGCCCTAATGTAAAAGAAGGGGGGGTTGCTTTTGGCAATGATCCCGATATGTCGGCGCGGGTGGTGGAGGCTTGCCGCAAGGTGACCCACAAACCTCTAATCACCAAGCTTTCCCCTAACCAAACCTCGATTGAAGAAAATGCCCGCCGCTGCATTGAGGCAGGAACGGATGCCTTTGCCGTCATTAATACCCTGATGGGAATGGCTATTGATATAGAGCAGCGAACTCCCCTGCTTGGGAATATTCAAGGGGGGGTATCGGGACCCGCCATAAAGCCGATTGCCTTACTCAAAGTGCGCCAGGTCTATCAGGTATGTCGGCAGCATGGTATTCCGATTATTGGCCAAGGGGGGGTGGCCTCAAGTGAGGATGCCCTGGAATTTCTGATTGCGGGTGCGACTACCGTGGGGGTAGGCACGGCCTTGTTTTATGATCCCCTCCTTTGCTCCAAAATTAACGGGGGAATCGTGGATTATCTCAAGCGCCATGAAGTGGCTACAGTGGCGCAGTTGACCGGCAGTTTGCGCCTAGAGGGGGAAGTCTCGGGGTGCAGTATCAGTGGCTAAGAGCCGAGATTTCCAAGTAATTGGCGCAATTTCCAGCTGGAGTCGTTTTCTTGACGGCATCCCCCGTAGCGGAAGGGTGGAGTGAGGCTGGGAAGGGTAAAACGCAAGTCCACGAACCAAACACACAGATGGTCGGCCCCCCGATCGATGGCATAGAGGGCCGGCAATAAAGCAAACCGGCGGTAGCCTTGCAGGGCCTCTTGGTGCCAAACAGTGCGGGCCAGGGTTTCCTGATCAGGATTTCCGTAAAGCCGGTATTGAGCCCATCGCATGGCTGCCGGTGGCGGGTAGGCCGTATAGAGGCGAACCCAAAAAGGGGGATTGGGTGAAGCGGGAACGGCAAGTTGCTTGCGTAGCAGGTTGACTTGACTGAGGTAATACTCCTGGGGTGTTACCACCACAATTTTCCAGTTAAAAGGGGACAGGGGTTGAGGCAAGGCATGGACTTGAATCGTGGTCAGGGATTGCTGGCGCGCATATTCATCCCCTAGGGCCAATGCCTGAGTTCGAAGTATCCCCTGAAAGCCCACATAGGTCACCAGGAGGGCTAAGCCTGCCATCGCTGGCAGGCGGGAGCGACGCCAATACCAACTGCCTAATAATCCCATGACGATGATACCGGTAAACCAGGGGTCGATGACAAAAGTGGTGGGCCAAGCCGCTTTGTAATTTGAAAGGGGAGCGAGGATTTGGGTGCCATAGGCGGTGATGAGATCCCCGGCGATATGAATACTGAGCCCTAATAGGGATACCCCCAAATAGGCCCGCCAGGGTTTTTGTTTTCCTCCAAACCACCAAAACAAGGTGGCCAGTAACATTCCCCAGAAGGGGAGCATGATCACGGAATGGGTGATGCCCCGATGCCAATTAAGGTAGGTGAGCAAGTCGGTGACCCAGCGGAGAATAAAATCGCTATCGGGAAAGGCCGCGGCCAAGGTTCCCACCAGGACCCGTTCTCCTAGCGCAAGTGGGTCCTGGTGGCGCTGGGAAGGGGCCGTGGCCCGCGCCAGCAGGGTACCGCTCAAGGCATGGGTCAGGGTGTCCATTTAATTGATTAATTGACTCAATTTCACTGCATAGGGGAAAATTTTTTGGGGTTCTCTTCTTCTTAGGTTCTCAAGGACCGCTGGGGAAGGGGGTATCGGTGAAACTTTGTTCCTGCTTTTTTGACCGTAAAAACGGGGGCTTGAGCGACCCTATGATCTCGCCTGTGCGGAGGATTCTATCCAGTAACCGGCGGGTTCGCCGGTGATATTCGGTGGAATCGTTCAGCCAGCAGAGAAAGGTAATGAGATAGATGGAGGTCAAGGCGGTTTCATCTAGCGCCCGAAACATAAAGGTTTGATCCCGCTGGGCGGCCTCGCGAGCCCATTGCACGGTGCGGCTGATACGTAATAGGCTTGCGAGTTGCATGTGTAAATGCCCCGGTTCAAGCCGATTGAAAACCATTTGGCGCATCACTTGGCGATGGGGGGAAAGGGCTTCTAACCAGGCCATAAATAGGCGGTTGAGTCGCTCCCGGGGAGAAATGGCGGGAAAGTAAGGGCGGCTTGTTTCCTCCAGCATCGCCTGATCGGCTCGGTCTAGCCAGGCATCCACCAATTCTTCTTTTTCCCTGAAGTATTGGCGAATGTGATTCAAGCTTAGACCTGTCCGTTGGGCAATATGGTGCAGGCGCACATTCTCCCAGGAAGTTTCTTCAGCCAGTTCCAAGGCGGCATCAAGGATGATATCACGGGTGCTGACAGCTTCCTCCATGGCTGATCTCCTGTTATTGAGTTTAGTGAAAGTGTAGCAGTCCTCTGGGACGGTAGTCGTTTTAATCTTAATCACTTAATAGTATGCGATTAGGGTGCAATAATAATAGAGGTTAAGTTGCCCCACAGGTTCTCATTTTAGAAGGGAGTATTGAATGATGCTTACCTTTGAGCCGATCTGGCCTAAGGCAAAGAGTTCGTCACAGAAGCGGGATTATCCTTCCCGTCAAGCTTTTTGCGCCTGGTTGGAGAAGCCCTTAGGCCGGCGTTTGCTGAAAACCGAACGGGCGGAGCTGGAGAGAATTCTACCGGGTCTCTTTGGTTACCATTTGGTTCAGCTAGGTGCCGTGCGCAAAGGAACGGATTTGCTCTCTTCCAGCCGCATTTGGCATCAGGTGGTATTGGAAACGGGGACCTGGTCAGAGGCCCAGCCCCCCAGTCTATTGTCCCGAGCGGATACTTTGCCCTTTGCCAGCGCGACCGTTGATGGGATGGTCCTGCCCCATGTATTGGAGTATGAGGCTAATCCCCACCAGGTGTTGCGAGAAGTCCAACGGGTACTGGTCCCTTATGGCACCTTAGTGGTTTTAGGCTTCAATCCCTGGAGCTTATGGGGGCTTTGGCGGCTTTTTTTATGGCGGTGGGGGCAGGTGCCCTGGTGTGGGCGTTTCTATAGTCTCACCCGTCTCCGGGATTGGTTGGCGCTATTGGGTTTTGAAACGGTGGAATTGCGCTATTTTTTATTTCGCCCCCCCTTGCAGCATCCACGGCTGATGCGGCGATTGCGTTTTTTGGAGGGGGTAGGGCAGCGCTGGTGGCCATTTCTGGCGGGAGGCTATTTGGTGGTGGCCAAAAAGCAAGTGATGCGTTTGAATCCGGTGGACCCTCTCTGGCGTAAGGAAGAAGGCTTGGAAATACCTGGTCTGGCGGAACCCACGGCCCGGGAGCGTATCCGTGACTGAGGCTGTGGAGATTTTTACCGACGGAGCGTGCCGTGGAAATCCTGGCCCTGGGGGGTGGGGGGCCCTGCTGCGCTACCGGGGACGAGAAAAAACCCTGTCGGGGATGGAGACAAGGACGACTAATAATCGGATGGAGTTGATGGCAGCGATCCAAGCCCTAGAATCCCTCAAGCGACCCTGTCGAGTCCGACTGACGACGGACTCCCAATATCTGCGCCAGGGAATTACCTGCTGGATGCCCCGTTGGAAGCAGCGTGGTTGGAAAACGGCCAATCGGCAGCCAGTGAAGAACAGAGATCTATGGCAGCGCCTGGAACGGGCTGTCGCCCCCCATCAGGTCGAATGGTTTTGGGTCCGGGGACATGAGGGGCATCCAGAAAACGAGCGGGCTGATGCCTTGGCCCGGAAGGCCATTACCGAATTGGAGGAAGGTTGATGAGGCAAATTATACTCGATACTGAGACCACCGGGCTGGAGCCTAAAGAGGGACATCGAATCATTGAAATTGGGGGGGTTGAACTGATCAATCGACGCCGTACGGGGCAGACTTTTCATTGCTATCTAAACCCGGAGCGGCGGGTGGATGAAGGGGCTTTGAAAGTCCACGGCTTGAGCAATGAGTTTTTATCGGATAAGCCACGTTTTGTGGAGGTTGCCGAGGAATTTTTAGCTTTTATTAGAGAGGCGGAATTGGTCATCCATAATGCCCCTTTCGATGTGGGTTTTCTGGATCATGAGTTGAGCTTATTGGGGTCTCAGTGGGGAAAAGTAAGTCTCTACTGTCAGGTGCTGGATACGTTGGTCCTAGCGCGGCAACGTCATCCAGGCCAGAAAAACAGTCTAGATGCCCTCTGCAAGCGCTATGGGGTGGATAACTCCCGGCGGGATTTACACGGCGCTCTCTTGGATGCGGAAATCTTGGCTGGAGTGTATTTGGCCATGACTGGGGGTCAAGCCAGTTTAAGCCTGCGAGGGTATGGTGGCGAGGACAGCCAGTCTCAACCGGGAGAGGGGAAATATCGGCCCGTCGCGGCTAAGCGGCCGCCCCTTAAAGTGGTGCGGGCAAGCGAAGAAGAGCGGTCGGCCCATCAGGCCCGTCTTGCCGCTATTGATAAGGTGAGTGGCGGTGCTTGTTTGTGGCATCAAATTGAGTCGCCAGATTAGCACTCTGTAGGCATGAGTGCTAATATGAGGAGTTTCTTTAGGTAGCAGAGGGGTTGTCTAGTTTATGGCACGATCCAATAGCCTATTAGTGCTAAACGAGCGCTCCCAGCATCTGCTCAAGGCCATGGTAGAGTGTTATATCCGCGACGGGGAACCCGTGGGTTCCCGGACTCTTTCCCGTGAGTGTCAATTGGACCTTAGCCCAGCGACTATTCGCAATGTCATGGCCGATCTGGAAGAGTTGGGGTTGGTGTTTTCTCCCCATACTTCGGCGGGAAGGGTTCCTACTGTCAAAGGTTATCGTTTCTTTATTGACGCTTTGCTGAGACCTAAGAGGCTGGGTGCCAACACCATTCGCGAGCTAGCGGCCCAGTTTGAAGTGGAGGCGGAACCTCCGGCACTGCTGACCACAGCTTCCCAATTATTGTCCGAAATCAGCCGCTTTGCAGGGGTGGTGATGGTGCCACGGCGAGAATGCTGTGCGCTGCGCCAGGTGGAGTTCTTGCCACTGTCAGAAAATCGGGTGCTCGCTATCTTAGTGGTGAATGAACAAGAGGTGCAAAACCGTATTATCCATCCCAGCCGTCCATACTCAGACTCGGAATTGCAGCAGGCGGCCAATTACCTTAACGCTATCTTTAAAGGGAAAGATTTTTATGAGGTTCGGGAGCACCTCCTAGCCGAGATGAGCGAGGTGCGTGAAGATATGGACCGAATTATGGGAACAGCGGTGGAGATGGCGAGACAGGTTTTTCTTTCTGAGAAAGAGGTGGAAGATTGTGTGGTCGCAGGACAGACTAACCTGTTAGATTATATGGATCTATCGGATAAAGAACGCCTGCGTTTATTATTTAATGCCTTCAATGAGAAGCAGGATATTCTGCTTCTATTAGATCAGTGTTTGCATGCCGGGGGGATCCAGATCTTTATTGGTGAAGAATCTGGCTACCAAGTATTTGACGATTGCAGCGTGGTCACTGCCCGTTATGGCTCTGCCGAAGGCGCGCTGGGGGTGCTTGGGGTGATTGGACCTACCCGAATGGATTATGAGCGGGTGATTTCTCTAGTGGATGTGACCGCCCGATTACTAGGCGCAGCCTTGAATCCGAGGTAAACCATCCCCACCTGTTGTGGTTTTAGGTAGAAGCCCTAGGACCTGTTAACAGGCCCTAGCAACTTGGAGAATATTGGTATGGCCAACGAAGAGAAAACTACTCCGGAAACCAACATTGCAACCGAGCAGTCGGAAACTCCTGTAGAATCCGAGGTGCCAACCGAAGGTGGTGAAAAGGCCCAGGAGTCGGCACCGGAAACCACTGAGATGGAGGATATCCAACGGCTTTTGGAGGATGCCCGCTCCAAAGCGGATGAGCATTGGAACGAGTTGCTCCGGGCACGAGCCGAGTTGGAAAACCAGCGTCGACGCCATGAGCGGGAATTAGAGAAGGCCCGCAAGTATGCTTTGGAGAAGTTTGCCCAGGAGCTGTTGCCGGTTAAGGATAGCCTAGAGATGGGGTTGGCGGCGGCCCAGGCTGAAGATGCCGATGTGGCTGCTTTGCGAGAAGGGAGCGAATTGATCCTCAAAATGTTCGATGAAGTCACAACCCGATTTGGCATTGAAACCGTAGACCCTCAAGGCGAATCCTTTAATCCTGAACTACACCAGGCTATATCGACCCAGGAGAACGACGAGGTTGCGCCTAACACCGTACTGATCGTTGTTCGCAAGGGTTATGTTTTAAACGGCCGCCTGTTACGTCCGGCCATGGTGGTCGTCTCTAAACCGAGTGAGCAAATCCCGCCTGGGGTGGATACCCAGGCTTGAAATTGGCTAGTGTGCCCCCATAGTCAGGTATAGCGTAGAGCATAAGGCGCCGGTAGGAGGATAACCGCCGGTAGAGAATGAATACCGAATTTTTGGAGTAGAGGAGTCATGGGAAAGATTATTGGCATTGACTTGGGGACCACCAATTCTTGCGTGGCTATCATGGAGGGGAATAAGACCCGCGTGATCGAGAATGCTGAGGGTGATCGCACCACCCCTTCAGTGGTGGCCTTTACCAAAGAGGGCGAAACATTGGTGGGCCAATCTGCTAAACGGCAAGCGATCACCAACCCTCAAAATACCCTGTATGCAATTAAACGTCTCATCGGGCGCCGTTTTGATGAGGACGTGGTCCAGCGGGACATTAAAATGGTGTCCTATAACATTGTAAAGGCCGACAATGGGGATGCCTGGGTGGAGGCGATGGGCAAAAAAATGGCCCCGCCGGAAATCTCAGCGAACGTGCTCCGCAAAATGAAGAAAACGGCGGAGGACTATCTGGGCGAAGAAGTGACCGAGGCGGTCATCACGGTACCGGCTTATTTTAACGATTCCCAGCGTCAAGCCACCAAGGATGCGGGCCGGATAGCCGGGCTTGAAGTGAAGCGTATTATCAATGAGCCTACAGCAGCGGCCTTGGCCTACGGCCTAGACAAGAAACGGGGCGATCAAAAGATTGCGGTCTATGACCTGGGCGGTGGTACCTTTGATATTTCTATTATTGAGATCGCAGAGGTGGAGGGAGAGCACCAGTTTGAAGTGTTATCCACCAATGGCGATACTTTCCTCGGCGGCGAAGATTTCGACAAGCGAGTTATTGATTATATCGCCGATGAGTTTAAAAAAGAGCAAGGTATCGACTTACGCGGCGATCCCTTAGCGATGCAGCGCCTCAAGGATGCGGCGGAGAAGGCCAAGATTGAACTTTCCTCTAGCCAACAAACAGAAGTCAATTTACCCTATGTGACGGCGGATGCTTCAGGTCCTAAGCATCTCAATATTCGGATCACGCGGGCCAAGCTGGAAGCTTTGGTGGAAGACTTGATTGCCCGCACTATTGAGCCTTGTAAAATTGCCCTCCAGGATGCGGGACTCAGTGCTTCTGAAATCGACGAAGTGATCTTGGTGGGTGGACAAACCCGCATGCCCAAGGCCCAAGAAGCGGTCAAGGAATTTTTTGGCAAGGAGCCCCGTAAAGACGTGAATCCGGATGAAGCGGTGGCCGTGGGTGCTGCCATTCAGGCTGGAGTCCTGGCGGGTGAAGTCAAGGAAGTGCTGTTGTTGGATGTGACGCCCCTGTCTCTAGGTATCGAGACTCTGGGGGGGGTCATGACTAAGTTGATTGAGAAAAACACCACCATTCCCACCCGCAAAGCGCAGGTTTTTTCCACCGCCGAGGACAACCAAACGGCAGTCACCGTTCATGTTCTCCAGGGCGAGCGGGAGCGAGCAGCAGATAATAAGTCCCTAGGCCGCTTTGACCTGGTTGGTATTCCCCCTGCACCGCGGGGTATGCCCCAAATCGAGGTCACCTTTGACATCGATGCCAATGGCATCTTGAATGTCTCCGCTAAGGACAAGGCGACAGGCAAGGAACAGTCCATTGTCATTAAGGCCTCAAGCGGGCTATCAGAGGATGAAATCGAAGGCATGGTTAAGGATGCTGAAACCCATGCGGAGGAAGATCGCAAGTTCCGGGAGCTGATTGATGTCCGGAATCAGGGTGATAATTTGATTCATGCTACGGAAAAGTCCATGGAGGAGCTAGGCGATAAGCTTGAGGCCGATGAAAAGAGCAGGATTGAGAAAGCGATTGAAGAGCTCAAGACTGCTATGAAAGGCGATGATAAAGCGGCAATTGAAGCCCGGATCAAGGAGTTGACCGATGCCTCTGCTAAAATGGCCGAACGCATTTATGGGCAACAAGCTGAAGAGCCCAAAGAAGCCAAAGGGGAAGAAAGCAAGGCAGCCGAAGAAGGGGTTGTGGACGCTGAGTTTGAGGAAGTCAAGGAAGATAAAAAATAGCAAAAAAAGCGATGGTAACCCAACGAGGGTGGCACAGGCGTAACCTGAGGGCGCCTGTGCCTTGGTGTATCTAGCGATCAACACGGCTATGGGCCAAAGCTTTAATGCTGGCCGTGGTAGCTGAGGTTTTGAGCGCTAAAAGGCGGAGAGCTGATAGTTCGGAGAATGGCAAAGCAAGATTACTACGAAATTCTGGGGGTGGCGCGGAATGCCTCCGACCCTGAAATTAAGAAGGCCTATCGACGCCTGGCCATGAAATATCATCCGGATCGCAATCCTGGTGACAAGACTGCCGAGGACCAATTCAAAGAGGTTCAGGAGGCCTATGATGTTCTCTCCGACGCCAGGAAGCGCACGGCCTATGATCAGTTTGGGCACGCTGGGGTAGGTGCGGGTGCAGGCCCTGGAGCTGGAGGGGGATATGGTTTTGAGGGCGGCCCCAACTTTGGTGACATCTTTGGTGATGTTTTCAATGATATCTTTGGTGCTGCCGCAGGCCGCGGGGGTAGACGGCAGGCCTATCGGGGTGCTGATCTTCGCTATAATTTGGATCTCACTTTGGAAGAGGCAGTTGCAGGCACCACCGCCAAGATCCGCATTCCCACTTATGTAAAATGCAAAACCTGTGAGGGTAGCGGGGCCAAGCCAGGAACCTCGCCCATTACCTGTCCTACTTGTGATGGCCATGGTCAAGTGCGGATGCAACAGGGTTTCTTTTCCCTGCAACAGACTTGTCCACGTTGTCATGGCAGTGGCCAGATCGTGAGTTCTCCTTGCTCTGATTGCCACGGTGAAGGTCGGGTCCGGGAGCATAAAACGCTCTCGGTGAAGATTCCGCCAGGTGTAGATACTGGCGATCGGATCCGTCTGGCTGGAGAAGGAGAAGCCGGGGAAAGTGGTGGGCCGCCAGGTGATCTTTATGTTCAGATACAAATCAAAGCGCATCCGATCTTTTCTCGGGAGGGCGATGCTCTCCACTGCGAAGTGCCGGTCAGTTTTGTCACTGCCGCCTTAGGCGGAGAGTTGGATGTGCCTACCTTGAGCGGTCGGGCAAAGCTCAAGATCCCGGCAGGGACTCAGTCAGGGCAGGTTTTCCGCTTAAGAGGTAAGGGCGTCGCACCTGTTCGTGGCGGACCCACAGGTGATTTGCTGTGTCGGGTGATGGTAGAAACACCAGTGAATTTAAACGAAGAACAAAAGGAATTGCTGGAAAAATTCGAAGCTTCCATGAATCGGAACAAGAAACATAGCCCTAAGCATCATTCCTGGCTGGAAGGTGTAAAACACTTCTTTGAAGAAATGAAGTTCTGATATCCTTTGAACTCATCCTAAATATTTAAGTACGCGAACCCTATCCCCCGAGGTGGCTTGAGGTATTTTTACCCCCTCGGGTTTGTTATTTTTGTTCATAGAAGAAGTCACCAGGAATGAGGTCCATGATCCGAGTAGCTATCAGTGGTGCCGCCGGGCGCATGGGACGCACCTTGATCCAGGCTGCCTGTCAGTATGAGGGCATTACCCTTGGAGTCGCCAGTGAGCGTCCTGACAGTAGCCTGATTGGCAGTGATGCGGGAGAACTGGCAGGGGTGGGAACATTGCAAATCCCCCTAGTGGGTAATTTGAGTGAGCATGGGGAGGCTTTTGATCTGCTGATCGATTTCACGCAGCCTAAAGTATCGCTGGCCAATTTAGCCCTCTGCAAAGACCAGGGCAAGGCTATGGTAGTTGGCACCACTGGATTTACCCCAGAACAGCGTCAGGAGATTGCGAGGGCGGCTATTGAGATTCCGATCGTGCTGGCGCCCAACATGAGCGTGGGGGTTAACCTTTGTTTAAAGCTCTTAGAGATGGCCGCCCGGGTGTTAGGGGATGAGGTGGATATTGAAATTATTGAGGCCCACCACCGCCATAAGATGGATGCTCCCTCTGGAACCGCTTTACGCATGGGGGAGGTGGTGGCTGAAACCCTGGGACGGGATCTGAATCAGTGCGCCGTTTATGGGCGGCGAGGATTCAGCGGTGAACGGCCAAGGGAAAGCATAGGATTTTCTTCTCTCCGCGCAGGCGATATCGTGGGTGAACACACCGTGATGTTTGCGGCGGACGGGGAGCGGGTAGAGATTGGCCATAAGGCCTCAAGCCGCATGACCTTTGCTTTGGGAGCTATGCGCGCATCCCATTGGGTCAGCAGCAAACCTCCTGGGCTTTACGATATGCAGGATGTACTTGGTCTATCTAAAAAGGTAAGCTAAGAGTTTTTTTCGCGTTTTTGGCGCTTCTCTGCTAGAGTATTGCGCCCCGTTATATAAGAGCACTTTAGAAGGCTTGGGCCTATAGAATTCCTAAAGTCATTGTCTGGCGAAGGAGCGCAGTAGGGTAAGGCTACGCGCCAAGGCAAGATTTAAGACAAGATTAATTTAACGTAATTTAGGAGGTAAGCAATGCCTTCTCGCAGAGAATTGGCTAATGCCATCCGTGCGCTTAGCATGGACGCAGTGCAAAAGGCGAAATCCGGTCACCCTGGTGCCCCCATGGGGATGGCGGATATCGCTGAGGTTTTATGGAATGATTTTCTCAGGCATAACCCTAATAACCCCCAATGGGTGGATCGGGATCGATTCGTACTGTCTAATGGGCATGGCTCTATGCTGCTCTATTCTTTGCTTCACCTGAGCGGTTATGACGTAAGTATGGAGGACATCAAGCAGTTCCGCCAGCTTCATTCCAAGACTCCGGGCCATCCCGAATACGGGTATGCCCCAGGTGTTGAGACCACCACTGGACCGTTGGGTCAAGGCCTTAGCAATGCCGTGGGCATGGCTCTAGCTGAAAAAATATTAGCGAGTCAGTTCAACCGCGATGGTCATGAAATCGTTGATCATTACACTTATGTGTTCCTCGGAGATGGCTGCTTGATGGAAGGGATCTCCCATGAGGCCTGTTCCTTGGCGGGTACTTGGGGATTAGGGAAGCTGATTGCTTTTTATGACGACAACGGTATCTCCATTGATGGGGATGTGGACGGATGGTTTACCGACGACACGCCGAAACGTTTCGAGGCCTATGGGTGGCAGGTTGTGCGCGGTGTCGATGGGCATGACCCAGAGGCCGTACGCCAAGCCATTGAAGAGGCCCGTTCAGCTACCGATAAGCCCACCTTGATTTGTTGTAAGACTTTGATTGGTTATGGCGCCCCTAATTTAGCTGGGAGCCATGATTGTCATGGAGCGCCCCTTGGAGAGGATGAGATTGCGGCGACCCGTGACAAATTAGGTTGGTCCCATCCTCCTTTTGAGATTCCAGAGGAAATTTATGGGGGCTGGAATGTAGCTGAGAAAGGCAAGGCAGCAGAAGCGGCTTGGGATGAAAAGTTTGCCGCCTATAAAGCCGCTTACCCAGAGTTGGCGGCGGAATTTCAGCGCCGGCTCCAAAATAAACTTCCTGAGAGTTGGGAGGCTACCGTCGCCGAGGTTCTCCAGGCGGCTGATAGCAAGGCCGAGAAAATTGCGACCCGCAAGGCCTCTCAAAACGCTATTGAAGCTTATGCCCCTGTCCTGCCGGAGCTATTGGGCGGATCGGCGGATTTAACGGGCTCCAATCTCACCCATTGGTCGGGTTCAAAGGTGATCGGCAAAACGGCTGCTGATGGTAATTACCTCCACTACGGGGTGCGGGAGTTTGGGATGTCGGCCATTATGAACGGGGTTGCCCTACATGGTGGTTTCATTCCCTATGGCGGAACCTTTTTAATGTTTTCCGAATATGCCCGTAATGCGGTGCGGATGTCTGCGCTCATGGGGGTGCAAAGTATTTTTGTCTATACCCACGATTCCATCGGTTTGGGTGAGGATGGTCCGACCCACCAAGCGGTGGAGCAGGCGGCCACCTTGCGCTATATTCCACGCATGTCGGTATGGCGCCCCTGTGATGCGGTGGAAAGTCTGGTCTCCTGGAGGGCGGCTATTGAGCGCAGAGATGGACCCACCTCTTTGCTGCTTACTCGCCAGGGGGTGCCCCATCAGCAGCGAACCCCTAAACAGATGGAAGATATTCGCCGTGGCGGCTATATCCTGCGTGATACGGATGGCAAGCCAGATGTCATCATGATTGCCACTGGCTCTGAGGTTGCCTTGGCAATGGAAGCTGCTGAAACGCTGGGCGGCAAGGGCATCAAAGCGCGGGTGGTTTCTATGCCTTGTACGGATGTTTTCGATGCCCAAGACGAAACCTATCGTGAAGCGGTTCTGCCTTCTGAGGTTAGGGCTCGAGTGGCAGTGGAAGCGGGAGTCACCGACTATTGGCGGAAATATGTTGGGCTCGAAGGTAAAGTGTTGGGTATTGATACTTTTGGAGAATCGGCCCCAGCCCCAGAAGTGTACAAACACTTTGGCCTTACCGCGGAGAATCTGGCCAAGATTGCCGAAGGGTTGATTTCTTAAACGGGTAAAATTTTCTATTCAGTACGCTGCCTGGAAAAGTGGCAAGGCCGTTTCCAACAGCGCTAGTGTAATTTTTTGAAATAAACGGAGATAGAGCCATGGCGATTAAAGTTGCAATCAACGGTTACGGCCGTATTGGTCGCAATGTTTTGCGCGCTTTGTACGAGCGCAATCGTACCAGTGAGATCCAGATCGTAGCCATTAATGATCTGGGAGATGCCAATACCAATGCCTATTTAACCCAGTACGATACCGTACATGGTAAGTTTCCCGGTGAAGTCTCCGTCGATGGCGATTATCTGATCGTCAACGGCGATAAAATTCGGGTGTTGGCCGAAAGAGACCCGGCTAAATTGCCCTGGGGGGAATTGGGCGTGGACGTGGTACACGAGTGTACAGGTTTGTTCGCTACCAAGGAAAAAGCCTCGGCCCACCTTCAGGCGGGAGCTAAAAAAGTGATTATCTCCGCGCCGGGGGGTGGAGATGTGGATGCCACTATCGTCTATGGTGTCAACCATAATTCCTTAAAGGCCTCTGATACGGTGATCTCCAACGCCTCTTGTACGACCAACTGCTTGGCGCCTCTCGTTAAGGTGCTCCAAGATAATATTGGGGTCGAGCATGGGTTGATGACGACGGTCCACTCTTACACCAATGATCAGGTATTAACTGACGTTTACCATAAGGATCTCCGTCGGGCCCGCTCTGCTACCCAGTCCATGATCCCCACTAAAACGGGGGCGGCGGCAGCAGTCGGATTGGTACTGCCAGAACTGAATGGCAAATTGGATGGTTTTGCGGTGCGGGTGCCGACCATTAATGTTTCCTTGGTTGACCTGACTTTTGTGGCCTCCCGTAATACCAGCAAGGAGAGCATTGATGGAATGATGCGGGAGGCGGCTACAGGTGACTTGCAAGGGGTGCTCGCTTATAACGACAAGCCGCTTGTTTCCATGGACTTCAATCACGATCCTGCCTCTTCAGTGTACGAGGCTAGCCTGACTAAGGTGATGCAAGGCAATTTGGTCAAGGTATTGGCATGGTATGATAACGAGTGGGGCTTCTCCAATCGCATGCTGGATGCCACCGTTGCCCTGATGAATGCCAAGTGAGTTAGCCAATGGGGCGTGGGGCTGTCCCTCGGGACGGCCTCACACCGCAATCCCATTGAAATTAACATTGAGAGACGCTTAGTCTAGCCTAGTTGGGCGATTCGCCTTTAGGCCATGCCTTTACAAGGAGTGAGCTCCATGTCCATTCTAAAGATGACCGATTTGGATCTTGCCGGAAAGCGGGTCCTGATTCGGGAAGACCTTAACGTGCCCTTGAAAGGGGGTAAGGTTGCCGACGATACCCGTATCCGAGCATCCCTGCCAACGATTCAACAGGCGATGCAGGCTGGTGCTAAGGTTATGTTAATGTCACACCTAGGGCGTCCCACCGAGGGTGAATTTGATCCAGCCTTTTCTTTGGCTCCCGTGGCCGATCATTTGTCTCATTTATTGGGCCAGGAAGTCCGTTTGGTCTCAGATTGGCTAGAGGGCATAGAGCTTAGTGAAGGGCAGGTGGCTCTATGTGAGAATGTCCGGTTTAACCCGGGAGAGAAGAAAAACGATGAGGCCCTAGCCAAGAAAATGGCTGCTCTCTGTGATATTTATGTGATGGATGCCTTTGGCAGCGCCCATCGGGCGCAGGCCTCTACCCACGGGGTCGCCCAGTACGCGCCGACCGCTTGTGCGGGGCCTTTGCTGGCAGGAGAGTTGGAGGCTTTGGAGAAGGCCTTGGATAATCCTGCACGGCCCCTCGTCGCCATTGTGGGTGGCTCCAAGGTTTCTACTAAGTTAACGGTATTGGAAAGCCTGTCACAGGTGGTCGATCAGCTGATTGTGGGGGGCGGTATTGCCAATACCTTTATCGCCGCGGCAGGTTACAATGTGGGCAAATCCCTCTATGAAGCGGATCTATTGGAGACTGCCAAGCAGTTGAGAGTTGCGGCCCAGGAGCGGGGTGGGGATATCCCGCTGCCCGTCGATGTGGTATGCGGTAAGGAATTTTCTGAGAGTGCGGAAGCCACCTTGAAGCGGATCGGCGAGGTGACAGAGGATGATATGATTTTCGACGTTGGCCCTGAGACCTCGAAGCATTTTGCGCAAATATTAAAGGGGGCAGGGACTATCGTCTGGAATGGTCCTGTGGGGGTGTTCGAGTTCGATCAATTCGGTGAAGGGACTAAAGCGCTGTCACTGGCAATTGCTGAAAGCCCAGCTTTTTCTATTGCAGGCGGCGGAGATACCTTAGCGGCAGTGGCAAAATATGGTGTGAGTGATCAGGTTTCCTATATTTCTACCGGTGGGGGGGCCTTTCTGGAGTTTCTGGAAGGGAAGAAACTACCGGCAGTTGCTATCCTTGAAGAGCGTGCAAGCCAGTAATTAGAATGCTGTTTTGTCTATTCTTTGGGGTTTTGCTCGGTTGCAAAGAATAATATCGGGGAGGGCTCCGGAAAAATTATGCTAAGACGAACCAAAATCGTCGCCACTCTAGGTCCAGCGACGGATGATCCGAAGATCTTAGATCAGATCATCGAAGCGGGAGTTGATGTGGTCCGTTTGAATTTTTCCCATGGTCCCCGTGAATTAGACCGGGCCTGTGAATTACACCGAGAACGGGTGGAATTGGTACGGAGCCGGGCCCAAGCCTATGGGCGGCAAGTGGGGGTATTGGCCGATTTGCAAGGGCCGAAAATCCGCATTGCCAAGTTCAAGGTTGGTAAAGCAAATTTGGAGGATAAGGCCCGCTTTACCCTCGACGTTAGTCTGCCGGACGAGTCAGGTGATGAAAGCCAAGTTGGCGTAGATTACAAAGGCTTGGCGGATGATGTGAATCGAGGTGATACTTTACTTCTGGACGATGGCCGGATTGTGCTGTGGGTGGAGGAGGTCATAGGCCCGAGGATTGTTTGTCGGGTGGTGATCGGTGGCGTTTTGTTAAATAACAAAGGCATCAATCGCCAAGGGGGCGGTCTTTCAGCCAAAGCGCTGACGTCTAGGGACCGGGACTATATCCAATGTGCTGCTAAGCTTCAGGCCGATTATTTGGCCGTGTCTTTTCCCCGCAGTGCCGATGACCTCAATGAAGCCCGAGAGCTATTTCAGGCTGCAGGTGGCCGGGGTGGAATTGTGGCCAAAATCGAACGTGCCGAAGCCTTAGAGAATTTGGAAGAGATGATTGCTGCCTCTGAGGCGGTAATGGTTGCCCGGGGAGATCTCGGTGTTGAGATTGGGGATGCCGCCCTGCCGCCAGTGCAGAAAAATATCATCCACTTGGCACGGAAGATGAATAGGGTGGTGATCACCGCCACCCAGATGATGGAGACGATGATTAAAAGCCCGGTTCCCACTCGAGCCGAGGTTTTTGATGTGGCCAATGCGGTATTGGATGGTACCGATGCGGTGATGCTGTCTGCGGAAACGGCGTCCGGTGATTTTCCAAGCAAAGCCGTAGCGGCGATGGACCGAATCTGCCGCGAGGCTGAAAAGCAATACCAGGTTACCGTCTCCACCCATCGTATTAATACCCGTTTTAATCGGGTAGATGAGGGGATTGCCATGGCGGCCATGTATTTGGCCAATCATTTTGATATCAAGGCGATCGCAGCGCTTACCGAGTCCGGTTCTACCCCCCTATGGATGTCCCGTATCAGTTCCGCTATCCCGATTTATGCCTTGACGCGGCATGTGGAGACGCGTAGAAAGGTAACCCTATATCGTGGTGTTTGCCCCGTAAGTTTCGATGTAAATTCTTCTGATCATGCCCTCATCAACTCTGAGGCGATCAGTGAATTACAACGTCGAGGGGCGGTGCGTGATGGAGACTGGGTGATTATTACTAAGGGTGACCTTACCGGCGTGCAGGGAGGCACCAATGCGCTGAAGGTGGTCCAGGTCGGCGATATGGTCAAGCCTGCGGGATTATGACTCAAGGCCTCAACGCCCTATCGGCGCTTCAAGATCGCTATAAAATAGCCTTTATAAGGCAATCGCCACTTACAGGATTTAATAAGAACTATCATTTTAGAAGCTTAATCAGATTATATTGCTAACTGTGTGAGGACAAAAAAATGGCCTTAATTACGTTGCGTCAATTGCTTGACTATGCTGCGGAGCATAACTTTGGTATCCCAGCATTTAATGTCAACAACATGGAGCAGGTGCATGCAATCATGCAGGCGGCTGAGGCTGTCGACAGCCCGGTCATCATGCAGGCTTCGGCTGGGGCCCGCTCCTATGCCGGTGAGCCGTTTTTGCGTCACTTGATTGCGGCGGCGGTGGAGCAGTACCCCCAGATTCCGATTTGTATGCACCAGGATCACGGGGCGGAACCTGCAGTGTGCTTGCGCTCCATCCAGTCTGGTTTTACCTCGGTGATGATGGATGGTTCTTTGATGCCGGATATGAAGACTCCATCAAGCTATGAGTACAACGTCAATGTGACCCGACAAGTGGTGGATATGGCCCACGGTGGCGGGGTTTCCGTGGAAGGCGAGTTGGGTTGCTTAGGTTCCCTGGAAACCGGTATGGCGGGAGAGGAAGATGGATCCGGTGCTGAAGGTCAGCTCAGCCACGATCAATTGCTCACCGATCCCGAAGAAGCGGCTGATTTTGTCAAGAAGACTAAGGTGGATGCTTTAGCCATTGCCATTGGCACCAGCCACGGAGCTTACAAATTTACCCGCCCACCGACTGGGGACATTTTGGCCATTGAGCGAATTAAGGAGATCCATGCTCGGATTCCTGACACTCATTTGGTGATGCATGGTTCTAGCTCAGTGCCCCAGGAATGGTTAAAGATCATCCATGAGTTCGGCGGCGATATTGGTGAGACTTATGGCGTGCCTGTAGAGGAAATCCAAGAAGGAATCCGGCACGGGGTGCGGAAGGTCAATGTGGACACCGATTTGCGTCTAGCGGCGACTGGTGCTGTCCGCAAGAATTTGGCGGAGAATCCGAAAAATTTCGATCCCCGCAAATACCTTAAGGCTTCGACGGCGGCTATGAAGGATATTTGTCAGGCCCGTTTTGAGGCTTTTGGTTGTGCCGGTCACGCTTCCAAGATTAAACCCCTTTCCTTGGAAGTTATCTCCAAGCGCTATGCGAGCGGTGAATTAGACCCGCGAGTGAACTGATGATGGGTTCCCCTAGTGGGGAAACGGTAACAAAGGGCGGGTTTAATCCCGCCCTTTGTGTATCTAGCCCGGGTGTTTTGCACGAACCTAGATGGAGAGCGATAAACGAAACTCATTGGCCTGCCATTGAGGGTGCTCACACCAGGAGAGCATCCGCCACTGGAAAACTGCTATCGCCCTGAAAAATAATTCCTGCCTTGGGCTAGACTTGTTGAAAGCGCCTGACCGGTGATATCCGTAGGGGTTAATGAGCACTCAAGCTTCGGCTTCGGTAAGGCGTTTTGCCAACGCCTCGCTCAATTGCTCGATCGCCGATCCCATAATAAGTCCCGCATGGGTATGGTAAAGGCAAAGTTCACAGCGCACCGGTTCGTGAAGGCCATAGCGATCGATGGTTTCAAAAGAGCGCCAGGCAAGGACCGGTTGATCTTGATGAAAGCTATCCACGCATAACCACATATGGTTATCCAAGATGACTTCAAGCCCGCGGTGGGCGGGTAATGCAACTCGCAAGGGCCGCCCTAGCCGCCGCAGCGCGAGCCGCACACGATTGAAATCAGTCGCTTCAATCGTTTTTGGCAGCACCCGCAGGGGTGATGTCTCGCTAGATATCTTCACGGCTCTCAGTACCTATGCTGTCTTCAGGCTTCGTAAACACTATTTGTATCGAGCTTGCCTTCCTTAAACACGCGACTTGCAAGGATATCCTCGGCTTCGATCGTGATTAAATCGAGTTTAGTCAGTTTACTGCTGCGCGATGCAAAAAGCCGGTTTGCCTGACGCAAGCGTGCCCGATCCAAAGCATTGCGGATAGAGCGTGCATTGGCAAAATGGGGTAGTTTCATGCGCACTGGAATGTACTCGGCAAGCGCCTTTTCACCCTCCGGGCTTAAACGATAGTTCTGGTCCGCCAGCATGAGCTTGGCAATGGCCATGAGTTCTTCTGGCGAATAGTCGGGAAAATCAAGATGGTGGGCGATGCGCGAGCGCATACCAGGATTGCTTTGGAAAAAGCGATCCATTTTATCCTTGTAGCCGGCTAAAACCACCACCAGGTCATCACGGTTGTTTTCCATCACTTGCAGTAGAATTTCGATCGACTCTTGGCCGTAATCGCGCTCGTTTTCCGGCTTATAGAGATAATAAGCCTCATCAATGAACAGCACGCCGCCCATGGCCTTTTTAATGACTTCCTTAGTCTTGGGCGCTGTATGGCCGATGTATTGGCCGACCAGATCGTCGCGGGTCACGGTGACTAAATGGCCCTCGCGCACATAGCCGAGCCTTTTCAAGATCTCACCCATGCGCAATGCTACTGTGGTTTTGCCGGTGCCGGGATTACCGGTGAAACTCATATGTAGGGTGGGTGTCTCGGAGGTTAGTTCGAATTGCCTCCGCAATCGATCCACCAGCAGAAGTGCCGCAATTTCACGGATACGGGTCTTAATCGGTTTCAAGCCAATCAGCTCCCGGTCTAGTTTGTCCAGCACTTCTTGGATATTGGAAGCCTTGAATTCAGCCTCCAGATCTACTTGCGCCTCATCCGTGAGTTCGGCTGAGCGTTCACTGGCCTCAGTATTCTCGGAATAATTCATGACATCCGCTCCCATTGCAGCGTTATCATCGCTGGTGACGGGCCATTGTGGACCCGTCACCAGCAACTCTATTAATACCGCTCGCCTTCCGGCTTATCCGTCGCATAGCTGCGTACGGTATAGTTGATATGGCGCCCTTCCACTTCCTGCCGCACTAGCCCGAAGCCAGGCTCGTTTTCGGGGCGATTGACGATAAACGACATGCAGGGCGATTCGACCCCACGGTCACTGTTAAACGCCGTTACTCGGATGTAGTGGTTGGGGAAAGTTTTACGGCAATCGTTAACTTCCATCAGAATCCCGGCGGGATCCTTCAGGTCGAACATGGGCATGCCAAACATTTCCCAATAGGTATTGCGTGGATGGGGATCATCGGTGTACTCCACATTGACCGCCCAGTTATTTTTCAGCGCATACTTGATCTGCGCGAGGATCTGATCGTCCGTCAGATCGGGCAGGAACGAGAACTGCCCCTGGGTGATACGGTTTCCGTGATTGGTCATCATAAGCTAAATCCTCCTAGGCTCAAACGCTGGTCGTGGCCGTCGGCACGAAGTCGGCGGTATCGGTCGATTCATAATTGAAGGTGATATCTTTCCAAGTATCGAGGGCAGCCTTGAGCGGCGAACACCACTTGGCGGCATCCTCAAGGATTTGGGGACCTTCCTTCATGTAATCGCGTCCCTCATTCCGTGCCATGATCATCGCTTCAAGGGCCACACGGTTGGCGGTCGCGCCTGCTTGAATACCTTGGGGGTGACCGATGGTGCCACCACCAAACTGCAACACCACATCTTCGCCAAGATAGTGCAGTAACTGATGCATTTGGCCCGCATGAATCCCACCAGAGGCCACCGGCATCACCTTATTCAAGGATGCCCAATCTTGGTCAAAGAAGAGTCCATGCTCGAGACTTGTCGGAGTGTGCCGCTCCCGCAAAGTGTCGTAGAAACCTTTAATCATGAGGGGATCACCCTCTAGCTTGCCCACCACGGTACCGGCATGGATATGATCGACACCGGCCATCCGCATCCACTTACAGATCACACGGAAGTTCATGCCGTGATTCTTTTGCCGGGAGTAGGTTGAGTTGCCGGCGCGATGGAGGTGCAGAACCATGTCATTCTTCCGTGCCCATTTGGCCATGGATTGAATAGCGGTGTAGCCGACCACCAGGTCAATCATGATGATGACTGAACCCAGTGATTTAGCAAATTCAGCCCGCTCGTACATATCTTCCATGGTGGCTGCAGTCACATTGAGGTAATGTCCCTTGACTTCGCCGGTAGCTGCAGAGGCCTTATTGACCGCTTCCATGCAGTAGAGGAACCGATCACGCCAGTGCATAAACGGCTGGGAATTGATATTCTCATCATCTTTGACGAAGTCCAGGCCGCCTTTCAGGGCCTCGTAGACTACGCGACCGTAATTTCGTCCGGAAAGGCCGAGTTTAGGCTTGGTGGTGGCGCCGAGTAAGGGGCGGCCGAATTTATCCAAACGCTCCCGCTCCACGATGACACCGGTGGCTGGTCCCTGGAAAGTCTTTAGGTAAGCTACCGGGATGTGCATGTCTTCCAAACGTAGTGCCTTGACCGCTTTGAAACCGAACACGTTGCCGATGATTGAGGCGGTCAAGTTGGCGATGGAGCCCGGCTCGAACAGATCCAGATCATAGGCAATATAGGCGAAATATTGCGCCTCGGTTTTGGTGCCTTCGCCGGTGTTGGGTACTGGGTCTACGCGGTAGGCCTTGGCTCGGTAGAGTTCGCAGGCGGTCAGGCGATCCGTCCACACCACCGTCCAGGTGGCGGTAGAAGATTCGCCCGCTACTGCGGCGGCGGCTTCCGCAGGATCGACACCGGCCTGCGGGGTGATACGAAACATCGCGATGATGTCGGTTTCCTTGGGCTTGTAGTCAGGTTCCCAATAACCCATCTTTTTATAAGGGATAACGCCGGATTTATAACGCTCTTTCCCTTCAGCCATCGTTTCTGATTTTCCCATTATATTGCTCCTCTTTAGAGTTAGACTGTCCACCTCCGTCTTTACTCATTTAGCTTGTAAAAGTAAAGGCGGATGTTTTAGAGCTCACCAAGACAGGGAAGTCTCCTAGTGAGAACTAAGCCCTGTGAACAAAAACATAATTTGTGTTCACCCTAAAAAAGTATAACGGTTATTTTTATAATGACAGTCAATACTTTTGATTATTTTGATAAGTTAATACTTATAATGATGCGAATGTGCCTATGACTCTCTGCTAGTTTTATGGCTTTGGAGAGGCAGAGTAAAGTTGTCCAATTGGGCTTTTTGAACCGGTTCCTGGCGAGAATAGAAGAATTGATCGGCCACATGGAGGAGGGACAAATATCCTTGGAAGCCATATCCGAAATCGGTGAACGCCTCGAAAGAAACTTTGTTTTCTGGCCGGTATTGCAGCTCATCAATTTCACTGCCGGAAGAGCGATCCTCGTTGTCTAAATGGGTATAGCGGACCCGTAATCGCAGGCGTTCCCAAGGTCGGGTTTCCCCGGTCAGTTCAATGCCCCGGAAACGGTATTCCTGGTTGTTTTCGAAGCGATCCGTTAAGCGGTTTTTTTTCGATGAAGTCTTCCACATCGGTGTAGGAAAGGACGAGATCGACGGAGTTAGCAGAATTAAACTGGTAGCGGGCGCCGATTTCATAGAGGTAAGCCGTTTCAAAATTTAGATTGGGATCGCCGGAAATGCTCTCATAGAGTTGGCGGATGGAGGGAACCCGCACTTTCCGGGATACTGAGGCCCGGAATCGAGTCTGAGGGCTAAGATCATAATAGGCGCCCGTAATGAAGCTGTTGCTGTTATCGCTGGAGCCCTGTTCCCGAGCCTGCCAGTGATGTCCATAACTGAAGATTAATCCCAGCTTCGGTAAGGGCTTGAAGCTGTATTCCAAGGCTGCGGAATAGACGAAGACTTCATTATCTTGAGCAAGGGGTTGGCTGCGATTACGGGCGGTCTGGATAAATCCCGTTTCATCAAAGCTTTCGCGACGGCCATCGAAAGCAACAGACAATAAGCCTTCGGGACCAAACTCAAAACTGGGCTGGACATGGAAGCCCATGACCCGGTTAGTATTCTCTTTGTGAAAATTGTTCCGGTCAGTAATCGTATTATATTGATTATCATCGTATCGATTTTCTTCTTGATCCAGGCTATTGAAGTAAAGCCAGGATCGGGCTGCCCAAGGTACCGTAGGGTCAAAGGTGGCCGCTAGCTGAACCGAGTAGCCTTCCAAGTCATCGACCCGTTCAAATCGGGGTCTGGATGCGAAAGGATCTTTGTTATCGTCAATGACGATAGGGGGAACTCCCTGCTCGCCGTGGGTATGGTTGAAGGTCAGGCCCAGTTGCCAGTCTTGGTTCGGGCGATAGCCCAGGTTGGCAAAGAGATTAGCGCGTTCCCGGTCGCTGTTTTCCCGCAGTCCTTGGCCTTGAAGAGCGGTGGGTTCAAAGTCGTCGGAAAGCGGGAATCCCTGTTGGTTTTGATGGCTGACGCTAATAAAGAAGTCCGTATCCTGTTTGGCCCCACTGAGGCGGCCCCATACGCGGTGGTGATCGCCGTCCTCCCGCTCGGCACTAAGCACTGCCCGCAACCCTGTCACCCCCTTGCGGGTGATAATGTTAATCACGGCGCCGATGGGGCCTTCGCCGTATAATTCGGAACTAGCGCCGGTGGTGAATTTAATCTCGGCGATTTGCTCTGTGGGAATGAGGGTCGGGTCAAATTGGCCATCAAATTCGGTAGGGGGTGTGGCTATTGCCGTCCCAAAGAAAAGGGCGCAGAAACAACACCCGAGCCCAAAAAAACCAAGTCTTTGATACCAATTTCATCTAATTTTGCATTGTATAAATTCAGCTTAAACAAGCACTTGAGGTCTTAATAAATTGCATTCTTTGATTAAATTGGTATGAGTAGCAGGCGGCGCTGTTATGGGAAGTATAGGGAATGGCGGGGCTGACCAACAGTTGGTGGCGGGTGACTCCTTCTAGGATTGCCAGGCCTTTTTCCTCGAGTTGAGCCCCTAGGGTTCGGGCCCGATAACCGGTGCCGCGACTCTCCCGGTTATCGGTATCATCGATGCCAATGAAGTAGCGGGTAGACAAAGGCTCAATGGATGGCATAGGTCCTAAGTAAGACCAGGGTGAGTGGGTTTGCTCCCTAACGGGTTAAACCCATAAATAGGAGCGGTAATTTCTCCGGCAGACGCTGCACATGATCAATAATAGTATAGCCATTGTTGCCAAAAATGCGGGCGACATAGGCATCGGCGTCGGGATCAAGGGTCAAGCAATAGCTCGTTACCCCGTGGGTGTGGAGCTCTTCTACGGCTTTCTTGGTATCCTGGCGTAGATATTGGGGATCTCGGACATCGATGTCGGAGGGCTCGCCGTCAGAGACCAAGAGCAGCAATTTTTTCTGTTGAGGCTGCTGTTGCAGGTAATGTCCGGCATGGCGGAGGGCGGCCCCCATCCGGGTAGATAGGCCTCCTTGCATCCCCGCTAGGCGCGCTTTGGCGTCATCATTGAAAGGTTGATCAAAATCTTTGAAGCGGTAGTACTGGACATCATGGCGGCCATCGGAGGCAAAGCCATGAATAGCGAAAGGATCCCCCAAACCATCGATAGCCCAGCCTAAAAGGCTGGTGGCTTCCTGGGCCAGTTGTCGTACTGGACGGTCCGTTCCCGGCAGGATTTCATTGGTGGATTCGGAAAGATCCAACAACACCAGCACTGCCAGATCCCGGGTCTTGCGCAGATAGCGGATGTTGATCCGCAGATCCGGGGTGATGCCCATGCGCAGATCCACCATGGCCCGAATGGCGGCATTGATATCGATGTCATCTCCTTCTTCTTGATGCCGCTGACGGATAACCCCTTGGGGCTGGAGCGCATCAATAATGTGCTTCAGCCGGTTGGCCACCGGGCGGTATTCAAGCAGGGTGTTGGCTACAATATCGGGATTTCCTTTGGATTGGCGCCGTTCTAGTACCGTGACCCAGTCGGGCCGATGAAGTTGGACCTGATAATCCCACTCCGGGTAGTGGTAAGGTTCGCTGACCGGCTCTTTCCCTTCGAGTTGGTTAATGCTGACCCCGATGGGGTCTCCATCCCGGAAAAATTCACTTTCCAGGGTCCAGATTTCCTGGGCGTCGTCATCGGCCAGCTCGCAATCTAATTCATTGATCATTTCCATGACATTGACTTGCTTGCGGACCTGTCGCTGGCTGGCAGGAATATACTCGGCTTCATGCCAAACTTGCTCGGCAAAAGCCCAGATATAGCGGTTATCATCCCGATAGGGGATATCCAGGCTCTCTAGGACTCGTAAGCTGGGAATGGCGGCATTTTCCGCTAACCGGTTATAGAAGGTGACTCCTAGATCCCAACTGATTTGGGAGTTTTCCGGGGTCTCCAAAAAGCGTTGCCGAAACTCGGTGGCGGCAGCCATTACCCAGGGATCTGAGACCTCATAGTTTTCATCCAAGAGGGCTTGGGCCAGGCATTCAACTCGCACCAGCACCGGATCAGCGTTGGATTGGGTTTCCTCTGTGGGGTTAGCCTGGTGAAATTGCAACCAAAGCTGTTTGAGGCCGGGAAATTGGCGGATAGCCAGGTGTTCGATACGGGCATCTTCAAAGACCCCAATAAAGAACATTTGGATTGGACTGAGGGCCTCCGCTGAAATAGGCTGAGTCATATACACCAAGTGGGCAGCGGCATGGGCAGCGGCAGCCCGATAGAGTTCAACACCCGGGAGTTCCGCGTAGTCGTCATAGGCGTCAGGTAGGTGAATCACCCGTTGTTCAATATATACGGGCATGCCTTGGCGGGTTTCAAAATCCCCGGAGGTGGGACGGAGAAAGAAATCCCGCCCCCATAAAGCGCGCAAATAAAAGTTAAGCTTGCGGTGGGAGTCGACGAACAGGGTTCCCCGGCGCTCCCGTTTTAGCACCGCTAAGCTATCTGCCGAGGCCAGATTGAAGTAATCGGCGAGGGCCTTGAAGTCCTGGCCATGGGCTTGGATGCCCCACATGGCCCAGCGTCGCAGTCCACCCAAAGTCAACTTTTCAAATAGCTGGTCCAGGTGAGCGAGCATGGGGCGTAGTCCCCGAGGTGCTTTGGCGGAAAGTTGGTGGATAAGGCTGAGGTAACCCCGCAGCAACTCCGCATCTCCAAGGCGACGGCTCACCAGGGGAAGGCTGGCGAAAAGCAGTCCAATGACTTCCCCACTGGTCATGGAGGAAAGTTTCATGGCGCCAGTGACCACGTCTTGAATAATCTCTTCACCGACCTCTTTGACGACTAAAGGCATCTCCTGGAGATAGGTGATGACTAGATCCGAACTCCGTCCCAACTGCACTAGAGCTCGAGCCCCTTCCAGGTAATTATGCAGCCCAGCGGGGGACATCAATCGGGCCGCTTCGGCAAAGCTGGCCTCAAAAGTATCGTGGATGGTGGGATCCGCATCCTCCAGGTATTGGCGATAGTCTTCTATGGAGAGCTTCATGTGGGTCGCGCTTTATTTAGTGACGGATGAGACAAAAGATTGATCGAGATAGCGGTTCAAGCTGTTAAAAAAAGGTGCTGACGGCGGCGTCCAAGGTGTCGCGCATATCAGGGTCATCGGTCAAGGGCCGTACCAGGGTCATTTGGCAGGCTGCCTTAGGATCAATGCCTTTGGCGACCAACTGTCCGGCATACACCAATAAGCGGGTGGAGATCCCTTCGTCCAGCCCGTGGCCTTTTAGATTGCGACCCCGGTGGGCGATCTGAACCAGCTTACTAGCCGCCTCCTGCTCTAGCCCCGTCTCATGGGCGATAATCTCGCTTTCAATGTCAGCGCTCGGGTAGTCAAAATCAAGGGCCCCGAAGCGCTGCTTGGTAGACTGCTTGAGGTCTTTCATCAGGTTCTGGTAGCCGGGATTATAAGAAATCACCAGTTGGAAATCTGGGTGGGCGGAGATCAGCTCCCCTTTTTTGTCCAAGAGCAGGGTGCGTCGATGATCGGTTAAGGGATGAATGACCACGGTGGTGTCTTGGCGTGCCTCCACCACTTCGTCAAGGTAGCAGATAGCACCAATTCGAGCGGCGGTGGTCAGGGGGCCGTCTTGCCAGCGGGTTCCGTTAGCATCAAGCAAGAAGCGGCCTATCAAGTCGGAGGCGGTCATGTCTTCGTTACAGGCCACAGTGATTAAGGGGCGCCCGAGCTTCCAAGCCATGTATTCGATGAAGCGGGTTTTGCCGCAGCCGGTCGGGCCTTTCAACATTAAAGGCATCCGCACCGCATAGGCGGCCTCATAGAGTTCGATTTCCTTATGGACTTCACGATAATAGGGTTCTTCTGAAATGAGGAATTGCTCACGATCGCTCATGTTATTTCGCCTTAGACAGGTAGATAGGGGACAGAAAAAAGCCCCTAGCCGGCAGACCGGGCAGGGGCCTGTTTCTGCTCGGTCAGAACAGTCAGTTTTTCATGGGGCCCCGGAAGATCACCATGGCTGCGCCTTGGGACTGCTTATAGTTGTCATACCCAATCAGGCGCACATGGTGCGTGGGATGGGCCTTGTGGCAGGCTTCCGCTTCCGCCAAGATAGTGTCCACGTCCGTTTCACCGAACATGGGCAGTTTCCACATATACCAGTAATAACTGAAGGCATTCTCTGGCTCAGTATGCTCTATGGCCGGATTCCAACCCTTGCTGACAATGTATTCCACCTGTTTGCGAATCTGATCCGTGTCCATTTCCGGCAAGTAGGAGAAGGTCTCAAACCTGCGGCTCGAGGGATCGCCCAAACTGGACTGATAATCGTGCATCTCACTCATTAAAATATTTCCTCTGATATTGAGTGCTTCACTAAAAATATACCAGCCCCCCAGAATAGGATAGCCTCAGGGGGGCTGGACTCTCAGCGGCCCGCTAGATAGAGGCAATGACCGCCGAGAGCATTGATTGAAAGCTGGGAAGGGGTCGCTTATTTGTGGGCCACGTCTAGTTTGTCAACGGTGTCAAACTCGAATTTAATTTCCTTCCAAGTTTCCATGGCGACTTTGAGCTCGGGGCTGTTTTTGGCCGCTGTCGTTAGGATTTCCTTGCCTTCCTTCTCTATCGGGCGGCCTTGGTTGCGGGCCTCGACGCAGGCTTCCAGAGAGACGCGGTTAGCCGCAGCACCCGCTGCGTTGCCCCAGGGGTGACCTAAAGTGCCGCCACCAAACTGAAGTACCGAGTCATCGCCGAAGATGGCGGTCAACGCGGGCATGTGCCAGACATGGATACCGCCGGAAGCGACCGGGAAGACGCCAGGCATGGAGCCCCAATCCTGGTCGAAGAAGATACCGCGGCTGCGGTCTTCCTTGATGAATTTATCCCGCATGATATCAATCCAGCCTAGGGTTGCCGCCCGGTCACCTTCGAGTTTGCCCACGACGGTGCCGGAGTGCAGGTGGTCGCCGCCGGACAGGCGCAGAATTTTGGCCAACACCCGGAAGTGGATGCCATGCTTGGGGTGGCGATCGAGTACGGCGTGCATGGCGCGGTGGATGTGCAGCAGCATCCCGTTATCTCGGCACCAGTTGGCCAGGCCCGTGTTGGCGCAGAAGCCGCCGGTGATATAGTCGTGCATGATGATGGGGGCTTTTAATTCCTTGGCGAATTCGGCCCGCTTGTACATTTCTTCCGGGGTAGGTGCGGTGACGTTCAAATAATGGCCTTTGCGCTCGCCGGTTTCGGCCTCCGCCTTGTGAATAGCCTCCATGACAAACTCAAACCGTTGCCGCCAGCGCATGAAGGGTTGGGAGTTGACATTTTCGTCGTCCTTGGTGAAGTCCAAGCCGCCGCGCAGGCACTCGTATACGGCACGGCCATAGTTCTTGGCGGAGAGGCCCAGCTTCGGCTTGATGGTACAACCCAGTAGGGGACGGCCATATTTGTCCATTTTGTCCCGCTCGACTTGGATACCATTGGGTGGACCGCCGCAGGTCTTTACATAGGCGATGGGAAAACGGACGTCTTCCAGACGCAGGGCGCGAAGGGCCTTAAAGCCAAAGACATTACCGACCAGGGAAGTAAATACATTGACTACCGAACCTTCTTCAAACAGATCGATAGGATAGGCGATAAAGGCATAAAAGGATTCATCATCGCCGGGAACGTCCTCGATAGCGTAGGCACGTCCTTTATAGTAATCGAGATCGGTGAGCAGATCGGTCCATACTGTGGTCCATGTTCCGGTGGAACTTTCTGCGGCAACCGCTGCGGCAGCTTCTTCACGGGGTACCCCAGGCTGTGGAGTCACCTTAAAACAGGCCAGGATGTCAGTATCGGCTGGGGTATATTCTGGCATCCAGTAAGTTTCGCGGTACTCTTTAACGCCCGCGGTATAAGTTTTTTTCGCCATGATTAGCTTTTTTACTCCTCTATGTTTTTAGTAAGGACAGAACTTAACTTTAATGGGCTCCGTCAGGGTTGAGTGCTGTTCCCTGGCAGGTTATATACAAAAATTCAATATGATGGGCGAAAACAGACTTTCAATTTTACAATCCCGATAATTATAGTAAGCTTTCGATATAATTAATATTCAATAATTTTTATTATTCTCATAATAAAATGCTTATCAATATTTCTCGAGAGCATGAACATGCATGTAACTCTTCGTCAACTTTATGTGTTTGAAGCAGTGACCCGTCACCTTAGCTATACCCGGGCGGCAGAAGAACTCCATCTGAGTCAGCCGGCGGTGTCCATGCAGATCAAACAATTGGAAGATAACGTGGGTTTGGCGCTATTTGAGCAACTGGGAAAAAAAATTTTCCTTACCGAGGCAGGTCAGGAGCTTTACCATTACAGCCAGCAGATTTCCCGGCAGCTAAGTGAGGTTGAGGATGTTCTGGAGGAGCTAAAGGGAAGTCGGCGGGGTACCCTTACGATTGCTGTAGCCACTACCGCCACTTATTTTGCTCTCCATTTGCTGGGTCGGTTTCATCAGCGTTTTCCTGGGGCCAATATTAGCCTCGATGTGACTAACCGCGAAGCTTTGTTGAGGCATTTGGAAGAAAATACAGTTGATATGGTGATCATGGGAAAACCTCCAGAGAGTTTGGAGGTGGTAGCGGAGCCCTTCATGGATAATCCACTGGTTGTTATTGCCCCGCCGGCACATCCACTGGTAGGGCAGCGGGTACCCTTAACCGTATTGCAGCAAGAGACTTTTATCCTGCGTGAGCGTGGCTCGGGTACCCGGATCGCGATGGAACGTTTCTTTGCCCATCTGGGAGCCACGATTACTTCTAGCATGGAAATTAGCAGTAACGAGGCCATCAAACAGGCAGTACAGGCCGGGCTTGGTCTGGGGATCGTCTCTCAACATACGTTGGAGAAGGAGATTGCTTTACAGCGGTTGGTAATCCTAGACGTTGATTCCTTCCCTATTATGCGCCATTGGTACATTATGCACCGAAAAAGCAAGCGCTTCACCGCCCTGCACCAGGCCTTCAAGGATTTGGTCACTGAAGAGGCCCAGGGGTTGGTGCGCAACGCCTAAATAAAATCAGAAATTTTATTGGTACTCCCTCTTAGGATGGAGTGAAAAGGGTTAAAATGTCTTGTCAATTCGGGGGTTAAGCTACCCTTGCTTCGACAAAGGCAATAGTCCGTTGATTCCAATGAAGAGATTTTTCTAAAAACTTGCCGATTTAAAATAAAGCGTTAAAAGAAAAACTAAAGTGTCCGAGATCTTGAAGAGCTTAGTGCAAAATATCCGTCTTCGATGTGATCCCTTAGGGCCTCTCCTCTCTGGTGACCTTACTCTGGCGGAAAAGGCGATGGATGCTTGAGGAGGTAGCATTTTCTGCGGAAAGTATTGATGTCAGATCCTGAACAAGCCCCCACCCCCCATTTCCTCAGTCTTAAATGGAAGGCTGTTTTGGTGTTTAGTCTGGTTCTGGTCACGATTAATGCGTCTTTGGCGGGGCTTGCTTATTTAGGGTTGCAACGCCAATTTGCTTTGCAGCGTGAGCAAGTCTATTTGGATCATATTGAGAAAATTCAGGTTGGATCATATTGAGAAAATTCAGGGGCTTATTAAAAACTCTTACCAGCGCATGGAACAACTTGCCGATATCGTGCCGCTATTGCGGGGAGGCCATGGTGACGATGGCTCTTTGATTAGGCAGATTGAGTCGATATTCAATCGGCATGGGCACTTGTTGCAAATGGTCTGGGGGGTCGAGATAGCGAGTTTCTATTCTTCTGAAAATGAATTATTGGTGTCTTGGGAGCAGCGGGCCGACACGGGTCAGGTTTTGGAATGGGTGTATGCAGCCAATAAAACGGAACAACCGGTTACCGGGCTAGATTGTAAGGATAAATGCATCCAGTACGTAGCGGTTCCTTTGCTTGCCAATAATGAGCGCGCCGGTGTTTTGTTGCTTGGCCGCTCTCTTGCCGATGTGGTACTCGCCTTCCATCAAATCTCCGGCGATGATGTCGGTATCATTACGGCTAGCCGATTATATCCGAGGGGAGGGATTGAGCCGAGTCGATTGTTGCCTGAATGGAACATGCGGGTGACGGCCTTGACCCATGCAGAGCGCAATTTGCTTGTGTTACGTTCGGTTTCTGAAGACCATTCCCTTGCCGCGGTAGGGGAGCAACATGTGTGGCACCACCATTCAGGTCGGGAATATGAAGTTCGTCTGATACCCATTAATGGAACGGATGGAGAAAATCAGGCCCAGTTAGTGGTCATTAGTGATGTGACCAGTGCCCTTGCTGATATTCGGGTCGCGACTCGGCAGAGCCTGCTCGGTGGCTTGATCGGCCTCTTGGTTTCCGAGATTCTGTTGTTGCTCTTGCTGTGGAAACCCATGGCTCGTTTGCAACGGGTTGCCCTAAGTCTGCCTTATTTGGCGGAGCACGCTTTCGAGAAAGTCCGGACGCACCTTGGTCAATCGGTTCGACGCTTCTGGGGTCGAGATGAAATCGATGTCCTTAATAACACCGCCATCACCTTATCCTATCAGCTAGAAGCCTTACAGGCACAGATACGAGAGCGGACCCGCAATTTAGCTGAGCGGGGGGATGATTTAGCGCGGGAGCGGGACTTTGTCACCGGGTTGTTGAATACGGCTCAGGTCATCATTCTGACCCAGAATGCCGCTGGGCGGGTGGTGATGTTAAACCGGCAAGGGTTGGTGATTACAGGCTATAGTGCCGATGAAATTGAAGGCCGACCCTTTAACGAACTATTGGCGGGCGATAAAATTTCTCCCGAGGTGCTCCAGGAATTAGAAGAGCTACGGCTGGGTCGCCGAGAGCAGGTGCGCGTAGATGCTGGGCTTCAGTGCCGGGATGGCAGCCAGCGTACTATTTCTTGGTTCCACTCTCGCTTGCTGGTCCGTTCACCCCGTGATGCCGTGGTGCTTAGCGTGGGGCATGATGTGACTGAAAGGGAGCAGGCAGAGCAGCAACTGGCCTGGCTGGCGGATCATGATCCTTTGACAGAATTATTTAATCGGCGCCGTTTCCAAGGTGAATTCGAGCAAATTCTCATGGCTTCCAAGCGTTATAAGCACAGTGGCGGCCTGCTGTATTTTGATCTCGACCAATTCAAATATATTAACGATACCAGCGGTCATCAAGCCGGAGACGCTCTGTTGCGAATGGTGGCTGACAAGCTACGCCAAGTCGTTCGGGCGAGTGATGTCATCGCCCGTCTAGGGGGAGACGAATTTGCGGTGGTGATTCGCGAGTGTGACGCTGACGGCGCGGTCCAAGTGGCAAGAAAAGTCCGTGCCCAGTTGGGTACCTTAGAATTTCCCGCTCGAGGTCGTAATCATTCCATCTCTGCCAGTATTGGTATTGCGCTTTTCCCGCTCCATGGTACTACCGTCCATGATCTCATGGCCAACGCTGATTTAGCCATGTACCAGGCCAAGGAAGAAGGGAGAGGGGGGTGGCATTTATTCTCGAGCGATGAGCGAGTTCGTGAACGGATGCAGAATCGAGTCTATTGGAAAGAGCAGATCGAGCAAGCGCTTCGGGAAGATCGCTTTTTGCTTTATTTCCAGCCGGTATTGGATATCTGTACCAATACCATAGGCCATTATGAAGTTCTGCTACGAATGCGTGATCCTCGGGGCAGAATTATTTCTCCAGGCCAGTTTATTCCGGTGGCCGAGCAATCAGGTTTGATCCATTCTATCGATCATTTGGTGTTGCAAAAGGCCATTACCAAGCAAGCTAGATTGTGGTCCCAAGGGTATAAGTTGACGCTGTCTATTAATCTTTCAGGACGGGTAGTAGATGATCCCGAATTGGTGCCTATATTAGAAGATTTATTAAGAACGACCGGTGTTGATCCTTCTTCGTTGATGTTTGAGGTGACCGAGACGGCAGCGGTGGCCGATATGATGGCCGCGGCGAATCTGATGCATAAAATAAAAGCTCATGGCTGCCAATTTGCCTTGGACGATTTTGGGGTGGGTTTTTCCTCTTTTTTCCACCTTAAGCAGTTGCCGGTTGATTATGTCAAAATTGATGGTATGTTCGTCCGGCAATTAGTTGAAAACCATCAAGATCGGGTTTTCGTCAAGGCGCTAAGCGAGATTGCCAAAGGTCTTGGCAAGAAAGCCATTGCGGAATTTGTAGAAGATGCCGAGGCCTTGATATTACTCCGCGAATATGGAGTGGATTATGCCCAAGGTTACTATATCGGTCGGCCGGCCCCACATATTATCGAAGCTCCATGTTCCGAGGGGAAGCTAGCTTAGTCCCACCATTCTAGTAGGGGGAATAAAGTCGGTGCGCCTTGGAGTGCCTAGTCCGGAGCAAACCACTCTTCGATTTTGTTCTTGGGTAATGCGTGCCAGGGAGGCTTGCTTTTAAGGTCTGGCTCGTTCTGATAAAGCTTTTCCAATTCTCGCAGAAGAACATTCATTTCTTGTAAGGAGGGAGGGGATATTGTGGGTGCTGGATACCGCCCCGTAAAGCTAACAATGATTTCCTTTAATGGAGTTTCTTCCAGCTTTTCTTGTTGCTGCTCGGTCAATCGGGTAAGCAAGGCAGGCAGCCACTGCTCTAAGTTAAGTTCTCGGAGAGAAGCGGGTATTTCCCGAAGAACAACAACGCTAGGCCCTAGCCGATGTAACCCGAAACCGAGTGTTAATAGTTCAGAGGCATGTTGTTCTGTCCACTCTGCCTGCTGCGGAGAGACCTTGAAAGTGAGTGGAAGCAGTAAAGGTTGTCGGGTGATATGGTCTCTGGCATAGGCAGCACGCAGGCGCGCTTGGGCGAGGCGGGCGCGGGCTGCAGGAAGGTCGACGAGCACTAAACCTTGGTGGTTTTCTGCCAGCAGATAGCGTCCGAGAACCAAAGCCTGGGCTTGGCCAAGCAATGATGATTCATTGTGGTTTCCCTTGCGGGAAGGGATACGACTTCCCCTGGGGAGGGGGCTATAGTGCTCCGCGGCTTCTGCCACCGGGTAAAGCCGTCCTTTGTGGGGAGTGCCATGGGGCTTTGGTTGAAGGGCCTGCCCGGTTTGCTGAGAGCAAATGGGGACCTCCAAAGGAGATCCGTGAGGTGCATCCCCTGAAAGGGGGGCATCAGCGGTTGGCTTGGGTGCCCCTTCTGACTCAGCTTGTTCTAGTATCTCGGTTAAGGTGCGAACAACAAAACCATGGACTTGTCGGGCTTCTCGAAACCGGACCTCATTTTTGGCGGGGTGGGCATTAACATCCACTTGGCTAGGGGGCAACTCCAGATAGAGTAAATAGGCCGGGTGGCGTCCTGGAGGAAGGCGGTTGCCATAGGCTTGGCGAGTCGCGTGAGTTAACAGCCGGTCTCGAACCATGCGCTGGTTGACGTAGAAGTACTGGAGGTTAGTTTGGCTACGGCAGAATTCTGGATGCCCTAACCAGCCCCATAGGCGCAGTCCCTCTATTTCCCGCTTGAAATATAAACTGTGCTCGGTAAAAGCCTGCCCGCAGATCTTGGCGATCCGTTTTAACTGGTCCGGGGAGCGGAGGCAGGAAGGCAAGGTGAAAAGAGGGCGGCGGTTATAGCTCACCCGGAAGCTGACCTCGAAGTGGCTGAGGGCCAGCCGCTCTAGGGTAGCACGGAGGTGCATAAACTCCGTTTTTTCCCCCCGCAGAAAGCGCCGCCGGGCGGGGGTATTGTAAAATAGATCACGGACTTCAACGGTAGTGCCAACAGGATGAGCCACGGGTTGGACTGCTGTATTTTCTCGAAGACACCAGCCGTATTCCTCATTGACCACTCGGGAGTTGAGGCTGAGGTGGGAAACCGCACTAATGCTTGCCAAGGCTTCGCCGCGAAAGCCTAAGGTGGTGATGTTGAGTAATTGTTCTTGCTGGCGGATTTTACTGGTTGCATGAGAACTTAAGGCCAAGCACAGATCCTCAGGATGAATACCGCAACCGTCATCGCGGACTCGGATGAGCCCAATTCCCCCTGCCTCACTTTCGATCTCGATGCGTTGCGCCCCGGCATCCAAGGCGTTTTCCACCAGTTCCTTGAGCACTGAAGCGGGGCGTTCCACTACCTCGCCGGCGGCAATCTGATTAGCGAGGGCGGGGGGCAGAAGTTGAATACGGGGAAGGGAAGGAGCAACCATGTCTATTTAAAGGCTAATCTTCCAGATCTGGAGATTCCAAGTATTGTTTTGCCGGATACGCGACGCTTAATCCAGCCTACGGACTATTTATTAGAGATTCCTAGGCAAGGTCATTGCCCGCAATGGATAGGCTTAGCCTCCCTTTCATTTGTTAAATTCTCCCCATTTAAAACATGACCTATTAAAGTATAAGAGTAAGCAGCGAAACCTCCTCTATCGCCCCTCCTCATTTTCTTTCTGTTTGGGGTGCCTGGGTGGCCAGCCGGTGAATTATTCGGGCACGGAGAGCCGTAATCCGGAGCTTGAATGAGGTTTCGAGCTTCGAGTTAAGGAATCAGCAGGATATCCCCTACCTTGATGCGGTCCCCTTCAAGGCCATTGACTAGGCGCAATTGATTGAGATTGACGTCATAGTGCTGGGCAACCTCAGAGAGGGTATCGCCACGACTGATGATATGGCGACGTTGGGCAAGCAGAGTACCTGGCAGGGGGTTGCGGTAGAAATAGCGGCGGATACCATCCATCATGGCTTTAGCTAATCTCCGCTGGTGGTGTCGGCTGCGTAACTTACGCTCTTCCTGGGGGTTGGAAATAAAGGCGGTTTCTACCAACACCGAAGGGACATCGGGAGATTTGAGTACGGCAAAACCCGCGTGTTGCACATTGCGGTTATGGACTTGACCGACTTTCCCGAGGCCGGCGAGGATCGCCTCGGCGGTTTCAAGGCTTGCTTCGCGGCTGGAGGTTTGAGACAAATCAAGCAGCACTTGGGCTAAGAGGTCGCCTTTGTCATTCAAGCTCACGCCACCGATGAGATCCGATTCATTTTCTTTTTTGGCTAGGTAGCGCGCCGCTTCACTGCTCGCCCCTTTTCCTGAGAGGACATAGACGGAAGCGCCCCGGGCTTTAGGATGAGTAAAGGCATCGGCGTGGATAGAAATGAAAAGATCGGCTTTGTGTTGGCGGGCCTCATTGATCCGCTCTCTCAAACCGACATAGTAATCGCCGTTGCGAATCATCACTGGACGCATGCCAGGTTCTCGCTCCACCAACCGAGCCAATTCCCGAGCGATGGCCAGTACCACATCCTTTTCTTGGGTACCCTGGGGGCCGATGGCGCCTGGGTCTTCGCCCCCATGACCGGCGTCAATTGCAATCACAATGTCTCGGAGCTTCTCCGTGGTGACAGGGGTTACCTTTTTTACTAGTTTTACTGGCTTTACCGATTTTGGTTGGGGTTTTTTGATTTCGGTTCGGGTGAGATCAATGACTAGGCGATGACCGTAATTTTTATAGGGTTTAAGTAAAAAGCTTTTGGGGTGTGCGGCATGGGCTAGATCAAGCACTACTCGCAGGATTCCAGTGCTCTTATCGGCGCTACGGAGTCCGCGGAGAAGATCGCCGCCAAAGCTACGCTTAGGTAGGGAGTGGGCCAAGCGGGTATTGGCCAGGTCAATCACAATCCGGTGGGGATTTGTCAGGGTAAAGACCCGGTGTTGGGCAGGGGCGCTTAAATCGAAGACGAGCCGCGTTTTTTCCGCGGCAGGCCATACCCGGACACCATGCACCTGGGTACTAGCAAAGGCTAAGACAGGCGCTAGGCAGAGTAATAATAGACACGTTATTCTTCTCACGGTAACTGGAATATCGACTATTGTAGGACCCATCTTTATTCCCACCTGGCTAGGATGGAATTAAGTTTATTTTTCTTTGTTTTTTTATAGATAGGATTTGTTCTTGTCAAGCTTTCTAGAAACTAATTCCAGTTTTAAGGTGGTGGAGCAACTGCTTTCCCCGCTCCGTTCTAGCCTCTAAACGGGCTAACCGGCTATGGGTTCCCTGGTATTCCAGGGTCACCTGGAGATCGGGAAGCGGCAGTAAGCTTGTTCCCCGTTCCGGCCATTCCACGAGGCAAATAGCGTCCGGGCTGAAATAATCTTGAATGCCCATGAATTCCAGCTCTTGTGGATCGCTTAAGCGATAGAGATCAAAGTGATACAGTTGCCGTTGGCCCAAGGTATAGGGCTCCACTAGGGTATAAGTGGGGCTTTTGACCGCCCCTCGGTGTCCAAGGGCTTGCAGGAATCCCCGGGCTAATGTGGTTTTCCCTACGCCCAAGGTTCCAATGAGGAAAATAACCGCCCCTTCCTTCTCACAGGTACGGGCCAAGCGGGCACCCAGCGCTAGCGTGGCCTCCTGGCCAGTTAAAGTAATCTCAACCATTAGCTGATTTGGAGGTTGGCTAGACGCCGCAGATAGAACATCAAATCTCCTGCCAGCAGTCCCCGTTCGCCTCCTTCGCGGGCAGCCCGATCGCCGGCCATGGCATGGATCGTAACCCCAAGATGCGCCGCTTCGCTGAGGGTAAGGCCTTGGGCTAGAAGGCCGGCGATGGTCCCGGAGAGGACATCGCCCATGCCTCCACTGGCCATCCCGGGGTTGCCTGCCGTGCACAGTCCCAGTGGTAAATCGCCGGGGCATATCAGGGTCCCATTGCCCTTGAGGACAGCAACCCCCCCGTAGCGTTGATGGAGGTCACGGACGGCAACAAAGCGGTTCGCCTGTATTTCCTCAATGTTGCGAGCCAGCAACCGGGATGCTTCCCCTGGATGGGGGGTGATGATCCAATGGTTATGTTGGCGGGGTTGTTTAGCCAATAGGTTGAGGGCATCGGCATCGACAACCAGGGGATGGACAGTGTTCAAGGCTTCATTGAGCATCATTTGACCCCAAGCCCCTTGGCCCAGGCCGGGACCCACCACCACGACTGTGGCCCGTTCCAGCAGGGGTTTGAGATCCTCAGGGCTTTCCACTCCATAGCACATCAACTCTGGGCGGGCCATGTTGAGTAGGGAAGCGTGCTGCCCTCGGGTAGCAAGACTGACCAGCCCTGCACCCACTCGATAAGCGGCTTCTCCCGCCATGCGCGCGGCCCCTGGCATCCCTTGTTCCCCTCCGATGATCAGAACATGGCCATAGTCGCCTTTGTGCCCCGCCCGGGCACGGGGGGGTAATTTAGCAATTCTTTCCTCAAGGATAATGCGATAGGCAGAAGGGGTGACTCGCTTATAGACCTCAGGGGGGATCCGAAGGGAGTCAAAAGCAATCTCACCACAGTAATCGGGACCGAGATGGGTAAACAGGCCTTGTTTGAGGCCCACGAAGGTGGCGGTCACTTGGGCTTTGACCGCAGCCCCCAAGATGCTCCCTGTATCAGCATGGAGGCCAGAAGGAATATCGAGGGAAAGTACCGGATGTCCGGAGGCATTAATGGCATGGATAGCGTCAGCCCAGGGGCCAGCGACTTCGCGGCTGAGCCCGGTACCGAAAATGGCATCCGCCACCACATCTGCAGAGTGGAGGGCCTGGGGCCGGAAGGGGAGGATCTTTATTCCGCTATCAAGCAGAGCTTGTCGGGCAGCGCGGGCATCGGCGCTGAGTTTGTCCGCATCGCCGACTTGATAGACTGCCACATACATTTCCGCTTTGCGGGCCAGGCGGGCAAGGACGTAGCCATCGCCGCCGTTGTTGCCAATGCCACAGATAACCACTAGGCGTTGAGCCTGAGGCCAGTGCTTACGTAGTTGTTCCAAGGTAGCCGTACCGGCTCGTTCCATTAGCGTGGCACCCGAGATCCCGAATTCTTCAATAGTACATCGGTCCAATTCGCGTACTTGGGCAGCGGTGTATAAGGCAAGGGGGAGAATGGCCATTTTGGGTACCTCTATGTAAGCTGTAATCCTGAAATAATAGGCGATAGCGTTTTTGCAGCTGCTGGCTGACTGGAATTTTAAAGGCTAAAGGGCTGTTCTACACCGAGTTGCCCCGTGAATCCAGCCCATTTTTAGCAGAAATGAGTATCATAGACACCATGCATGGAAGGGAGAGCGGAACACTGGACCTCAATGCCCTGGCCGCTGATATCAAACAGTGGGGCCGTAAATTGGGTTTTCAGCACATAGGGATTGCGGATATTGCGCTAGGGGAGGCGGAAAAACATTTGCTGGATTGGCTCCAGGCCGGGCGCCACGGAGAAATGGCCTATATGGCCCGGCATGGTCTCAAGCGTACTCGGCCCGGGGAGTTGGTGCCGGGAACCGTTCGGATAATCTCGGCGCGGATGGATTATTGGCCCGAGGCGGATGATGATCCTTGGCGCATCCTGGAAGATGATTCCCTCGGTTATATTTCCCGCTATGCCCTGGGGCGAGACTATCATAAGGTCTTGCGGAAACGACTCCAGCGGTTGGCAAAGCAAATGGAGGCGGCTATCGGGCCTTTTGGTTACCGGGTCTTTAGTGACAGTGCGCCGGTGATGGAAAAGGCTTTGGCGGAAAAAGCAGGGCTAGGCTGGGTGGGTAAGCATACCAATCTACTGGCCCGTGATGCTGGGTCGTGGTTCTTTCTCGGGGAAATCTACACCGACTTACCCTTGCCACCGGATTCCGCCACTACTAGCCATTGTGGGACTTGTCAGGCTTGTATTGATATCTGTCCAACCCAGGCGATTGTGGCCCCCTACCAATTAGATGCGCGGCGTTGTATTTCCTATCTGACCATTGAGCTGCGCGGTTCTATTCCAGAGCCCTTGCGGCCTTTGATTGGCAACCGGATCTACGGCTGTGACGACTGCCAGCTCGTTTGTCCCTGGAATCGCTATGCCCAGGTGACAAGAGAGAAGGATTTTAGTCCTCGTCATGGGTTGGCCGCCCCGCAATTGCTGGATTTGTTTGCCTGGAGCGAGGAAGAGTTTCTATCCCGTACCGAAGGCTCGGCGATTCGCCGAATCGGTTATCTGGGTTGGTTGCGCAATATTGCCGTGGCACTGGGCAATGCCGCACCCCATCCTCATATCATCCGCGCCCTCCAGTCCCGCGCCGATCACTCCTCGGCCCTGGTGCGGGAGCACGTGGCCTGGGCCCTCGGGGAGCAGGCCCGCAAGAGCCGTGCCGCAGCCCCGACGGAAGAAAATTAAGTCTTAACCGGGCAAGCGAAAGAAATGGGCTCGATAGTAAGCCAATTCCTCGATGGATTCCCGGATATCGGCTAAGGCGAGATGAGCGCTTTCCTTCTTGAAACCTTTGGCAACTTCTGGTGCCCAACGTTTAGCCAGTTCCTTAATGGAACTGACATCCAGGTTACGGTAGTGAAGGTAGGCCTCTAGCTGAGGCATGTAACGGGCGAGAAAACGTCGGTCCTGACAAATGCTGTTGCCGCACAGAGGAGAGCTATTCGCATGGGTGTGTTGACCGAGAAATTCCAGGGTCCGTTGTTCCGCTGTTGCCTCGTCTATAAGGCTGTGGCGTACTCGTTCAACTAAACCGGATTTAGTATGCTGTCGAGTATTCCATTCGTCCATATTGTCGAGGATGGCGTCGTTTTGATGGATGGCGAACACCGGGCCTTCCTCGATAATATTGAGGTCACTATCCGTGACTACGGTAGCGATCTCGAGAATGACATCCTGAGTCGTATCAAGACCGCTCATTTCTAGATCTAACCAGATTAAGTTGGGGGGGGCCTGAGCCATATGATGAGTTGCCAATTGTTGTGTAATTACTTGCACCGCATTCTACCAGAAGCTAATCTCCCTCACAGGTTTTAATTTAAGATAATCGCTATGAATATGAATACTTACAGTTTCTTATTTTTAGTTTTTGTTGGTTTGATGCTGGGCTTAGAGCTATGGTTGGCACGCCGTCAGCTTCGTCACGTGCGTTTACACCGAGGTCAGGTTCCTTCGCCTTTTGAGGATCATATTTCCCTGGCTGCGCACCAGAAAGCAGCTGACTATACGGTGGCTAAGCTTCGGCTAGGCATTGTGAGCGAGGTCTTCGGCGTCCTGGTGTTGTTACTCTGGACTTTGGGGGGGGGCTTGGCCTGGCTCGATGGTTTCTGGCGAGATTGGGGTTGGGGTGAGCTTGGCACCGGCGTTGCCGTGCTCCTTAGCTTTATACTTATCGGGGCGGTGATTGAGCTGCCGTTGAGGATTTATCGGATTTTTGTTCTAGAGCAGCGTTTTGGCTTTAATCGGACCACCGGGCGTTTATTCTTACAAGATCTCTTCAAGCAAGGAGTACTGATATTCATGCTGGGTATTCCTATTGCGGCCGGCGCTCTGTGGCTCATGGGGCACGCAGGGAGCTATTGGTGGTTGTCTCTATGGTTGGCATGGTTAAGCCTTGCCGTGTTCATGATGTGGGCTTATCCTGCTTTTATTGCGCCGCTTTTTAATACTTTTACTCCCCTTGCGGATGAGAATCTTAGGCATCGGGTCGAAGATTTGCTATCCCGCTGCGGCTTTAAAAGCCAAGGCATTTTTGTGATGGACGGTTCGCGCCGCTCTGGACATGGCAATGCCTATTTCACCGGGCTTGGAAGCAATAAGCGTATTGTCTTCTTTGATACCCTGCTGGAATCCCTCGATCCTGATCAAATCGAGGCCGTGTTGGCCCATGAACTCGGTCATTTTAAGCGTCGCCATATTTTCAAAAATCTCATTGTCATGGCTATGCTTGGCTTAGGGGGGCTGGCCCTGTTAGGCTGGTTGAGCGCCCAGCCCGCGTTTTATCAAGGTTTAGGGGGGAGCCAACCCTCCAACTATATGGCTTTGGCCCTGTTTATGTTGGTGACGCCTGTGTTGACCTTTTTCCTACACCCCTTATTAGCCTATATTTCTCGCCGTTATGAGTTTGAAGCGGATGAGTTTGCCGCTAACATGGCCGACAGCCAGGCTTTGGTCCAGGCGCTAGTAAAGCTCTATAAAGAAAATGCAAGTACCTTAACCCCCGATCCTATTCACTCGGCGGTTTATGATTCCCATCCCCCCGCACCGGTGCGGCTGGCGCATCTTCAGGCCCATGGCGCGAATTAGGGTAATTTGCGCTTGGAGTCTCTGGATGCTTTGTCTAGGGACTAATTCCCTTTGGGCAGCGGATACTGAACGGGGCAAAATTCTTCACGATAAGGCATGCATCACCTGCCATGCTTCTTTGATGAAAGGGCAGCCTTCTTTGATATATACCCGTGAGGATCGTCACATTCAGTCTCTGGCTGCCCTGAGAAAGCGGGTCCAGCGTTGTAGTGTGGCGGCGGGGGTGAATTGGTCCCAGCAAGCCCTGGAGGAGGTCATCGCCTACCTTAATCAATCCTATTATCATTTCCGATGAGAAAAGGGCTAGGTGAAGAGGGCAAGGACTTCGTTCACCGGGGCCCGTTGATCGCCCTTGCAACTGATAAAGCGAGTTACCGAAAAGCCTATTAGTTTGGCATTGCGGTAAGCCTGGCGGGTAGACGGGGTGTCATGGTTGGAAATCAAAACGGGAATTCCCCGTTTGGCGAGCCGTTCCGCGTTTTGAGACAATGCCTCTTGCTCCTCGGGGCCAAAGGAATGACCGCTATAGTGAGTGAAGCGGGCGGTGCCGCTTAAGGGAACATAAGGCGGGTCGGCATAGACGACGGTGCCATGTCTAGCCCGCGCAAAGACTTTTCGGAAATCTAGGCAAGTAAATTTAGCCCGCCGTGCTTTGAGGTGGAAGGCCACCATCTCCTTACGCGGAAAATAAGGCCGTTTGTAACGACCGAAGGGGACATTAAACACACCGGAAGCGCTGTAGCGGCAGAGACCGTTGTAGCCGTGACGGTTTAGGTAGACGAAAAGCGCGGCTTTTTCAGCAGAATCATCGGTAGTATTGAAGCGGGTTCGTAACCTATAGTAAGCCTCAGGCGTATTGTGGCGGGGGGTGAAAAAGCTGCCCGCATAGTGGATAAAATCTTTGCCTTCTTGTTGTAGGATTTGGTAAAGCGCAATGAGGTCAGGATTAATATCATTCACCAGATAGCGTTCATATTCCGTGTTGAGAAAAAGCGCCGCCGATCCTGCAAAGGGTTCAATGAGACGCTTTCCTTGGGGAAGTACCTGAATGATCTGGGTTAAAAGGCGATATTTGTTCCCCGCCCACTTCAGGAAGGGGCGTTGGTACCCCCCACCCGAAGTGTTATCTGAGGACATGGGCGGCGTTACGGACAGATAGAAAAAGCCAAGTATGGGTAGAGGTTTATTTTTCTTCTAGGCCATCCAGGTATTTTTCCGCATCTAGGGCCGCCATGCAGCCGGTGCCAGCGGAGGTGACTGCTTGCCGGTAGACGGAGTCGATAACATCACCGGCAGCAAAAACACCCCGGATACTGGTTTGGGTGGCAAAGCCCTTGGCACCGCCCCGCACCAGGATATAGCCATGTTCCATCTCCAATTGCCCTGTGAATATATCGGTATTGGGTTTATGGCCGATGGCGATAAATACTCCATGCAGCGGGAGCTCCTTGGTTTGACCGGTATTGACTTCCTTGATACGAATTCCCGTGACTCCGGCATCATCCCCGAGTACTTCTTCAAGGACGTGATTCCATTCAATGGCGACATTGCTCTCGGTAGCTTTTTTCAGCAACCGGTTAGCAAGGATTTTTTCAGCCCGGAATCTATCTCGGCGATGGACTACAGTTACATGGTCAGCCATATTGGAAAGATAGAGCGCTTCCTCAACTGCCGTGTTGCCGCCGCCAATGACGGCGACGGGCTTGCCGCGGTAAAAAAAGCCGTCGCAGGTGGCACAGGCAGAAACGCCTCGCCCCATGTAGGCTTCTTCCGAAGGTAAACCCAGGTATTTTGCCGAGGCGCCAGTGGCGATGATGAGGGCGTCTGCGGTGTAGTGGCCTGAATCGCCTTTTAGCAAAAAGGGCAGCTGGGAGAGATCGACTTCCGTGATCTGGTCGAAGACAATTTCAGTCCCGAAGCGTTCCGCATGCTTGCGCATTCGTTCCATCAGCTCCGGTCCTTGGACCCCCTGGTCATCGCCGGGCCAATTGTCGACATCAGTGGTGGTCATGAGCTGGCCGCCTTGTTCCACACCGGTCACCAAGACCGGATCAAGAGCAGCACGAGCAGCGTAGACGGCCGCTGTGTAGCCTGCAGGGCCTGAACCGAGGATAAGGAGGCGGCAATGTTTATGTTTAGTTTCAGACATAGAACATGACTCCAACAGGGGCCTATGTTTTTAATTGGGCTCGTTTGTTTCGACATTCAAGCTTTAAAACCGTCTTCTCATGGGGAGTGTTCCGGTATATTTCAGCTATGAAACTTCAACCGGGCACTATCGCAGCGTGAGAAAGCGGCAGAATTCTGTTATCGATTTTAAACTCATCGAGTACAGAGATTGCTTGTGGCAAACTCCAAATGTTACGCGTAGTCATTAAATACGTAAAGGAGATAGCATGCGCATAGGTATCCCCCGAGAGATCAAAACCTTGGAAGGACGGGTCGCTTTAGTGCCTGAGGCGACCGCGGAGCTGGTGCAACAGGGACATGAAGTTTTTATCGAGTGTACCGCGGGAGAGCTGAGTGGTTATCCCGATACGGCCTACCAAGCCGTCGGGGTCACTATTGTCCCTGATGCCCCCTCTCTTTATGGGACTGCAGAGCTCATCGTTAAGGTTAAAGAGCCTGTTGGTCCGGAGCTGGAGCTGTTACGCTCGGACCATTTATTATTTTCCTTTTTGCATTTGGCGGCGGAACCGAAATTAACCCAGCGCTTAATGAAGATTGGCCTCACGGCGGTGGGTTTTGAAACCGTGGCGGTCGAGGGCGAATTACCGTTGCTCATCCCCATGAGTGATATTGCCGGTCGTCTGAGCATTCAAATTGGAGCAACTTTGTTACACAGTCCCCAAGGGGGAAAAGGTTTGCTGCTTGGCGGATTGCCGGGGGCGCCTCGAGGACGAGTGGTTATCTTGGGGGCGGGGACGGCAGGGAGCAATGCCGCTAGAGTGGCTGCCGCTTTGGGCAGCGAAGTCATTGTGTTCGAGCGTCGCCGTGATCGCTTGGCGCAAATGTATGAGCTGGGCGAGAATGTGACAGCTCTTTATCCCTACCAAGAGATGCTAAAGGAAGCTATTGCGAGCGCGGATCTGCTTATCGGAGCCGTATTGCAAGCCGGAGCTCGAACGCCGCGGCTAGTCAGCGCGGAGATGGTCCGCAGCATGCAGCCAGGTAGTGTGGTGGTGGATATCTCTGTTGATCAAGGTGGCTGTATCGAGACAACACGCCCCACCACCTATGCTGAACCCACTTATATTTGGGAGGAAGTGGTCCATTTTGCAGTGACGAATATGCCTGGCGCTGTCCCCCGCAGTGCTTCTCAAGCCTTGTCTTCAGCGCTCTTGCCCTATGTTTTGACCCTTGCTCAAGAAAGCTGGGAAAATTATCCTCCACTGGCGGCGGGAATTAATATTAAGACGGGAGAAGTGGTTCATCCAGCAGTGCAGGAGTCTCTGACGGCCAGCACTTAGTTTCAGAGGGTATCCCATTGGAACGCATAGGGGATCAGAGTAAACAATCCCATCCTCAAGTTTATGGAGTGCTATTGTCCTTGTGAGAATATAGCCGTTATATGATGAGACATTTTGTTAAGATCCCAGCTTAAGTTTTAGTAGCGCAACAACATTAAAAAAATTATGGCCCAAGCTTCGACCGTCACTAAACGTTCCAAGCGTACCCCGATTAGTCTTCATATCCGTCATCGCCTTAAAGAAGCCGCCTTCATCGTGTGCTTGGCGTTGGCAACCTATTTATTGTTGTCTTTATTGACTTATACTGCTACCGATCCCGGGTGGTCCCATACAGGCACTACTGAGGTCGTGCATAACAAAGGAGGGAGGGTTGGAGCCTGGCTTGCTGATCTTCTGCTCTATTTGTTGGGCCATCCGGCCTATCTGTTGCCCCTCGTGGCGGCTTACAGTGGCTATTTTTTGTTAGTCCGTGGCAGGAAAAATCAGGACGGGGGTTCGATTCAATTCTGGCTGCTTAAGGTGGTTGGGTTTACCGTGGCCTTAGGAGCAGCTTGCGGCCTTGCTGCGCTACATTTTCCTGTGCCTCCGGGAACTCTACCGGTAGCCGAGGGAGGCATTCTAGGTGAGATGGTCGGGCGTGGCCTATTGGGTATGTTTGGTCCCCTGGGGACGACTCTGTTGCTATTAGCTTTGTTTCTTACCGGTGTGACCTTACTTACGGGGCTTTCTTGGTTATGGCTGATGGATTTTATTGGTCGTTATACCCTAGACCTATCTCGGAGTATAGGAGGTTGGGGCCAGCCACTTCGTGGGCGGTTTGCCAACCCCTCTCTTCCGATACCCAAAATGAAGGTGATGCCCGGTGGCTTAAAGGGGGGCAAGCCCAAATCTGAGAAGCAACGAGGTAAAGTGCGTATTGAACCGGTTATTGGCGAACTGGAACCCACCCTACCTGGAGAGCCAATTCTACCTCAGGAGGCTAGTCCACCTCAGGAGACCATTCCGCCTCAGGAGACTATTCCGCCTCAGGAGACTATTCCACCTCAGGAGGCTATTCCACCTCAGGAGGCTATTCCACCTCAGGAGGCTATTCCACCTCAGGAGGCTATTCCACCTCAGGAGGCTATTCCACCTCAGGAGGCTATTCCACCTCAGGAGGCTATTCCACCTCAGGAGGCTATTCCACCTCAGGAGGCTATTCCACCTCAGGAGGCTATTCCACCTCAGGAGGCTATTCCACCTCAGGAGACCATTCCGCCTCAGGAGACATCCCTACCGAGGGTAGTGGCTCCACCCATGGAGGTAGGGCCACGAAGGGGGACGAATCTACAGCAACCACAGAAATGTCAGCCGCCTTTATTTCAACCTTCAGAAGAAGGGAGGCTTCCGCCCCTCTCTCTTTTGGATAAACCTTCTTCCTCCCAGGGAAGCTATTCAGGGGAAATCCTGGAAAACTTGTCCCGCCAAGTGGAGGAAAAGCTCAAAGACTTTGGGGTTGAGGTGCAAGTAGTGGCGGTCAATCCGGGGCCTGTCATTACCCGTTTTGAGTTGCAACCGGCCCCTGGGGTTAAAGTCAGCCGAATCTCTGGATTGGCGAAGGATTTGGCACGGGCTTTGTCCGTGCTGAGCGTTCGGGTGGTCGAAGTCATTCCCGGTAAGCCGGTGGTGGGCCTGGAGATTCCTAATGAAACCCGGGAAATTGTGCATCTTTCAGAAGTGGTGCATAGTGCCGTCTACCTTGAGAGCCGAGCCTTTCTGACCTTGGCCTTGGGCAAGGATATCAGCGGTGATCCAGTGGTCGCCGATCTTGCCAAGATGCCCCACTTGCTAGTAGCGGGAGCCACCGGGTCAGGTAAGTCGGTCGCCATTAACGCCATGATTTTGAGCCTGTTGTATAAGACCACTCCCCAGATGGTACGCCTGATCCTCATTGACCCTAAAATGCTGGAGTTGTCGGTTTATGAGGGTATCCCTCACCTGCTGGCTCCCGTCGTCATCGATATGAATGAGGCAGGGCACGCCTTGCGCTGGTGTGTGGCGGAGATGGAGCGACGCTACCGGCTGATGGCTGCATTGGGGGTTCGCAATTTGGCCGGGTTTAACCGTAAAGTGCGGGATGCCATTAAGGCAGGCCAACCGCTGAAAGATCCCCTCCATTCACCACTTCCAGAGGAAGAGCCATTACTGCTGGAACCCTTACCCTTAATCGTGGTCGTGATAGATGAGCTTGCGGACATGATGATGGTGGTGGGTAAGAAAGTGGAGGAACTCATTGCCCGCTTGGCACAAAAAGCCCGAGCTTCTGGTATTCATTTAATCCTTGCTACTCAACGGCCTTCAGTGGATGTAATCACGGGACTTATTAAGGCCAATATTCCGGCCCGGATGGCCTTTCAGGTTTCATCACGGGTGGATTCCAGGACCATCTTGGACCAAATGGGCGCCGAGCAACTTCTGGGGCAGGGGGATATGCTCTACCTCCCCCCTGGAACGGCTATGCCTGAACGGATACATGGCGCGTTCGTGGACGATCACGAAGTCCATAATGTGGTAGAGTTTCTTAAGCAGCAGGGCGCTCCCCAATATTTGGAAGAAATTACCCAGGGGATGGATGAATTTGGAGACGGCGCTAATCTAGCCGCCGGTGGTGCTGAGGCGGAGAATGATCCCCTTTATGACCAGGCGGTGCGGGTGGTTACTGAGACTCAGCGGGCCTCTGTATCGGGGGTTCAGCGGCGATTGCGAATTGGTTATAACCGCGCGGCGCGGCTGGTCGAGGCCATGGAGCAAAGCGGTGTCGTAGGCCCCATGCAGTCTAATGGGAGCCGAGAAGTCTTGGCTCCCCCTCCACCGGAGAGTTGAGAACGAGTGTTTATTAAAAACTCCTGTCGAAGGCGACAATGGCTCCGAAGGGTGCTCTGGGGGATTGTCTTAGGCAGCATGGCCTTTGCCCTCAAGGCTGAGGAACCGGGGGCGCGTTTGGAAACATTCTTGGAAAGGGTCCATAGCTTACGCGCTGAGTTTCATCAGATTTTACTAGACGAGTATAACGAGCCCCTAGAGGAGAGCAGGGGAATCTTTTTCCTTCAGCGCCCTGGTAAATTCCGTTGGGATTATCATGAGCCATTCACTCAAGCAATCGTGGCAGATGGTGAGCGTATCTGGTTCTATGATCCCGACTTAGAACAAGTGACGGTCAAAAACCAGAAATTGGCCCTAGGAGATACCCCGGCTTTGCTGCTTTCTGGTGAGCGCTTACCGGAAGAGACTTTCCAAATCAATAACCTGGCCTCCCATAATCATTTGGCTTGGGTGGAATTGCTACCCCGTAATAAAGAGGCCGCCTTCGAACGGTTATTGCTGGGATTTGATAATAATACTTTACGTCAGATGGAACTGCACGATAGTTTTGGCCAAATCACCCGTCTTTCCTTTTCTGAGGTTGAGGTCAACCTATCCCTTGACTCCTCACTGTTTGTATTTACGCCGCCAGAAGGGGTGGATGTCATGGGAGGAGACTCCCCCTAGGGTGATGTCTCTGCATGGTGAAAAGAGCCCATTTTCTGTGGACGTTGCCGGCTGCCCTTTAGCCGATCGGATGCGGCCCCAGAAATTGGATGACTTTGTTGGCCAAAGTCATCTCCTGGACAAGGGGGCGCCTCTGCGCCAGGCGATTGAAACAGGCCGTCCCCACTCCATGGTGCTGTGGGGGCCTCCGGGTACTGGCAAAACCACCTTGGCTCGCCTTATCGCCCACTACTGCCAGGCCCAATTTATCAGTCTTTCTGCGGTGCTGGCCGGGGTGAAAGAAGTGCGAGCTGCGGTGGATAAGGCCCAGCGAGTCCGGTCCGAGGAAGGGTATGGGACCGTCCTTTTTGTGGATGAAGTGCACCGTTTCAATAAAAGCCAACAGGATGCTTTTCTACCCTATGTGGAAAATGGCACCTTTATTTTCATTGGTGCGACCACAGAAAATCCCTCCTTTGAATTGAATAATGCGCTTTTATCCCGGTGCCGGGTTTATGTCCTTAAATGCCTTCGGGTGGGAGATATCTGCACCCTGATCAATCGTGCCCTGGCGGATCCAGAGCAGGGGCTGGGGAGGCGTTCGCTGACAATGGCTGAAACCCTATGCCAGCGGCTTGCCGAGGCGGCGGATGGGGATGCCCGCCGGGCTCTCAACTTGCTTGAAATTGCTAGCGATCTGGCAGAGAAAAAGACGATCCCGGAGGAACTGCTGAACCAAGTGTTAAGAGGGGGAGTTCGGCGCTTTGATAAGGGGGGTGAGGCCTTTTATGAGCAAATTTCGGCGCTCCATAAAGCCGTACGGGGTTCCGCGCCGGATGCCGCTTTATATTGGCTTTGCCGTATGCTGGATGGGGGTTGTGATCCTTCCTACCTAGCTCGGCGCTTGGTGCGAATCGCGAGCGAGGATATCGGCAATGCTGATCCCAGAGCTTTACGCCTTGCCCTTGATGCTTGGGAGGCCTATGAACGCCTCGGTAGCCCCGAGGGTGAATTGGCCCTTGCCCAGGCGGTGATATTTCTTTCCTGTGCTCCCAAGAGCAATGCCACCTATAAGGCCCTGAACGCCGCTACCCGGGACGCTAAGGCTTATGGCTCCCTCGGCGTGCCTTTGCATTTGCGGAATGCGCCCACTAAGCTTTTGAAAGAGCTTGGTTATGGCAACCGGTATCGTTATCCCCATGATGAACCTGAAGCCTATGCAGCGGGCGAGCATTATTTTCCCGAGGAGATGGGGCAGCCTTGCTACTATGAGCCAGTTTCTCAGGGGTTGGAGATCAAGATCGCCGAAAAGCTTGCGCGCTTGAGGGAGTTGGACCGAATAGGGCGCAAACCTCGCTGAGTTTATGGTTCTTTCTCTTGTATTTGATGCTAAAGGGGCAGCCTGATATATTGCAAAGAGTTGCTTCATCACCCCAAAGACCGTGGTGTGAGTAGTGGAGGTACCCGTTTGAAGGCACTGTTTTTAAAAAAAATTGTCTAATCATGTATAACATGGGGGGGTGACTGCCCGCCTGTAATTAAGCAATGGGTTTCCATAGGGCGGCACTATTGATTGAAATAAGATCAAACTTTTGGGCTTAACATGGCTAGGCCCTTGTCTTCATGTAAGACATATAAGCTATATGTCCGATAGAACATAGTGAGGGATTTTTACAGGCCGCGCCGTACCAGTTCCTGGTGATCATAGGATGGTGTCAAGGCTGCGGCGAGAGAACAAGGTTTTGCGAGAAGTAACGAGTAGCCTTGAGGTTATTATGATGATAAACCGCGCTGGAACTGAAAAAAGTTTAGGCGATCCTGCTGACCATAGGCTTAGGCAATAAGCTGATAGGTGGAAGGGTGAAGAATATTGCTGTACCTGCAAAAAGTGCATGCACTTCACTCAAGTTATTGGTATGTACCGCAGGATGAGCTTTTGGCAGGCAAGTTATGCGAGTAGGTGTTTATGCGGAGCTTTTCCGCAGAAGGGATGAGTAATGGCAGTTTGGTTAAGCGTGCTGAGTATTGGCTGTCATTTTCACCTCAATTGGAGGAGGTTAGCTAGGCGGGCAAGTGGTGCCGGTACCTTTTATCGGCAGGCAGGGCCGCCCGACTTTTCTCTACCCTATTCTCGAGGTTTTCCAGGCTTAAAGTCATAGACCTCATACGAAAACTGGCGTCTTAAGCGCCACTCTCGTTTCTCTCGCAGGCATCTGCGGATGATTGCTGCTTATTGAGTCTGAAGTGCTCAGGTTCTTGAATAGGCAGGGAGTTTAGCCGCGGGTGTGAATATGCGTGGAAATTAAGGAACGAGATTCATGAAAAGAATGCTTATTAATGCAACTCATGCGGAAGAGTTGCGAGTGGCGATGGTCGATGGCCAGCACTTGCAAGATTTAGATATTGAAAATCCGGCTCGGGAACAGAAAAAAGCCAATGTTTATAAGGGCAAAATTACTCGGATTGAACCGAGTTTAGAGGCCGTATTCGTAGATTATGGTGCTGATCGCCAGGGGTTTTTACCTCTCAAGGAGGTGGCGCGCGGCTATTTTCAGCCCCATCAAGGAGAACCTGGGGAGCGACTTAAAGTCCAAGAAGTGCTCAAGGAAGGGCAAGAGTTACTCGTCCAGGTGGAAAAGGAGGAGCGGGGTAATAAAGGGGCCGCGCTTTCTACGTTTGTGAGTCTGGCGGGGCGGTATCTTGTATTGATGCCCAACAACCCTAGGGCTGGGGGAGTTTCTCGTCGGATCGAAGGGGAAGAGCGAAGCGCGCTTTTAGAAGCAATGCGTGCTCTTGAGGTGCCTGAGGGCATGGGGCTTATTGCTCGGACTGCGGCTCTAGGTAAGAGCACGGAAGAATTGCAGTGGGACCTTAATTATTTGCTCCATCTTTGGCAGGCTATCCAGGTCGCCGCTCAAGAGCGGCCAGCGCCTTTCCTCATTTATCAGGAAAGCGATGTCATTATTCGCGCATTACGGGATTACTTGCGCTTAGATGTTGGCGAAATCCTGATCGATACCCCGGATGTCTATCAGCGGGCTTATGATTTCATGCGGCAAGTGATGCCCCATGAGTTGCAGAAGCTTAAGCTCTACCAAGATAAGGTTTCCCTGTTCACCCGCTTTCAAATTGAGAGCCAAATCGAAACTGCATTCCAGCATGAGGTTGCGCTACCTTCCGGTGGTGCAATCGTCATCGATTACACCGAGGCCCTGACCACCATCGATATCAACTCAGCGCGGGCGAATAAGGGGGAGGATATTGAGGAGACGGCGCTTTCAACCAACTTAGAATCGGCGGAGGAGATAGCACGCCAGTTAAAATTACGTGATTTGGGGGGATTGATTGTTATCGACTTTATCGATATGGCCCCCTTACGTAACCAGCGGGCGGTTGAGAATCGGCTGCGGGAGTGCTTGCGTGAAGATCGGGCGCGGGTACAAGTGGGTCGTATTTCCAGATTTGGGCTTCTAGAGATGTCGCGGCAACGGTTGCGACCGTCTCTAGGGGAAGCCCATCAGGTGGTCTGCCCCCGTTGTAGTGGCCGGGGTCATGTGAGAGGGGTAGAATCCCTGGGTCTATCGGTTTTGCGCCTTGTCGAGGAAGGGGCAGCTAAAGAAAAGACCGCTCGCATGGTGGTTCAACTTCCTATTTCAGTGGCTTCCTTTTTGCTCAACGAGAAGCGAACCAACCTTGCCACCATTGAAAAGCGATATGAGGTGCATTTATTTTTAGTGCCTAATCCCCATCTGGAAACCCCTGCTTTCAAAATTGAGCGAGTTAAGGACAAGGGGAAAGAAGAGGGGCGGACGGATAAACGGCTTGAAATGCAAAGCTACCAGATGGCGAATGAACCGGAGTCTAAGAATCTGGTGTTTGCCGCACCTAGCGTTGCTCCGGATCAGCCCTTGGTTAAAGGGGTTTCTCCCTCGCTTCCCCCGCCTGGACCGAAACCAGCGGCACCGGCTGCTCAACCTCACTTTTTAAGGCATTTCTGGAAGGTGCTGATAGGGGGCGAGCAAGAGCCAGAAGCACCGGAGGTATCGAATCAGGAGACTGCAGCAACTCCTGGAGAGCCGAGTAGACAGGAGCGTGTGGCTTCTCGCCGTGGGAGATCCCATGGTAGGGGGCGACGCAGTTCGGGTCGGAGGCAAAATCGCAGGGAAAATACCCAGAGCAAGGAAGTTTCTCCAGAGGTGGGGAGTGTTCAACCGGCACCCGAAGTCAAGGAAACCCAGGAGAGGCAGAAATCTGGGGAAAGCACCTCCTCAAGGAGCTCCACCCGGGGGCGCCGGGGGGGTCGCCGTTCTCGCTCCAGTGCAGCCAATAGGCACCGTCACAGCAGCAGCGGGAGTAGAGGTGATGGGGCAGCAGGGAAGCAACCTAAAGAAACGGGAAATGCTGAAAAAAACCCTGCGCTTTCTTCAGAGTTAAAAGAGGCTTCCTCCAAATCGCCTCCAGAGACAGCCGTTTCCAAGGAGAAAAAAGCCTCCTCGGAGGAGGGGCAAGGGGGAGGTTCCCGGGAATCGATATCTCCTGGGCCGGCAAAGGTGGTGGCGGCGAATGAGCGGGCGGTCGTTGCCGAAGAGGCGCCAAAATTGCCTGCACCCATCTCCGTGGTGGAAGAACAGACACAAATGTTGCCTCCCGCAGTGAGGAAAGAGTCTTCCGGTTAGGGGCTTAAGTGTCGCTGGCGGATTTCTTTGAGGAGGCCATGAGCGGCCTCCTCAATAAGGTCTAAGACCTCTTCAAACTCAGCAGGAGGGCCATAATAGGGATCGGGGACGTCTTGTTTTCCCAAATGGGGCGCTAACTCAAGAAGTAGCCGGATCTTTCCGAGCTGACTGGCCGGGGCTAGTTTTTGTAACAACGCCAAGTTTGAGCGGTCCATGGCGACAAGGTAATCAAAGTGAATAAAGTCCGTGTATTGGATCTGCCGGGCGCGGTAGTGGTCGATACAAATACCCCGCTGTCGACAGCATGCTCGGGCCCGCGGATCCGGACGCTCGCCAGCAAAATGGCCATGGGTGCCAGCAGCATCAACGAAAATGGCATGGTCAAGGTGATGATGTGTTACTAACCGCTGGAAAAGGCCTTTGGCCATGGGAGAGCGGCAGAAGTTAGCCATACAAATAAACAGGATCCCAACCTTGCCCTCAGTGGGGTTAAAGGGAGTTTGTTTGTTTTGGAGCCATTTTTTTAGAATCATGATCTCATGCCACTGTAAACGCTAATATGTTCCCCGACTCTATCGCCATCCCATCTCTGCGACGTCTTATTGGACACCAGGTCCAGCATCAAGGAATTCCTTGCCAAGTGATTGAGGTTTTAGAGGAGGGTCCAGTACTGGTGCTTCAGGAGGCCGTCTGCCATAGGGTAATCCAGCCTGATCAGTTCGGCAAGGCGCGCCGCCGTGTGCCCCAGATCTTAGAAGTTAGGGTTCGAGATCCTTCTGGACAGTTGACTCCTGGGTTTCTAGCCCTGGGGGTTTTGCAATTTTTGTCCCCTTAAATGTAATCGTTTGGTGGTCTTCTATCTTTAGGCGGGATGGTCTTTCTGGGCTAGCAATTGCCTAGCTTGTTCCAGATCAGCCTGGGTATCCACCCCTGGAGGGGGAATCACATCGGCAACAGCCACATGGATTCGGCCCCCATGGTATAAGACCCGCAATTGCTCTAGGCGCTCGGCTTGTTCCAGAGGGCAGGGAGGGAGTTGAGGATAGGATCGCAAGAAGCCTGCCCGATAGGTGTAAAGGCCGAGATGGCGATAATAGGGCCAGGAAGTCGGCCAGATTCTGTTCTCAGCGGCAAAATCTTCTCTAGCCCAGGGAATGGGCGCTCGGCTGAAATAAAGAGCATAGCCTTGCGCATCCCGAACCACCTTGACAATGTTGGGATTAAATAACTCCTCGCGGTTGGCGATATTCACGCTTAAGGTGGCCACATCTGCCTCGGGGTGAAGTTCTAGATCTTTTGCCGCCTGGGCGATTAGGGAGGGGGGTAAAAGGGGTTCATCACCCTGGACATTGACAATAAGGGTCTGGTTCGAGTAATCCTGTTGAGCCACCACCTCGGCTAATCGCTCAGTCCCAGAGCTATGCTCGGTTGAAGTCATACAGACCTGGATACCCCAGCCTTTGACGATGGCCTCTATGCGCCTATCGTCGGTAGCCACCAAAATTTCCTCCGCGCCACTTTCTTGGGCTTTTTCTACGACATGGAGCAGCATGGGTTTACCGGCCAGATCGAGCAGGGGTTTACCAGGCAGGCGGCTAGAGCCATAGCGGGCGGGGATAATGACTTTATAGGGCATTTTTAAAGAATCGCTCCCCGTTCCTCGATGGCGTATCGGGCGAGGTGATCCACGAGAAAGGTATAGGCTTCATCGACGGAGTCGGTCTGATAGAGCAGATTGAGATCCTGGGGATCAATATTCCCGTAATGGACTAGGGCCTCGAAGTTGATAGTCTCGTTCCAGTACTCTTTTCCAAAGAGGACAATGGGAAGGTGTTTCCGGATTTTGCCCGTTTGCACCAGAGTGAGGAGTTCAAACAATTCGTCAAGAGTCCCGAAGCCGCCCGGAAAGACAATAACGGCTTTTGCCAGATAAGCAAACCAAAACTTGCGCATGAAAAAATAATGGAAGTGGAACGAGAGTTCGCGGGTGATATAGGGATTATCAAATTCCTCGATAGGGATGGAGATGGTCAACCCTACGTTGATCCCCTTTGCTTCGGAGGCCCCCCGATTGGCTGCTTCCATAATCCCTGGACCGCCGCCGGTGCAAACCACGAAGCGCCGCTCTTCATCACTTAATCCCTTGGACCATTCTGTTAGGCGGCGCGCTAGTTCCCTAGCGGCCTCATAATATTTCGACATTTCAAGCTGCCGCCTGGCTTTGTCGATATCCCCTTGACCTTCCTCGGCTGCCTTGAGCTCCTTTTCAGCCTGGGCGCGGGAGACGGTACGGGCTGAGCCCATAAACACCACCGTATCGTCCACCTTGTAGCGCGCAAAGCGACGCTGAGGCTCCAAGTACTCGGAGAGTATCCGCAGTGATCGTGCCTCGCGGCTAGAGAGAAATTCCTCATTCCGATAGCTTTCTGGCAAATGGCGGTGTCTTTGGGGCATGATAAATTGACCTATCCTTGATATTTTTCAGCTTGTTTTCAGCTTCATTCTTTATTCTGACCCCATCCTGAAACATAGCTGATGAGGAGCAGAGAATGGAACAGAGCAAAGAGCGTAAAACCAATAGTTCATTGCTCAATTTTGTATTGATCGTTTTCTACGTGGTGTTAGCCCTCAATCTAATTGGCTTGGGTTCGTCTTAAGCCACTTAGTGGGGCTGGTGAAGCCTTAAGTGTTTTGTTTACCTCCGGTATCTCATATCTTCCGCCTACTTTTCGGCGCACAAGGGTACTCCTTAGGGGGGTACCCTTGTGGTTGTTTAGAGTGGTAATCCCTTACGAAGAAATTACCAGACACTTTCCCGTGGAAATCGGCGGATGGCGGCCCGCCAATTGGACGATCTTTTGGCCAACTTTTTCAGGGGGTAGGCCGATTTTTTGTCCTGATACGGCCTCCTGCATATCAGTGGCTACTCTCCCTGGGCAGATCCCGAAAACCCGAATCCCTTGGGGACCGACTTCCTGGGCCAGGCTCTCGGTAAATCCCACTACCCCGAATTTGGAAGCGCAGTAGCTGACCAACCCCGCAAAGCCGGATAGTCCCGCCCCCGAGGACACATTGATAATGGTACCGCGTTTTTGCCTAACCATGAGAGGCAATACAGCATGGGTGGCATACAATACCCCCTTAAGGTTCACCTCGACGGTCTTATCGATACTTTCAATGGTCTCTTCGACAAAATCGCCGCTCCAGGCAACACCCGCGTTGTTAACCAGGATATCGATCCGACCAAATTGCGCCTGGGCCTGGTTGACGAATTGCTGAAGTTGATGGAAATCTCGCACATCGGCGGGTATCGCCATTATTTCTCCCTGCTGGCGCAGTTGTTGTTCGGCCTTAGAGAGCCGCTCGGGACTGAGAGAACAGATGGCCACCCGGGCACCCTTTTCCAGAAAGGCTTGGGCGGTGACCAAGCCGATCCCTCTTGAGCCGCCGGTGATCAATACACCTTGATCGGTAAAATCATCCTGGTTTTTTTTAAACCACATTTTTCACCTGGGGGTCGCTTTTAGGATCTGACGGTAAGTAAATTGATGGAGATCAAATCTTGTCGGCAAAAAGAAATCCAGGGTAGCCACGCAGGTCAACCCGAAAGGCAGATAACCCGCATAGCCTAATAAGGGCATCTCAAACAAAGAGAATCCATGCACCTGGGGGATAGTGTACACCCAGCGGGAGAAGCTGTATTCATTCCACATCTCCCAAAAGAACCCGCAGATCAGCCCGGCTAGGGCAGGTAACCAGAGGGGGCGCCAATCCCCCTGCGTCAAGGGGGAAAAGAAGGTGTGGCCACCGGTCAGGGACTGAAGGGCGACGATTAACAGTATCGGTGCCACCCAGACCGCCGGGAACAGATACGTCGGCCAAAGGCCAATGCCCAATAATCCTCCTCCGCCCACCAGCAAGATTATCCAGGGGAGTAAGCGGGGAAAGGGAACCGGCACTGGATGGTAATTCCCGAGTCCGGCGCTGAGGCGAGGAAAAGACGCCAGCAAATCCCGGGTACTGAGGACCGCCGGCAGAACCGTCGAAAACGGTAAGGAAGCGGTTAGAAAATCCCTTATCCCAGCAGTCGGTGCGCTGCTTTCTCCCAGGTAGTACCAGTTTTGAGCGAACAGATTGAGGTATTCAAAGAACCACCAAAAGAGGGCGCTTAAGGGAAATAGAAGCAATAGCTGTTTAGGGCGGTCCACCACCAGACAATGTCCAGTGCGCTGGAAGGTGAGTCCATTGACCACCCAGATATAACCCACCCAGAGCAGGGTGAAGGTATAGGGTTGTAGGGGCGCGAACCAGGAAAAACGGTTCCAAGCTAGAACCCAGGTAATGGCCACGATTCCCACGCCCCACCACCCCCAGCGGGGAAAATCGGCGGGATAAGCCGTCCCCTCTGGGGAAGGAGGTTCAGCGCTGAACACCCGGATGACGAGGGGAACGACCGCCCCGACCACCACCAGGGTGGTGACCATAAATAGGGCCCAGGAAAAGGACTTGGAGTCCCAGGCTTTAGGAGTGGGAGGAAATTCCAGGTAAGGTGCCAAGGATTGGCCATCCAGCCAGGCGCCTAATAGGGGCAGTCCCAAGATCATCAATGGCGCCAGGAATCGTGCCAACCATACGTGAAGCACCGTCTAGGACCTCTCTCTCCTACCTGGTAGGGCTAGTTTGCAGGACATGACAAAACCTTTCACTTTCCCAGTGTGTTTCTCTTCTGATTAAAGTAGCATCCTAGCGCAGATAACTCATGTCAATCCTCTCTGATCGTAGACATGAAGCTGTGTACCCTAAACTTGCTAGCAATAAATTTTCTTTATCAGACCCACCTTCCTCCAACACCTCATAAGTAATTGATTTTATGAAAGTTTAATCAAGTAATGCAATCGATTAAGGCTTCAAGTGGTTGTTTAGACTGAATCTATACAATCTGGGAATAGACAGGAGGGGGTACAGTTGTAGATCCCATGGCCTAGATATCCAACCCTGCACCATTTTTGCGGAGCCACTCTTTCCGCTCGCGGTACTCCGGCATTACCTTGTCCACTTCGTTCCAGAAGGCATCGGTGTGGTCGCGGTGGTGGTGGACCACGATATAGTCGATGATGGTTTGGGGCGCCATCATGCACTTCCAGTGAAAGGCGAGCTTGCCGGTGGGGGAGCAGGAAGCCCAGCGATGGCCGAGCTCACGGACATCAATATCAGTCGGCTCGACGCCCACTTTGGGAGCAAAATAGGCTACCCGCTGACCGATCCGATCCAGCCCGCGGGCAATATAGTAGTCTCTGAAAGCCGCCTTTGCAGTGGCCACGTCGCCGCTCTCCACCAGGTCTCGCCGAAGCATGAAGCGGCCCTGCTGGAACTGTAGCGGCGCGTCTTGATTATTCGCTAAGCGCAAGCGATAGGCACGACCAAGATATAGGAAACCTTCCCCGTTCTTGTACTCGCGAAGGACCCGAGTTGCATTCAAGTCACGCCACTCCGCAAGGCTTTGGTAGATCCAGTATTGTCTGGACTGGACGACTTTCTCCACCTGTTGGTCATTGACCCACTCCGGTGCCCGGACAAGGACGCTGCCGTCACGCTCGATGATGATGTCCACCGTCGAGCGGCGGCTGCGGACCACGGCGTAATCAATGTTGGGTTCTTGTCCCTTCACTTGATCAGTTCCTCGTGCCGTTTCTCGGTGAGTTTCACGATCTCGACGGCGATGCGCTCATGCTTGGCGTTGAGTGCGGGAATATTCGCCAGCAGGATCTCGGTGTCGATATTGCCTCGAAGCTTTTTGACTTCAATGGGCTTCTTCCAGAAATCGAGCACGCCAATGGTCTCCTGTAGCAACTCTACGATGTGAGCCATCAGCTTCTTCAGCCCGGCACGGTCCCCGGAGGGAACTTCACCATCCGCATAGGCTAGCTGCAACACATAATCATAGAAGGTGGTGGCCTCTTTGGTCAGCCCCTCAATGGCTTGAGTTCTGCCTTCAATGGCTTCCTGACGCAATTTCTCATACTCCTCGGCGAGCAGCTCCCAGCTATTCCGGTGCTGTTCAATGAGTTGCTCGAGTTTTTCACTGAGTTTGGTGTAGAAGGCCGGGTCTTCGTCGAAGTGAATGGTGCAATGTTTGCGGATGGCGTGCTCCATTTCACTGGCCTTGGCCTCGGGGTCGCCCTGGGCATGCTTTTGTAGCTGGACCAGGAAATCGTCGGCCAGGAGTTTGATCGGCGGGATCTTGGGGTTGATGCCCAAGCTGATGAGATGGGCGTTAATCAGGGCCTTCACCTTCTCGCCCACATCGGCAATGTCGAGGGACTCGTCTTTATAGCGCTCCTTCACTATTCGCAGCAGGTAGCCAAAACGCTTGGCGGGTCCACGATAGGGGTATCCCGCAGGGTTAGGCAGGATAAGGTTGAGGCTCTGGAGGAATTTTTTCAGGTAGACCTCGAAGTCGGCCCGCCGCTTAATGTCTTTTAAGGCCCTGACCGCCCCGTGGATTACCGCCACTTCGGCCTCTGGCGATTTCAAGTCATCCTTGATGAAGGCCTCGATATCGGTCACGCCCGCCGCACGGAAATGTTGCAGAAGCCGCTGGTAACGTTCCTCGAGGATGGGCATCTCACTAAGGAGGTTCTTGAGGCCCCCCTGAATGTCCTGGGCGTCTTCTTTGGCGTAGAGGGAAAGGGCGAAGGTGAGATGATTGGCAAGGCCGATGTAGTCCACGATAAAGCCGCGGTGCTTGTGCTGGGCTACCCGGTTGACGCGGGCGATAGCCTGGAGCAAGTTGTGCTCGCGCAGCTTTTTGTCGATATACATGACCTGTTCGATGGGGGCATCAAAGCCGGTGAGCAGCATGTCGCAGACAATGAGGAAGGCAATGCCCGTCAGTTCTTTATCGGGATCGTCAAAGTCGAAGGGTTTGCAGAAATTTTCCACCGCACTCCAGCGCTTGGCTTCCTTGCGGGCCTCGGTTATGGCAGCCGGTTCGTTGGTGGGATCTGGTGAGATAACCACCACAGCCTTCAGAAAAGCGATACGCCGGATCAACTCCTGGTCCGGGGTGGCCTGCCGCTGTTCTCGCTCGATGCGGTCACGCAGCGCCTCCCGGATAGCCTGCTGGTAAAAGCGATACGCCGGATCAACTCCTGGTCCGGGGTGGCCTGCCGCTGTTCTCGCTCGATGCGGTCACGCAGCGCCTCCCGGATAGCCTGCTGGTAACGGAGGGTGGCCAGCTTGGAGTGGCACACGACCTGAGCTTTGAAACCATCGGGCAGGATATTGTCGATATAGTGGTCAACCAGGTCCTTGGCAATAGCTTCGATGCGGCTCGAAGCTTCGAGAATATCGCCGGTGGCGCCGTACTTTTTCTTGATGGTGAGGATTTCTTCTTCGCTGCGATCCTTGAAAAGGTCCTCGAACTGGGTGTCGAAGTCGTGCTTGTCCTTGAGGGCGGTATCGGCTGTACGTCCTTCGTAGAGGATCTGGAGCGTAGCGCCGTCCTGGACGGCGTCCATGAGCTTGTAAGTGTCGATGTATTCGCCAAAGCGCTTCACCGTGCGCTTGTTACCGTGCTGCTCGGTAATGAGGGGGGTCCCGGTGAAGGCGATGCGGGTAGCGTTGGGAAAGGCTTCGAAGAGGTTGTCGCCCAGATCGGAGCCCTGGGTCCGATGGGCCTCGTCGATCATCATCAGGATTCGCTCGGAGGGGTTCACCATCCCGAAGGTTTTGCTTGAGGGCACCGATCCATAGGTCCCGAGGGCTTCGGCTACCTTTAGGGGTAGCGCTTCGGTGCGCTCGGCGAATTTGTGCACCATGACCATGTTGAGGTCCGAGGCCTCTGTACTCAGGTGTTCTCGAAGTTGGTCGGTGCTCTCAATGACGTTGATCTTGCCGCCAATGAGCTTGGCGGTGCCTGCAAGCTGCTTTTCCAGGTCAATCCGATCATTGATCAGCAAGATCTTGAAGTCCTGAAGATCTGGCGCTGTGCGCAGCATCCGCGCCACAAAGACCATGGTCAACGACTTGCCGGAGCCCTGGGTATGCCACACCACCCCTGAGCGGGCTTCAGGGGTTTTGCCGGTGCGAAGACGCTCTACAATTTTTCGGGCGGTGCGGTATTGCTGGTAGCGGCAGACCACCTTAATGCGCCGGCCTGCATCGGTGTCCATGAAGACCGTACAGGTGCGCAGGACGTCCAACAGGGTGGCTGGGGCTAGAAGCCCTTGGATGAGCTTTTCTTGCTCTCGCTCTACCCCGAGCGGCGGTATGTAGCTTTGGTTGGTTTTGGGCCAAATATCCTTCCAGGCGTAGAAATGTTCGTGGCTGGAGGTGAGGGTGCCGAACTCGGCCTTCTCGCCGCAGGTGCGCACCAGGAGTAGATTGCTGTAAAAAAGCCTGGGCTCTCCCTCACGGAGTCCCGCCTTGGCGGTTTCGGGGCGGCCATTGCGGTAGCGCAGGAGTTGCTCAAAGGCGGCGTGCAACGGGTTAGCGGTATTGGGATCGCCGATTTTCGCCTCGACGATGACAAGCGGCAGGCCGTTTACGAATAGGACGATGTCCGGAATGATAAAGCTCTTAACGCACCCCGGCGTATCCACCCGAAACTGGTTGATGGCATGAAACTGATTGCGCTCGGGATGGGCAAAGTCGATGAGCTTGACTACCGGGTCCGACTCTCCCGTGATCTCGTTGCGATCCACCTGGACCTTGAGGAATAGGCTCTGCACCATTTCGTTGGCTTCCAGTAAGGTACGGTTGGGCTGGCGCAGGATTTGATCACGCAGGTCATCGAGCTGCCGGTCGGTGAGCCAGGGCTTGCCCTCCGGCGTGAGATTGAGGGCTCGAACCGCGTCCCGGAACACCTTCGGGAGCAGCCATTCGCGAAAGCTCAGGCGCAGGCTTTTGGCCGGGTCTGAAGGGATGGTTCCCTGGCCTTGATTGATGACCTGCCACCCCAGCGCGTCGAGCTGGACGAGGAAGGGCTTTTCAACATGCAGGTATTCGGTCATCCTCCCATAGCCGTTCAGTAGGCGGCTAGGCGTTCGAGTGCCAAGCTGATTAAACGATCATCAAATATGCGTTGTTTCCTAAGTGCGGCACTTCGGCTAGCGGGCCAATGGGCAATGCCTCGTTTAACATCCTCTACTTCGGGTTTGCAGTGCTCGCGGACTAACAACCAATCGACGGTAGCCAGTAGCTCCATACCGAGTGGCGACTCGAAGCCATCAATCAGTTTTGTCGTTGCCTCCAGCGCCGGCAGATAGGCCTTGGCTTTACTTTTCAGGTAGGTTGCCACATATTCTTTTTGGGTATCATTGAAAGCGATCGTATCCTCGGGTTTGGCATCGGCCAATCGCTTGTCGCAGCGCAGATAACTACCATCCAGGGCATCCAACAAGTGGCGCAGCCGGTCAGCATAGGGGCCATAACGATTGGCTTTAAAATCAAGCTGGAGTGGATTATCTAATCCGCTTTCTTCCAGACGACGTTCCAGGAACCATGCTAATTTTTGGATTTCGAGCAGGCTGCATTCAATGCCCAGCACCCAATAGCGCCGGACGAGTTCGGCTATCAGGGCACGCGCAGGGGTCAATGTTTGTACACCCTTGCGTTTGGCAACATTCTGATATTTCTGAGTGGGTTCATAGACCAGAATATGAATACCATTCAGATCTACCAAGCACTTTTCAATGAGTGGTCTTACCTCGCGCCAATCCAAGCCGCCATTGCCGCAACCCAGGGGGGGGATGGCAATAGAGTCAATCCCGTATTTGATAATGGTGCGACGCAGATCCTCTAGGCCTTCCTCAATCCATGCCAGCTTTGTTTTATTGCGCCAGTGTTTTTTGGTGGGGAAATTGATGATCCACTGCGGTCCCATCAGGTTGCCGGTTTCAGTCGTGAACATCTGCCCGATTTTGACTTCACCGGCTTTGCAAGCCGCGGCATAGGCATCAAAGTTATCCTTGAAGGCTTCTTTGAACATCAAAGCAATACCTTTACCCATTATGCCGACCGTATTGACGGTGTTGACCAGGGCTTCCACATCGGCTTTCAGCAGATTACCTTTGGTATACTCGATCATCAGAAGTACCAGCTTGGTTTCACGAGCGTTCTCATCGTTATCTTGCGAACTCGAAGAACAGACTGCACCTCATCGGCTACAGCCTTAGTGTAGCAAACGATGCCCAATAAGGCCTGTACTGGGAGGGATTGGTGGACCAGTGCTTCGGCCTGGTAGCGCTCGATTTTTTCCGGATCCTCAACGTCACGGCTAAAATCCCGGCTACGCAGCAGTTTAAAGTCAACAAGATTCAAGTCATTAATATTATTATAAAAATTTGCTGCTCGTAGGTACGCGTGGCGATCAGTAAACACAAATTTCCTCTGCTCTTTAGCAACTTGATGCAATGAGCTGACTAATACCACGATTTCATCATTGCGCCTCTTTTTGACACCGCCATAGCCCGTTTTGATGTTGTACATCATGGGTGAATAGGGCGTGAAGTAAAATGGAACATAATCACCAAGCACACCGCCCGGCGGAATTGGGACCTCTCGGTGATGGCGTCTGTCAATCAGTTCTGGATTGCCGATGGGTACAAAGTTATGGTCGAAGACTGTCCCGTTGGGACAGTGCAGACCATGATCTAGAATCCAGAGGATATTGTCGCGATGCGTGATGCGGAAGATCAGCCCCTTCACTGGATTGAGATTGTAGGTGATTGGGGTACTCATGCACGATGCCCATCCTTAGCAATAGAGGATGTCACTAATGAAAAAGGGTTTTTCCACGTGGAGGTACTCGGCTACCTTTAGCTTTCCTCCAGGGTCAGGCTTCCTTGCAGTATCAGGGTGTCACCGGCCAGCACCCGTCCCAGGAAAGAGCTGCCATTGCTCAGCCGGCGCTGAAACTCCTTTCTGGTATACAGGGTGGGATTGATGGGACGGCCGAGGGTTTGCTCCGCCTCGGCCAGCAGGCCGTAAACGGCCTCCAGGGTCAGACTATTGGAGACCAGCAGCAGGTCGATGTCGCTGGAGGCCGTGGCGGTGCCTTTCGCCATTGAGCCGTACACCAGCGCCAGCTCGATCTCCGCTGATGCCGGCGCCAGCGCCTGTCCCAGGGGCTCGGCCAGGCCCACGGTTTTGCGCACCAGGCTACACAGCTCGAGAAACACGGGTGAATCGGGGTTGGCTTGATAGTGCTTTTGGTTGCCGATGCGGGAGACCGTCACTAGGCCACTGTCGGTCAGTTTCTTTAATTCCCGCTGTACCGCACCGGTTCCGGCACTGACCCGGTCGATGATTTCGGTGGCGAAGAAACTGCGCTCCGGCTGGCCGAAGATTAGCCCCAACACCCTCTTTTGGGTGGAGGAAAACAACGCGTCGGCCAGTGCAAGGGGGCGCGTGTCGGTAGCTTGGTTTTTTATACCCATAATGGGAATATTAGTACCCAAAATGGGTATGAACAACTTCGGATGACGATGCCTACCGGTCTTAAGCTGTGTGCCCGCACGTTGGTAGGTAAACTGCCACTCCAGTACCAAGCGTGGGTCGGGGAATGGCTTCTCGACCTGGAGGTACTTAGACATTCGCGGCGATTTTTTTGGATTCGGCAGCATCTGCCGCGGAAACAGGCACACGGCCGGTGAGAAGGTCGTGCATGAGGCCCGCACGCAGCTGCCTCAGTTTGCCTACATCGTCTTCCAGACTGAATACCTTTTCATCGGCAGCGAGCAGTGTTGCAGCGATGTGTTCTTGTTCTGAGACCTCAAGGGGGATATTGATTCGGTAGTGCCGGAAGAACCGAAGGCCGATGGTTGGGATCGTGCTTCCGGTCGCGATGTTTTCGAACTCCCACTTGCGGTACTGTAACCAGTAATAGAGGTAATAGTTGTTAAGACGAGGACCACAACGCCAGCACATGAAATGCTGACTAACCGCCATTTCGCACGTAGTTACAGCGCTTTTACCAACACCGGCATCACGAGAGAGGACCACGATTCCTGCCGGATGAACAACCGCCGAGGAGTTCTCAATGCCAGCCTGTGTGATCTTGTGATCCGTGTCCACAATGTGAACTCGGTCTAATCGCCACGAGTCAGCCAATGAAATCCACTTGATTTCGCCGTTCCAGTATTCCGGATGATTTTTGCTCGGCGTGTGACCGCTCCCCCGGAGGGCAATGTTGTCCAATAGCTCAGTGTCCCACTCCCTCGGAATCCAACCAAGCGGCGACTTTTTGTAGAGCCGTGGGGCTTCCTCGCGAGGGGGCCGGAGCTGGCCATCCGGGGTGACGCCTCGGGTGAAGAGGTCGTGCATCAGGCCGGCCTTGATCTGCTGCATCTTGGCGATGAGCGCTTCGGTGTGCTCGATGGCCTCATCCACCGTGGAGAGGATTTCGGCGATGCGTTGTTGTTCATCAAGCCTCTCTGGGAACCGGATCAGAAGGCCACCTAGCTTCTGTTTGTTCAGGGTGACGCCTTTTACAGCAGTGTCGGTGATTGCACTCCGGGCAGTATCGGGTAATGCATAATAGAGAAACCTCCCATCGAGCCGGCCATCTGTTGGGATAATGGTTGCGATAGCCTCATTTATATAGAGGTCTCTCCCAGCAATTCCGACTCGGCCGATGGTGAGCTTAAAGCTCATCATGAGCGTTCCCTTCGGCACCCTCTTGGCGTTCGAGTTGAGGATGCCGGCGTTCGTGATTCGCTCCTTCGTGTCGAAGACAATTCTGGGGCCAAGGTCCGCGATCGATACCCATGGATGCCCCTCGTCCTCCTCTCGTGCCCAGTACTCTGCTACTTCACGAGCAGGGGTCCCACCGATCTCAATGGATGCCAGACGGCCGAGTTGCTCTTCAGCCCAATCACACATACCCCAACTCCCCCAAAAACCCTTTGAGCTTTGCTATCGCCGCATCTCGCCGCTGCTCGATATCCTCGGCCGTGACCGCATACTTGGCGTGCAGGTTCTCCAGCGCCACCAGGCACGCCCGTTGATTTGCACGGAGGTAGGACTCGTAGGTCTGCACCAGGAGCCGGTGGAGGCGGTCAATAATGACCCTCCGCGCTTCATCCGGGTCGATCTTCTCCCGCGCGGCGGCCACCAGCTCGTCCTGCTTTTTCTCAATGGCCCGCAAATCCGCCTTGAGCTGCTTGGATTCATCTTCGAGGGCCTTGTGCCGCGCTAGTCGAGTTTCACAGGCCTGGGCCCGCTCCAGCGCTTCACGACCATCCTGCATGTGTTTCCGGATCGCCTCGATCCGCTCCGAGGTGAAGTTGGCCTCGGCGGCCAAGTCGAGGATAACCTGGCCCGCGTTGAAATTGGCCTCCTTGGCCGACATTCCCCGCGTAACGTCGCCTTTCTTGACCCCATTTGGGAGCACCCCCGCCACCTTCATTTCGGTGAAGAGATCGGTAGCGAGGGCCTTCAGCTCCTTGAGGGCCTCCTTCCAGGTGGCGTTCAGCGCCTTCAGTTCTTCCTTGAGGGCTTTATAACCTGGTCGCTGGGCAACACCCCGGTGTCGTCCTCGTCTTCGTAGTCCTCCTCGTCGGCCGCAGTGAAGAGGGCCGTCAGCTCCGCGAGGCGGGTGCGCTTGGCTTCCATGGCGGCCAGCACTTCGGGGAATTGGCTTTGCAGAATCTCGTCGTCGGGGATTAGCTCCGGGCCCCAACCACTGAAGGCGATGGACTTGAATTCCGGCTTAAAATATTCGAAGTAGCATGCCAAACCGCCACGCACCTGATGGTCTGACAACAAATGTTGATCAGCTAGCGCCTTTTCGATGGACCCGAGCAGCAAGCGTCGCAGCCCGTAGACATTGCCCTTCTTGCCGTTGTCCGGGGCCAGCGCCTCGATATGGGGCAGATGCTTCCGCCACCAGCGCTCCAGCATGCTAATGAAGCGCTCGTGGGCAGCAGCCACGCTCTTATCATTATTGACGATGCCGGCCAGCGCGCGGCGATCAGTCACCTCTGGGGTGAAGTCCAGGTAAGCTTCAGTGTCCGGCCGTGGCTGAAAACAGCGCTGGCGAAGGTCCGGGTAGTTGATCCAGAAGTGTTCGAGGGTATCGATCTCGCCCTTGGGTACGCCGCCGTGTAGATGGGCCCGCACATCGTGAAGCTCGGGGGGGGGGCATTGTCCACATAGCGGCGGATATTGCAGTTGAAGTCCTCGCCCTCGATCTCTTCGATGGGCACGCATCGGGCATAGCCAGGAATCTCGTCCCGTTTACCGCTTGCGAGCGTGCGGTAGGCATGGACGATGCGGGAGATATCCTCGGCTCGCAGGAAATTTTGGGCCTTGCCTTCCCGGTAGTCCCGGTCGGCGTTGATGAACACCACCTGCTTGCGGTTTTGTGCATCCTGCTTGTTCATCACCAGGACACAGGCGGGAATGCCGGTGCCGTAGAACAACCCCGCTGGCAGGCCGATGATGGCTTCCAGCCAGCCCCGCTCGATAAAATGACGCCGGGCCTCGCGCTCCTCGCCGCCACGGAACAGCACGCCGTGGGGCATGACCGTGGCCATCTTGCCGTTGCCCTTGAGTACCGCCAGCATGTGCTGGACGAACATCAAGTCGGCTTTCTTGCCCTTCTCGGGCAGCCAGACGGCGAAGCGGCCTGGGGGCTCCATGTCCTTTTTGATGTAGTTCTGACTAAACGGCGGGTTGGCAAGGACCCGGTCGAAGCGCCGCAGCTCCCCGTTGTCGTCCTTGTGCTGGGGTCGGCGGAGGGTGTCTTCCTGCCGGATATCCGCATGGGGGATGCCGTGCAGAAGCATATTCATCTTGCAAATAGACCAGGTGGTCCCGATGCTTTCCTGGCCTGCCAAGGTCATATCACGGGGATCGCCACCACACTCACGAATGTAGTCCCGAGTCTGAATCAGCATACCGCCTGACCCACAAGTGGGATCGTAAATGCTCATGCCAGGTTGAGGATCGACGATCTCAACCAGCGCTCGAACGACATCGGCTGGGGTGTAGAACTCACCAGCCTTCTTGCCCGCGGAGTCGGCGAAATACTTGATAAGGTACTCATAGGCCGCGCCGAGCAGATCGGGGAACTCGAAGTTCTCGTCCCGGAGCGGGATTTTCTCGAAGTTCTGGATGAAGTTAGACAGAGTATCGTCGTCGAGGGTGCGCTGGCCAATTTTGCGGTTGAAGTTGATATGCTTGAGAACATCCTGCAACGCGTCCGGGTTGGCGTCTTCAAGCGCCTCCAAGGCTTTGTTGAGATAGGTGCCCACGTTGGTTTTCTGGTGGGAGACCCCCAGAGGCTTGCCTTCCTTATCTTTGGGCCGCTCACCATTTTTATCCTTGGGGTCCCATCGCGCCTCAGGTGGCACCCAAAAGGTGTATTTGTCCGGATTGTCGAGCTGAGTCTCGATCACTTCATCCGCCATGCCCCTGGCCTTCAGGTCCTTGGCGAGTTGCTCCCGTTCCTGGTCGAAGAGATCTGAAAGTCGCTTCAAGAAGAGCATGCCGAAGATGTATTCTTTGTACTCCGAGGCATCCATATTGCCGCGCAGGTCGTCGCAGGCACGGAACAGCAAATTCGATAGCTGGCTCAGAGTCAGCTTCTTGGTCATGCATCAAACTCCTTGCATTTTGCAACCCCGTGGGTGCTGGCGGGAAGCCCATTAAACGAGTCCTAGAGGACAAGACTCATTACAGTTCATCCTTTTTGTTTTCGTGTTTCCTGAAGGTAGCATCGCTACTTTCTTGGTGACTTGAAGGAGTTGAGCCAGGGGGAACTGGAATAAAAGCTCAAGGATATCCGCCGGTAAAGAGAAAAGCTGGCGAAGTGCTGAGGGTGGGTACCGGGAGCAGACAACCATCAATTCGCAGGTGGGAAACTGCACACTGCTGTAAGACCAAAAATAAGACCTGAGCAGGATGAAAGTGATTTATTGATTATTAATCAATAACTTATTATCAAACAATGGCGGAGAGGGCGGGATTCGAACCCGCGTGGGCTGCAATAGCCCCAACCGATTTCGAGTCGGTGCCGTTGTGACCGCTTCGGTACCTCTCCTTCACTTATATAGAATACCTGCTATAGGCAGCGAACACCAAGTGATGCGCAGGGAGGGCCAGAAGCGCACTTCTGGCTCTGGTGAGCTAAGAAGCCCTTAGGATCTTTAGAGTGGGGGCTTCTCTTTTCATTTCATTAGCGTTTATTCGCGTGCATTTGCGGCTAAAAAGCCAAATCTAGAGGGTCCTCCCCTATCTATTTTCCTTGCCCCTGTCGGTCGGTTTGGGAGTGAGCGCAGTGAAAGCCACCTATTTAGCAGCCGCAGCCTGGCTTGAAGGACCCCCTTGGGCGATGAGGTAGTCGACGACTTTAAGCATGTCCTCAAAGCTGCCCGCCATGTTGGCGTCGGTGCGGTATTTACCATTGACGATCATGGCAGGAACGCCGGTAATTCCAGAGGTCCGGGTAATAACGACGGCTTGCTGAACCTTGCCCTGGACGGCGAAAGACTCGAAGGTCTGCAAAAAGTCTTCCTTTGGCACTCCTAGGGTCGCGAAAAAGTTTGCCACCTCTTGTTTGGTTTTGAGCGGGCGTTTTTCCAGATGAATAGCATCAAACAAGGGGCGGTGAACTTTGTCCAGCACCCCCAATGCTTCGGCGGTATAGAAGGCTTGGGCGTGAAGTAGCCATGAGTCCCGAAATATCGCAGGGACCCGGATAAAGGCCACCTGCTCCGGTTGCGCTTCTGCCCACTGTTCCAGGAGAGGTTCGAAACGGTAACAGTGGGGACAGCCATACCAAAACATCTCAACCACCTCGGCTTTCCCCGGTTGAAGGGGATGGAGGGGAGGGGTCACCGCTTTATAGTGCACCCCCTCGGTGAAAGATGATTCCGCCGCGGCTACCGCTGGAGAGATAAGCAGCAGGGAGAGCGACAGGAGCAACCAATGGGTCAATCGCGACATACTTTAAGAGTCCCTCACAGTGAAGAAGCCTAATGCTACTCTGCTACGTGCAGACCCGACACGTAGTGGGAAACCGCAGTGATTTCCTCATCGGTCATTTTCTTTACCGCCCCCCGCATAATCTCGTTCGGGTCGTTGGCACGTTCCCCGCTGCGGTAGCTCTTGAGTTGGGTCTCTATGTATTGGGCATGTTGCCCTGAAAGGCGTGGCCAGCTTGCCGCCGGGTTACCCTGAGCCCCCGGCCCGTGGCAGGCCATGCAAGCAGGAACGCCGCTTTCTTTGTTGCCTTGCTGGTACATTTTCTCTCCCAGCTCAACATATTGCTCAGGGGTAGCGCCTTCGGCGGTGGTTTGGCTAGAGTAATAGGCAGCCAAATTGGCCACATCTTCATCGCTAAGGCTGGCTGCCATCGATGACATAATCGCATTCACTCGAGCCCCAGACCGATAATCCTGCAATTGTTTTTTGAGATAAGTCGCATGCTGGCCGGCAAGTTTGGGCCACTCGGGGCTGGGGCTGTTGCCGTCAAGGCCATGGCAGCTTTGGCAGGGCATGGCTGTGGCTGCGCCAGCTTCCGGATCGCCAGTCACCATGACAGCGCCAGAGGAGGAGGCAAATAGGATACAGGCAGCGGCAACTGCGAAACGTTTTAACATCATTAACAGATCCTCAGTTCTTGGTAATATTTGCAAAGATGACCACGCCAAAGCATCTTCAAAATTGGTGTGCATGCTACACTGCCTGGAAATATTTTTCTAGCCTGCCGCAGTGACCTAAAGGCAATATCCATGCCTTTTGAGAGCGGTGCTTTTTTTTGAACCGGAGAATGGCGATAAATTCTCTTTACCATAAGGCCCATTATCAGGGAAGTGCTTACACTCTATCCCAGTTGCCTCCAGATAGGGGGATGGAGGTGGCTTTTGCGGGACGCTCCAACGTCGGAAAGTCAAGCGCTATCAATGCCATTACCAATATCAAGGGATTGGCGAGAACCAGCAAGACTCCGGGGCGCACCCAAATGATCAATTTTTTCCAGCTAGATGCTCGCCGCTGCCTGGTGGATCTCCCCGGTTATGGCTATGCCAAGGTGCCTGAGGCGGTAAAACGCCAATGGCGGCAGACTCTAAGCAATTATCTAGAGTGGCGCCAATCCCTGTGTGGCATCGTGTTGGTTATGGATATTCGGCGCCTTTTCCAACCCTTTGATCTCCAGATGCTGGAATGGTGCCGCGCGCGGGGTTTGCCGGTCTGCATATTGTTGACGAAGAGCGATAAATTAAAGCGAGGGGCGGCCAAACAGGCCTTGGAGAAAGTCACCGCGCATCTACAGGAGGCTTTTCCCTCGGCGCGGGCGCAGCTATTTTCTGCCCACAATCGGATGGGGGTTGAGGCTATCCAGGCTCAGCTCGACAGGTGGTTTGAATTGGATGAGTCACCGCCATAAAAAAGCCCCGGTTCAAGGGGAAAACCGGGGCAATCGTTGGTCCGGCTTAGGGGGCTCCGGACCAAAGGATCATCCCGCCCAGGGAGGAGGGCGGGAGAGTGCGACCTTTTTATGGTGCACTCACTAAGATAAAGACCAACCGCCGAATAGAAAGTTCAACAAAATTTCCAGACAACGATTTTTTTATTAATGGGCTTCGTCCCAGTTGGCGCCGCTACCCATCTCTACTATGAGCGGCACCTTAATTTGGGCGGCTCCGGCCATGTTTTCCCGGATGGCTGCGGTGGTGGTGTCCAATTCAGCTTCGGCAACCTCAAATACCAATTCATCGTGAACCTGCATGATCATGCGGGCATTGCTTCCCTGTTTTTGCAGCCACTGATCCGCACGGAGCATGGCTCGCTTGATGATATCTGCCGCCGTGCCTTGCATGGGGGCATTAATCGCCATGCGTTCGGCCTGGTTGCGTCGTTGCGCTTGCCGGGAGTGGATTTCAGGGAGATAAAGACGCCGGCCGAATAGGGTTTCCACATATCCCTTTTGGCGGGCTTGCTGGCATATGGCATCCATGTAGGCCTTAACGCCGGGGTAACGGTGAAAATAGCGTTCTATGTAGTGTTGCGCGGCGCTGCGGCTGATTCCTAGCTGCTGGGCAAGACCGTGGGCTGACATCCCATAGATCAGGCCAAAATTGATGGCCTTGGCGCTGCGCCGCTGCTCTGGGGTCACTCCTTCTAAGGGAGTGCGGAAAATTTCGGCGGCAGTCCGTTGGTGGATGTCCTCTCCCGCTTCGAAGGCGGCAAGCAGGCCTTCATCGTCGGAAAGATGGGCCATAATGCGCAGTTCAATCTGGGAGTAGTCGGCGGCCAGGAGGCAATAGCCTGGCGGGGCGATAAAGGCCTGGCGAATCCGTCGGCCTTCAGCGCTGCGAATGGGGATATTCTGTAAGTTGGGATCCGAGGAGGAAAGCCGTCCGGTGGCGGTGACGGCTTGATGGTAGGAGGTATGGACGCGCCCTGTACGGGGGTTGACTTGCAAAGGCAAGCGATCCGTATAGGTAGACTTGAGCTTGCTTAAGGCGCGATATTCGAGGAGCAATTGGGGGAGGGGATAATCCAGGGCCAATTCCTGTAATACCGTCTCTGCCGTGGAGGGTTGTCCGGTGGGGGTTTTGCGGGTAATCGGCAGTTTCAGCTTATCGTAGAGGATGGCCTGAATTTGCTTGGGCGAGGCGAGATTAAAAGGCTCCCCGGCAAGTTCAAAGGCTTCTTGCTCAATTTTTTCCAGGCGGGCCGTGAGTTCCGCGCTATGGGCTTTAAGCTGGGTCGCGTCTATCTGGACCCCATTGCGCTCCATGCGTGAAATCACCGGAATGAGGGGGATTTCCAGCTCTTGGTAAAGACGGCAGAGGGCCTCCTCCTGTTGGAGGCGGGGCCAGAAGTAGTGGTGAAGTTGGAGGCAGATGTCGGCATCTTCCGCCGCGTAGCGGGTGGCCTTGTCAATGGGAACCTGATTGAAGGGCAGTTGCTTGGCTCCTTTGCCAGCCACTTCTTCATAGGAAATGGTGCTCCGTTGGAGGTACTTGAGGGCTAAAGAATCCATATTGTGACGGCTGGCGGTACTGTGAAGGACATAGGACTCCAGCATGGAGTCGTGGCGAATGCCCTCTAGCTCAATCCCATAATTAGCCAGCACATTGCGATCGAACTTGAGGTTTTGTCCCACTTTCCCCCGGTTCGAATCTTGTAACAGGGGCTGGAGCCGTGCTAAAACCCCTTCACGGGCTAGCTGGAGGGGCGCGGCATCATAGTCATGAGCGAGTGGAACATAAGCGGCCTCCTTTGGCTTGATAGCAAAAGAGAGACCGACAATTTCAGCTTCTATGTAGTCCAAGCTGTTGGTTTCCAAATCAAAGGCGAATAGTTCGGCGGTTTCCAAGCGTTTTACCCAGCGCTCGAAGCTTTCCTCGGAAAGTACTGTCTCATAGGAGGGAGAGGAGTCCGTTGAGGTGTTAGGGGACGAGGCGCGATCTTTCTCTTTTTCCAAGAGTTCCCGCAGCCAAGTCTTGAATTCCAGGGTGCCATATAGTTCCCGTAGCGTGGGGATATCGGGTGGCTGGCATTGCAAGTCTTTAGGGCCTAGCTCAAGGGGGAGATCCCGGCGAACGGTGGCCAATTGCCTTGCTAGGGGAAGTTGGGCCAGATGGAGGCGTAGATTTTCCCCCACCTTGCCTTTGATTTCCTGGGCGTGGGCCATGATTTGGTCTAGATCGTGGTACTGGTCAAGCAGTTTGGCGGCCGTTTTGGGGCCTATTCCGGGGATGCCGGGGATATTGTCTATCGGATCGCCCACCAGCGCCAGGTAGTCGACGATTTGTTCTGGGGAAACGTTGAACTTGGCTTTTACGCCGGCGGGATCCAATTTGGACTGGTTCGTGCTGTTCACCAGGCTCACGTGGTGGTTGACGAGTTGAGCCAAGTCTTTATCGCCACTAGAAATCAGGGTCTCTAGATGCTGCCCGCTGGCTTGTTGCGCTAAGGTGCCGATGACATCGTCGGCTTCAACTCCCTCCACACAGAGCAAAGGTAAACCGAGGGCCCGGATGAGATCGTGGAGGGGGGGGATCTGGCAGGCAAGTTCCTCGGGCATGGGGGGGCGATGGGCCTTGTACTGTTCAAACAGCTCATCGCGAAATGTTTTGCCCTTGGCATCGAAGATGACCGCGACGTAGTGGGGTTGGTGCTCATCGAGCAGCTTGCGCAGCATATTTATGACTCCGTAGACTGCCCCTGTAGGTTGGCCTTTAGAAGTGGTTAAGGGAGGCAGCGCGTGGAAAGCGCGAAAGAGATAGGAGGAGCCGTCGATTAGAATAAGAACTGAATTTTTTACCATGTTTACTTTTAAATAAGGTTGATCAAAATAGCAAGGATTAATACCCTGAGATCAGGACACTTTAATGGACAAACACAATAAACGTTCTTTTGCCGAGCGAACGGCTGTCAATGACTCTTTGCTTACCCGGGAGTCCTGGAAAGTATTCCAAATCATGGCTGAATTCGTGGAAGGGTTTGAACGTTTAGCCACTATCAGGCCCTCAGTCAGTATTTTTGGTTCAGCACGTACGGTCCCTGGAGATCCCTATTATCAGCTGACTGAGGAGATTGCTTGGGCCCTATCCGATGCGGGCTTTAGCGTCATCAGTGGCGGTGGTCCTGGCCTTATGGAGGCTGCCAATAAGGGAGCTTTCATGGGAGCATCCCCCAGTGTCGGACTCAATATTAGCCTGCCCCATGAGCAGGTGGCTAACGAATATCAGGATATTGCAGTCAATTTTCGCCATTTTTTCTCCCGTAAGGTGATGTTCGTGAAATATGCCTCGGCCTACGTGGTGTTACCGGGAGGGTTTGGAACCCTGGATGAATTGGCGGAGATTCTAACTTTGGTGCAGACCGGTAAGTCGCGGCGGATCCCTATCCTGCTGGTGAGTTCATCCTTTTGGGCGGGATTGATCGACTGGTTTAAAAAACACCTGGTAGAGGAGGGGATGATCGATTCCCATGACCTGGATTTATTTAAGGTGTTAGACGAGCCCCAGGAGGTCGTGGATGCTATCTTTAGCTATTATGAGAGTCGCGGCTTTGAGCCCTCGGCGGAAGAGCGTGAACGATTGCTCGACCTGTAAGCAACATTTTAGAGATCAGCCTATGCCTATTTCTTATAATAAGATTTTGGTTTATATAAATTTCTTATGGCTTCTACTCGTCTCTACGCCGGTTTTGACGGAGGAGCCGGAAGACCTTGTGCCTCTCCCTGATCTGCCCTCCTTGCCTGAGCAGTCCGAAGTCATTGAGCCTGAAATTAGAATTATTCAAAGGGGGGAGGACCTGGTGGAAGAATATCGCCTCAATGGAAAGCTCTATCAGATCAAGGTGACCCCTAGCATTGGTCCCTCCTATTACCTTGTGGATGCGGATGGTGACGGGGACTTTGATAAACGCTTTGAAGGGCCCGTCGATTCCGGCATGCTCATCCCCAGTTGGGTGCTGTTTCGTTGGTAAAATAGCGGGCAATCTGGTTAATCGAGGCACTGAGCTGAGAAGCCGTTTTAAAGATAGCAATTTTGTGCTGAGACTCGGCGAGGTGCGTTTGAGAAGCGCAGTGTATGGGGTTCATAGATGAGCATCACAAAACGTGCCTCAACACCGTATCGGCGCTAAAGGGCATTTTCAAAACGGCTTGTTAGTCCTCTAGGTAGGTGTATCCGCTCAACCCTGCTTCTAATTCCTGAAGATACAGGCAGCGTTGGCTGTCATCGAGGGCTGCTTGGTCAAGTTTTGTATGTAAATGTTCCTTTATTTCTGTGGCATCGAAGCGCACTTGATGGAGAACCGATTCTACCGTGTCTCCTTTCAGGGGATGCAACAAACGGAAGCCTGTCTGCCCATCTGCTTCTACGTGGACCGAGTCGGTGGCGCCGAATAAGTTATGAATATCACCGAGGATTTCCTGGTACGCACCCACCAGAAAAAAACCTAATAGATAGGGTTCGCCTGGAGTGAAGGGGTGCAGAGGCAGGCTGGTTTCAATCCCTTCCCCATCCACATAAAGATCAATGCGGCCATCGGAGTCGCAGGTCAGGTCTTCGATCCAGACTCGCTCGGTGGGCGGTTGCGCTAAGCGGTGCAGGGGCACGATAGGAAAAATCTGATTAATAGCCCAGGCATCAGGCATGGAGCGAAACAGGGAAAAGTTGCAAAAAACCTTTGCCGTGAGCTTTCCTTCTAGCTCATCCAAGATTTCCCGGTGGGCCCGGACTTGGGGATTGAGGAAAGAGCGAATCCGGCGGCAGAGGGCAAAATAGAGTTGTTCGGCCTGGGCCCGTTGTTCCAAGCTCAGGATTCCATAATTAAACATTTCTAAAGCATCAGCGATGCCTTGACTGGCATCATGGTAGGCTTCAATGGCCGAGCGCCGGGTGAGTCCTTGATAGCTCTGCCATAATCCTTGGATGACGGGGGGATCATCGGCGATGGGGGCCGGTGGTTCTCCTTTGCCAGGGGCTGGTTGCGTGTCGATGATATTGCTGATCAAGACCGCATGGTGGGCTGTCATGGCCCGCCCTGCTTCGGTAATGATCTCCGGGTGGGGGAGTTGGTGAGCATCGCAAATTTCCCACAGCCCGTGGACGATTTTATGGGCATATTCCGAGAGGGTGTAGTTAGTGGAGCAGAATCCCCGGGTATGGGTTCCATCGTAGTCCACGCCTAGCCCCCCGCCCACGTCCACACTGCGCAGGGGGACACCGAGCTCGCGCAAGGTGGCATAATAGCGTCCCGCTTCCCGGATGCCCCGTTGGATATCTGCAATATTGGGAAGCTGCGAGCCCATATGAAAATGCAGCAGGGTCAGGCAATCAATCATCTCCATTTGGCGGAGCCGCTGGAGCATGGTGAGCACCTGCGCGGAGGAAAGGCCAAATTTACCCTTCTCGCCTCCCGTGTTTTGCCATTTTCCCTTTCCTATAGAGGCGAGGCGGACTCGCACCCCTAGGAGGGGCTTTACCTTTAAAGCCCGTGCTTCACGAATAATGTGTTCCAGCTCCGAGGGTTTTTCGACCACCAAATAAATTCGTAGACCTAATTGCCGCCCCATCAAGGCCAGGCGGATATATTCCCGGTCTTTATAGCCGTTGCAAATGACCGGGGCCCCAGGCCGAGATAAGGCCATGACAGCCAGTAATTCAGGTTTGCTTCCTGCTTCTAATCCCATGTGTTCCGGGTCTGCTGCTAGGATTTCCTTGACCACCTGCCGTTGTTGGTTCACCTTGATGGGATAGACGGCGTTAAAGGAGCCTTGGTAATGGGTAGCGGCCATTGCCTCGGTAAAGGCGGTTTGTAGGCTCTTGGCACGATGGTGCAGGATTCCGGAAAAGCGCACTAGGACCGGTAAGGACAGCCCTGCCTCTAGGAGCGCCTGACCGACCTCATAGAGGTCGATTGTGGTCGGGCTGTTTGGGCCTTGGGGGCGAACCATGAGGTGGCCCTGGGCGTTGATATCGAAATAACCTTCGCTCCATTGGGCGATATTGTAGAGCTCTTGGGCGTGGTGGATACTCCAATTTGTTGACATAATGGCGTTTTTATTCCAGGGGATATCGAGGTTCTAGGGGGGTTGCTTGTTAGTCTGCTTCCCTGGGGCTCACCCTTCAGTGTGTTCTGTGGGTGCTCCCTTCGTTCCCAACGAAGGGGTGCTTGTCAGGGTAATATGGGGCGGCTATTATCGCCTGATTTTATCTTTTATCAAATATCAAATCGCTAACCTGGATTTTTACCACTAAGACACAAAGGACACAAAGGTGAAGGAATCTCACTCGGTTGGGAGAAACATATGGAGATGCTCGTCGCTCATGAAGTCAACTATTTTAATCTATTTAAGATTTTGATTTTTTTGCGCTCTTCGTGTCTTTGTGGTGATCTCATGAATTATTCAGGCTAATTATAGCGTCGGTTGGAGAAGCAATATGCAGCTGGATCCGAAAACATGGTTTACCGAGGTTTGCCAGGAGGGCGGTCTAGCCTTTTCCCTTGCCATCAAGGAGAAACTTCATGAAGAGACGACTCCCTATCAGCATATTGAGATTTATCAGACCGAGGCTTTCGGCAGGCTCATGGTCATCGACGGCTTCATTATGCTCTCGGAGCGGGATAATTTTTTCTATCATGAGATGATGGCCCATTCAGCCCTGTTTACCCACCCTCATCCCCGGAGAGTACTGATTATCGGGGGAGGTGATTGTGGAACTTTGCGAGAAGTGCTCAAGCATGACAGGGTTAAGGAAGTCCGGCAGGTGGAGATTGATGAGCGGGTGACCCGCTTGGCGGAAAAATATTTTCCAGAGCTGTGTGAAAGTAACGATGACCCGCGGGCTCACTTCCACTTCGGTGATGGGCTTCGCTTTGTGGCCGAAGCGCCGGCAAATAGTGTGGATGTCATTATCATTGATAGCACCGATCCGATTGGCCCTGCAGAGGGGCTTTTTCAAGCTCCCTTTTATTCTGATTGTCGGCGACTATTGGGGGACAAGGGCGTTCTCGTTCACCAAAGTGAATCTCCCCTGATTCATTTGGACCTCCTCAATAAGATGCGGGCCGAGATGAAAAAGGGAGGGTTTCCCCAGGTGCGGACCTTGACTTACCCCCAGTGCGTTTATCCTTCGGGTTGGTGGAGTGCCACTTTGGCGGGGGACTCCTTATCCTCGTTTCGAGAGCAGGAGGCAGCGGCTAAAACCTTCTCGACCCGCTATTACAATGTGGATATTCACCGGGCTTCCTTGGCGGTTCCAGAATTTTTGCGCTAAGTTGAGGGCTCTTAACGGTGAGTAGGAATAGCCCCCAGAGTTCAGCGCCGCCTGTGATTGCCTGGTATCTGACGGATGGTAAACCCGGACATGAGAACCAAAGTATCGGGTTGTTGGAAGCGCTGGCTCGCCAAGTGCCTGTGCAGGCCCACCGAATACGGGTATCTTCTGGGCTACGTGCCCTTGGGTGGTGGGGGTTGGGGGTTTTCCTCAGTGCCAAGGAGCTCCCCGCTCCCCATATGATCGTCGGTGCAGGTCATGGAACCCATATTCCGCTGCTGGCTGCGCGCCGCGCCCGTGGAGGGCGGGCGGTAGTCTTGATGCGGCCTAGTCTGCCACTCTCTTGGTATGATCTATGTTTGGTCCCGGAGCATGATGGGATAGCTGCCGCCGCCAATATTGTGCTCACCCGGGGGGTGCTCAATCCGGTTGTTTCGGGAGGAGTCCATGACCCAGCTCGGGGATTGATCCTCTTGGGAGGACCGTCGCGACATTATAATTGGGACCCCCAAAACATTTTATGGCAAGTACAAAGTCTGGTGAAACAGGAGCAGGAATGTCAGTGGGTGCTGAGCACCTCACGGCGGACGCCGTCACCTATGCTGGCTGCCCTTCAAGGTCTGAAATTTCCGAATTTGAAGGTGTTTGCCTGCCAAATAACCTCTCCTGGCTGGGTCGCGGAGCAGTTGGCCCTTGCCGGGCGGGTATGGGTGTCGGAAGACAGTGTTTCCATGGTTTATGAAGCCCTTACCTCCGGGGCGGCAGTAGGGGTCCTCAATGTCCCTTGTAAAGCTTGGGGTCGGGTGGTGCGGGGGTTGGATGGTCTCGCGGAGAAAAGAGTGGTCACCACCTTTACTGCCTGGTGCCAGGGGCAGAAGCTTATTCCACCTCGGCAGCAATTTAATGAAGCCGACCGTTGTGCTCGCATTCTGGTGGAACGATGGTTCAGCGGCCACTGACCGTGCTACAGGTTCTGCCGGCCTTAGAGTCGGGGGGAGTGGAACAGGGAACCCTAGAGGTGGCGGCGGAATTAGCCCGGCGGGGGCATCGTTCTATGGTCATCTCGGCAGGCGGGCGTCTTGTCGAAGCCCTTAGGGAAGGGGGGAGCGAGCACTACACTTGGCCTATCGGCGCTAAATCCCCCTGGACTTTAGGCTTAGTCCCCCGGCTGCGGCGTTTCCTCTCCCAGCAGCAAGTGGATATCCTCCACGCCCACTCCCGAGTACCCGCTTGGGTAGCCTGGTTGGCTTGGCGGAGCATGGCAGGGCCACAGCAGCCCCGTTTTGTCACCACTGTGCATGGTCTTTATTCGGTGAATCGTTACAGCCGCATCATGACTTGGGGGGAAAAGGTCATTGCCGTGTCCGAGAGCGCGCGCCATTATGTACTCGAAAATTATCCTGAGGTGGCATTAGATCGGGTGGAAGTGATCCCCTGGGGTGTCGATCCTGAAATTTATCCCTATGGATATCAGCCGGATAGGGAATGGTTAGCCCGCTGGGAGGCCGCTTATCCTCAGCTTCGAGGAAAGAAAATTCTCACCTTGCCAGGTCGTTTGACCCGGCTTAAGGGGCACCAAGATTTTATCGAACTCCTGGGGCAACTGCGGCAGGGGAAGTACCCGGTGCATGGCTTAATTGTCGGTGGCGAGGACCCTCGCCGGCGACGCTATGCGGAGGAAATCAGGCAGCAGATTATCCATAAGGGGTTGCAGGAAATGGTGACTCTAACCGGGCACCGCAGTGATTTACGGGAAATCTATGCCCTCTCCGATGTGGTGATGTCACTGTCTAGAAAACCAGAATCCTTTGGCCGCACGGTGCTTGAAGCCCTGAGTTTGGGCGTGCCCGTAGTGGGTTATGATCACGGGGGCGTGGGGGAAATTCTCGGGGATCTATTCCCGGAAGGGCGGGTTTCTTTGGCAAATTCAAAGGGCTTATATGAGCGTGTCACCCAGTTTATCAAGGCGCCGCCAGTAGTACCGAAACAGCAGCTCTACACTTTGCAGTCCATGCTAGAGCAAACCTTGCAGTGTTATGGCACCCTCTGGGGGACTGTGCCCTGAGCTTTTGCGTTGGGGTGGGATTATAATGGGTGCGCGTTCCCTCTCCTCTAAGGGCATTTTAATTATTCAGCCTCTGCCGGGCATTGGGGATATGATTTGGCACCTGCCAATTCTTCATGCCATTGCTGCGGCCTCGCCGGAGGGGGCGGTCACGGTGTTGACCAAACCCCGCAGCCAGGCGGATCGTTTGCTGAAGGCGGACCCTTCCATCCAGCAGGTGCTCTGGTTGGAGCGTAATCCAGGCCGACACGACGGCTTGCTGGGTATAGGACGGTTAGCGAAGCTTTTACGGCAGCAGTATTTTCGTCAAGTCTGGATATTGCATGGGAGTCCACGCTATGCCCTCGCCTGCTGGTTAGCGGGTATCCCCGAGCGGATTGGCTATGGGCGAGGACTGCAACGGTGCTTTCTCAATCATCCGGTGAAGTTACCGCCTGACCAAACCCGTGGTCACCCCATAGCGCTAGCGAATCGCTTGTTAGAGCGAAGCCATATTCCTCCTGTAGAAGAGGAACCGCAATTAGTCATTGATCCTATCGCTCGACAAACTGTGGTTGACCGCTATCAAGGGTTTCCCCAGCCCTGGATTGCTTTCGGCATTGGCAGCAGTGAGCCCTACAAACAGTGGGGCGAAGCCAATTTCATCCAATTGCTGGAGCATCTAGGTCAGTCTTTGGGGTCTGTCTTCGTGGTAGGTGGGGTAGGGGAGCAGGCCATGGGGCAGCGGATTAGCGCCCAGGTGAGACGGTGGGGAGTCTCGACGGGAGAGGCGCTCGCTTTGCCCTTGGAGGAGACGGCGGCCCTGCTGGCAATGTGCACCGTTTATGTGGGCAATGATACCGGGGTATTGAATATGGCGGCCGCAGCAGGAGCGCCTGCTTGGGGGTTGTTTGGGGCTTCACCGCCGCTACATCATTCCCGGCATATCCGTTGCCTCGTCCCTCCATCGGGCGGTACCGGTATGGAGGCCATTACCCCCGCCTATGTGGCGGCTGAATTGCGTAATAGCGGAGTATTGGATGGTGGTTCTGCATAGGCGGTTACAAAGCGCCTTTTTTTCTTGGGGGTGGTTGTTGCCCACGGTGTTGCCTATCGCTCAGGTGCTAGGCCGGGCGGTGTTTAGTATTTTGATTGTGTCTTATTTTTTGTGGGGAAGCATCAGTCTGTATGGCCGGAAAAAAAACGTAGAACGTCCCCTCTTAGGGTTGTTTGTTGCCCTGCTGCTGGCCTTTCTCATGAGTGTTCCGGGAGCAGAGGATGTGGCAAGAGCGTGGCACAAATGGCTTAAATTTCTGGTCTATTCCATGAGTTTTGTGTTCACGCTGGTGGCCCTGCAACAAGGACAAGACAATTTCGAGCGTCTTTGTCGGACCCTTGCAGGGATGGGGATAGGGTTAATAGGGGTCCTTTACTTGCATTTGGCCTATGTATTGTGGACCAGCGCTGAATTTACCCCTGCCCAGCAACTCAAGGAAGACAATCTGCCCTTTCTGTTGCCCTTTCTCCTTTATGGGCTGCAGTGGGTAGAGGGCAGGAAATACCGCCTTTTCCTAGGAGGCGCTTTATTGCTGAGTGTATTATTTTATGTCGTGCTTTCCGAGGGCAGGGCGGCCTTACTGGCGTTGATGGTCGCCTTGGTGCTCTACGGAGTGCTGGTGGTGGGATGGCGTCTGAGAACCTTGTTATTGCCGGGAACGGTGGCGGCCATAGCCTTAATCGGGATGGTGACCGTCGTCCATGTGGAAGCCCCTGCGAAGGAGAAGGAAACTTGGACTGACATTGTGGACCGGATCAGTAGCGGGCGGACGGCTCTCTGGCGCCAGGCTTTTGTGTACCCGCCTGAATCGGTGGTGACCGGGGTCGGAATGGGCAATGCCCGTTATGCAGAAGAAGCTTTAACCATCAGCGAGGGCCAGCAGGTCCGCCATTTCCATAATTTATTTGTGGATGCCTGGTATGAAACCGGGTTGCTTGGTCTTGTCGCCATGACGGGATGGCTGGTGTTTATCTTGACCAGGGCATGGCGCGATTGGCGAAAATCAACCGCCGAGGATCGGCGACAGATCGGCCTTCTGCTCTCTGCCAGTGCGGCCATTCTGACTGCCGCCCAGCTAGGGCCATCCTATGCCTCCAGCTTAGTCAGTGTCTATTTGATGGTGCTCCTTGCTGGGTTGACGGTTTTCCATGGGAAAATACAGCAAACGTTTCTTGAGCCAGCAAGCCAATAACTGCTGGTAACTTTCAGCTTTTTCACTTTGCGACCTCCCTAGGGGGTCGCCTAACCTAACATCCACGTGAGGCTTCCATGCAGCGTGTCCTGATTATCAAATTAGGGGCTTTAGGAGATATCATCATTGCAACCCCCCATATTAAGCAAATCGTCCGAAGTTATCCTGAGGCCGAGATTTGGCTGCTCACTGCGCCGGAGTTTGCGTCCCTGTTCGAAGAGCATCCCAATTTGGGGGTAAAGCCCTTTCCGAGGAAAGGGCTCCAGTCCCTATTTGCCCCCCTACAATGGATACGAAGTCAGAGTTTTGAGGTGGTCTTTGATTTGCAAGGGAGCGATCGCAGCAAAATGATGACCGCCCTCTCCGGGGCCACTCGACGCTACGGCTTAGGACCGGGTTTTCCCTACACCCATTGTCCTCCCAATAAGGGAATCGTCAACGGCGAGGTCCATAGCTTTAGTCGTCTCAACAGGTTATTGGAAACGGCGGGTTTGGCAGCGGTGCAGGCCGGCGCTTATCTTGAGGCCAGTGAAGAACAACGTCTAAAAGTGAGGGATTGGTTAGGGAAGCAAGGTCTATTGGATCGGGAGATCGTATTGATCCATGCGGGTTCCAGCACCCGTTGGGAGAGCAAGCGATGGGTTACCGCCCATTTTGTTACCCTGGCAACGGTGCTGGAGCAGCAGGGGATCACGGTCGTTTGGGTGGGGGGATCGGAGGATGTTCAATTAAATCAGGTTCTTTCTCAAACCGCCGGGATTGATGCCAGCGGGGCCTTCTCCCTTTTGGAACTCACCGAGTTGGCCCGTCACGCCCGTTTTGCCGTGACCACAGACTCGGCCCCTATGCATGCTATTGCCGCTGCCGATATCCCCGTTTATGCTTTGTTTGGACCCACCGATTGGCGGCGCAGCCATGCCCTTGGCCAAAAACAGCGAGTGCTTACGCATTCGGTGGCTTGCAGTCCCTGCTATCTTCCTGAATGTCCCCCACAGAATGCTCACCGTTGTTTGGCGCAGTTGCAGCCAGGGGAAGTGCTGGCACGTTTGCAGCAGGATGGAATGCTAGGCTAAAGCCGGATTACGGCAGATAAGCCTAGATGATTCTGCAGTCAGCTTTCCAGCAAATGGCGATAGAGCTTCAGGTAGGCTGAAACGATGGTTTCCTGGGAATAATGACGCTGGAGGGTAGCAAGGCCGTTTTTTCCTAACTGGGTCTGCAAGGTCTCGTCAGCGAGGAGGACGGCAATCGCTTGGGTCAGGGTTTTGGGATCGGCGTTGGGAGTGAGCCATCCATTTTCGGTTGGCGTGATGAGCTCCTTGGCTCCCTGGGTCTCGGTAGCAATAACCGGTTTACCATGGGCCCAAGCTTCCAAGATTACATTCCCTAACGGCTCATGCCGTGAAGGGCAGATGAAGATATTAGCCAGCTGATAGAAAAGGCTGGGATCCTGTTGCCAGCCACACCAATGTATTCGTCCCTCCAGACCCAGCCTAGTAGCTTCCGCCTGGAGTTCCTTCCTGAGGGGACCATCGCCAGCAATGAGTAAGTGCACTGGCCGTTCTGAAATGTGTATTGGCAGGCGGGCGAAGGCGGCTAGGAGATCTTCGAAACCTTTAACAGGATGAAGCCGGCCGACAGCAAGGAGCACCCAGGCATCCTCTGGAATGGCGAGCTGCGCTTTGAGCTGGTGAAATCGCTCTGGCTTTGCTGGGAGGGGGGAGTCGACAAAGTTACCAATATAGAATATCCGCGCCGCAGGTAGCCCCTGTTGCACTAAGTACTCACAGATCCCACGGGTGTTGCCAACCCAAGCGTGGGCATGGCGATAGCCTTTGAGGTTGTAATAGTCCCCCAGGCGAGCAATATGGACTGGCCCGTGTTTGCCTGGAATGCGAGTCAAGCGTGTGGCTCGGCCCATATAGGTTTGCACGATGTCAGGCCGATAATGCCGGATCAGTTGCCTAATTTGCCAGCGGGCCCAAGGGTCCCAGATATTTCTCATGGGGATCGGTTTTTGGGGGACTGGGGGACTGAGGGCCTCTCTTAGTGTGCTTTGAGGTGGCAAGGTCGCCAGGATGTTTCCTGTAGTTTCATGCAAGGCGTTGACTAGGCGACAGTAGAAGCGCTCTGCGCCACCTGATTGCCGGCTTCCGATAAGATGGAGGGAACGAATCATTGCGCCCTATCCAGCAGTTGACGGAGGCGGTGAGCCACAGTAGCCGCTGAGAGTTGGTCGAGCTGGCGATTGGGCGCCAACACATAGGCGCTATGATTTCCCCAGGGATGATAACGCTCCGGCTGACCGGGGCCAAATAGGGTTAAGGTGGGGGTGCCCACCGCCGCCGCCAGGTGCCCCAGGCCAGAGTCATTGCCCACAAAGACACTGACCTGTTGGAGTATCGCAGCCACTTGTAATAAATCAGTGCATCCACACAGATCCACACAGGGTAAGGGCAGGCTTGCGCCAACCGCCTGGCTTCGTTCCCGATCCTGAGGACCACCGACGAGGACCACCCCATCGAAGTCATGCTTGACCTCATTGACCAGGGCGGTAAATGCAGGAGCAGGCCAGATTTTAGGAGCCCAATTGGCCCCCGGTCCCAAAGCAAGCCAACGGCGTCCCGGCAAAGGAGAGAGTTGCGTTTTAGCAAATTGCATCTGCTCTGCCTGTAACCAAATCCGGCAAGGAGGGATGGGGGCAAGGGGGGGGTGCAGGGGGGCCACCACGGCCATATGGTGCTCCACGGCATGGGGACCGACAGGTCTGACCCCTCGTTTAGTCAGCCGTTTTCGGGCCCTTAAGAGGTAGGCGAGGCCATCGGTGCGAAGGTCGACCACCAAATCGTAAGACGTGCGGCGTAACTGATGAATCAGACCCATCAGTTTTCGCCAGCCAGCCTTCTTGTGTTTGTGTAAAATGCGGCCCCGATAAGGGCAATGGGTAAAGAGCAGGCTCGAGCGCTGGTCCGCCATCAAGTCAATAGAGGCTTTGGGAAAGCATTGGTGCAAGGTCTCTAGGGCCGGGGTGGTGAGCACCGCATCACCAATGTTGCTTAGAGTAATGAACAATACTTTACGCATGTTTTGGAAGGGGCCGGGGAAAAGCTCGGATTATACTGGACTAACCAGAGTTTGCCAGCCAAATGAGCGTTGCCATACGCCCCGTTTCCCCATCCCGTCGATAAGAATAGAAACGATCGGGGTCGGCAACGGTGCAGTATTGACCACCATAAATCCATCGGACCCCTTGCTTTGCAAGCGCTAGGCGCGCCAGTTGGTAAATGTCTGCTAGCCAGCGCCCTTGGCGGTAAGCAGTGAAGGCCGAGGCATGGCGACTGTCTTGGTCTAAAAAAACCTCTCTTACTTCGGGGCCGACCTCGAAAGCTTGGGAACCAATGGCCGGGCCCAGCCAAGCCAGCAAATGCTTTCCGGGAACTTTCAAGGCGCTGACCGTGGCCTCAATGATGCCCGAGGCCAAACCCCGCCAGCCACAGTGAACAGCTGCTACCCTTGTTCCTTCTTGGTCGCAGAGCAGCAAGGGTAGGCAGTCGGCGGTGAGTATGGCGCACACCGGACCGGGTCCATAAGCAATGCTAGCATCGCCCCGTTGTCCAGGACCCTTACTGGCAGAGACGATTTCACTGCCATGGACTTGTGTTAACCAACATGGTTCGCTGGGCAAAGAGAGGAACTGCTGAAGGCGAATTCGGTTCTCTTCTATAGCCTCCGGTCTATCTCCCACGTGGTCGGCAAGGTTGAGGGAATGATAGGGGGGGGAACTGACTCCGCCCCTGCGGGTGGTGGTATAGGCCCGGATATTGTTCGGAGCAGGCCATTGGGGAGTGATGACCGGGAGGGTGTCGTGTTTTTCGTCCATATCCTTTGGAAGCCGTTAAGAAATTACTGGATTGTAGCGGTCCTGTGGCTCTTCATCCCAGAATCGGTGCCGACCCTCAGATAAGCGCTGCAAGGATTATTAAATCATGACCTATCACAGAGGTGACGGACTTTGACATTTTCAGAGGAAAACACTTATGTTATTACACAAGTTATAACAAAGGGAGGGATGCAACATGATCGAAATGAAGATCCGCAAGATCGGCAATTCCCTCGGTGCCGTATTCCCGCGCGAAGCGCTTGATCGCTTGAAACTACGGGAAGGAGAGCGCGTGTTCCTCACTGAAACTCCAGATGGCTACCGCATCACGCCTTATGATCCTGAGTTCGAGCGCCAGATGCAACTCGCTGAGGAAGGTATGGCGGCCTATCGCAATACCCTTCGCGCGCTTGCCAAGTAACGGAGGAGGCATGGCGAGAGAGGTGGCCTGGATAGCGCTTGCCGTCATTGAAGCGCTGCACGACCGCTTACTGGCCGAGCACGGCGGCGCCGCCGGACTTCGCGACGGGGCACTTCTGAAATCTGCCATGGCCCGGCCACAGCATTTAGCGACTTACGACGATCCGGATCTGTGCGCGCTGGCCGCTGCCTATGCGGCTGGAATCGTCCGGAACCATCCTTTTGTAGATGGCAATAAACGCACGGCCTTCATGGCGGCCTATGTCTTTCTGGCGCGCAACGGCCTCCGTCTCACGGCCCCGGAGGACAAAGCCACGTACATGATGAGGGCGCTTGCCGCGGGCGATATTGATGAAGCCACCTTCGCCGTTTGGCTGCGTGACAATACGCTAGGGGTAGGCCCATAAGCATGGAAAGCAGGCGGTTGAATACTCTGCAATTAATGATGCACAAAGTGGGACCGAAGCGGCAAATCACCCTCCCCAAAGATCTGTGCGCCAAATCCGGTATCCAACCCGGTGATAGGGTGGAAATTTTCGAGTATGAAGGCCGAATTACCGTGATTAAAAAGGAGCGAGGTGCGAGCTTGGGGCTGTTAAAACATCTGAAAGGCGATACCTCGGTGACCAATGAGGGATCCCTAGCGTGGATTTCGCCGATGCTTTGCTCGTTCATAAATCGCGCGCTATTGCTGATCAGACTGGGCTGGCACTGACCGCGTTCTATACGTTCGACCGGTCGGCGTTAGCGTTGAGTCATACGGACGAACCCTGAAGTGGCTAGGCTTGGGTCATCGGCAGTAAGCAGGGGGATATAGATGTATCTTGCACATAGTCCAACGGACCAACCCAGCGGGGTTGAAAGCTGTTGAATGTGTGCACTTATACATCGCAAAGCGATGTGGGGGCAAGCTTTTGGCGCTGTTCTCCTTCCGAGGCCCCTCCAGATGGGGGTTTCCGGTGGCCTGAAGTGGGAAAAGGAGACGCTGGCGGGGGGCTATAGGCCCATTTTGCGGAAGGTTTTTAGCGCGCTGTGGGGAGAGGTGGGCGGTGGATGTTTGGGGGTGGTTTCTCTTGGCCAGGGTAAAATGTCGCACAAACTGTGCGACACATTCCGTGGAACATTTCATCATCCACGAGCCTCCCGAGGTGTTTTTCTCTTCCACCGATTGAAGGGGCAGGGAGCCGAGGGTGGATTCCCTGAGGCATTTGCTAAATTAACCGAAACGCTTTAATAACGAGGCCATGATCCAGGCGCTTGTTCAAACCCCCGATTACCGAGATTTTATTGCCACCCTCAAACAGAAGGTGCAGACCGCTCAGCTCAAAGCGGCGCGGGCGGTAAATGCCGAGCTGATTAGCCTGTACTGGGGCTGGGCCGACTGATTACCGAAAAACAGCAGGCGAGCGGCTGGGGGGATGCCGTCATTGACCAGATCGCCCACGACCTGACCCAGGAGTTGGGCGGCGTAAAGGGGTTTTCCCGGCGCAATCTCTACCGGATCAAGCAATGGTACAGCTTCTATGCGGATCAGGACGATTTTGTGCCACAGCTTGTGGCACAAATTCCATGGGGGCATAATGCATTGATAGTAGAGAAGATTAAAGCGCCCGAGCAGGCCCTTTGGTATGTCAGCAAGACCCTGGAGAACAACTGGTCGCGCCATGTTTTAAGCCTTCAAATTGAAAACCGGCTCTATGAGCGCCAGGCGGCTCAGCCCAAGATCGATAATTTTGCCGAGCGTCTGCCTGCGCCGAATTCCGATCTGGCCAAAGAAACGCTGAAAGACCCGTATGTGTTCGACTTTCTCGACCTGGGGGAAGAGGCTCACGAGCGGGAAGTAGAGCAGGCCTTGGTGGATCACATCACCCGGTTCATGCTGGAGCTGGGCAAGGGGTTTGCCTTTGTGGGCAAGCAATATCACCTGGAGGTGGGCGGGGATGATTTTTACATTGATCTGCTATTCTATCACCTCAAGCTGCACTGTTATGTGGCCATTGAGCTAAAGAATGGGCCGTTTCGACCCGAATACGCAGGAAAGCTGAATTTTTATCTCACTGCCCTCGATGAGCAGGTGAAGATGGCCGAGGATACCCCCTCCATTGGGTTGATCCTCTGCAAGGATCGCAACAACGTGGTGGCGGAGTATTCCCTGCGGGATGTGGGCAAGCCCATTGGGATTTCCCGCTATGAACTGGCCGGGACATTGCCCGAAGAGCTGAAAGCCAATCTGCCGACGGTGGAGGAGGTGGAGGCGGAGTTTGGCAGAAACAGGGCTGGTGAGGATGACCGTCAGTGATGAACTATGTAAAAAGCGTTATCTTAGGAGCAGAATTTCCGAATTTCGCCGCAAATTACACGATGTAAAAAATAAAAAGCATTCATGAGAATCCACTTCGAGCCCAATCTAAAGCACCAGAGTGAAGCCGTTTCGGCGATTGTTCGTGTATTTGAGGGTGCACCCTATACACGGCCAGAAGAGCGCTTTTGGAGCGGTGAAGTTTCCAGCAATATCCTGAAGTTACCCGCCGAATATTGGCAGGCTAATGTTGCTGCCATTGCCGCTGAGAATGGCATAGAGGATTATGCACCGACCAGCGAGCGGGATTTTACCATTGAGATGGAGACCGGCACGGGGAAAACCTACGTCTATCTCCGCACCATCTTTGAATTGCACCGGCGCTATGGCTTGCACAAGTTCATTATCGTCGTACCGAGCGTAGCGATCCGCGAGGGCACACTGGCCCAGCTATGCCTCACCAAAGGGCATTTCCGGGAAATCTACGCAACCGAAGCCGAAGTCACTGAGTATGATAGCAAGAATCTGACTCAGGTGCGGAGTTTCTGCGTCTCCAATCATCTTTCCATCATGGTCATGAATAAGCAGGCCTTCGACAGCGATGCCAAGATCATCAATGACGAGAACCGAGACGGCGGTAATTTAATGGAGATGCTGCGCCAGGTGCAGCCGATCATCATTATGGATGAGCCGCAGGAGGGCATGGACACCCCCAATATGCAGGCCCGGATCGCCGCCTTCAATCCGCTGTTTAAGCTGCGCTATTCTGCCACCCACCGCGAACTAAAGAACATTATTTACCGCCTCACTCCCTTCGATGCGTACAATCGTGGACTGGTGAAAAAGATTGCCGTGCTCTCGATTCACGAGACGAATACGCAAAGCAATGTAGCCATAGAGTTCAGAAAGCTTAACCTGAGCGCGGCCGATCCAACTGCCCGGCTACAGCTTAATGTCCGCCTGAAGGGCGGCGATCTCAAAGCCAAGCTTATCACTGTGAAGCGTGGCGACGACCTGGAGAAAAAGACCGGCAACCCTGTCTACCATGGCTGGATTGTTGAGGATATTGGCACCACCGATCTCTACGGTGGTGAAGGCTATGTGAAGTTCACCAACGGTGAGCAGATCGGTGAAGGCGCAAAGCATGGCAGCGATCAGGAAGCTATCTTTCGCGAGCAAATTCGCCGCGCCATCCACAATCATTTTGAGCGCAAGAAGCAGCTTGTACCAATAGGCATCAAGCCTCTTGCCCTGTTCTTTATTGACCGTGTGGCCAACTATATGGATGAGGACGGGCTGATTCGCCGCCTGTTCCTGGAAGAATATCAGGCGTTCTACCGTAAGGCCCATAAAGAAGACCCGCCCAATGCTCATGAAGTGCATGGTGGTTATTTCGCTAAGACTAGCAGCGGCGATTACACCGATAACGCCAAGTCCATGGCGACCAATGCTGAAATTTACGAAAAAATTCTAAAGGCTAAGGAAGCCTTGCTTTCCTTTGATGAGCCCCTTGAGTTCATTTTCTCGCACTCGGCCTTGGGGGTAGGGTGGGACAACCCGAATGTCTTCACTATCTGCACCTTGAATGAGACTGAAAGCATCATCAAGAAGCGGCAGGAGATAGGGCGGGGCCTTCGCCTGTGCGTCGATCAACAGGGCAGGCGCTATCGTGATCCGGAATCGGTGAAAGAAAACGAGGAAGTGAACCTGCTCACTGTTGTAGCCAATCAGAGCTATTATGCTTTCGTCAGTAGCTATCAAGAGGAGCTGCATGAAGAGCTTGGTATTCATGCCAAAGCGCCGCCGGTGCGCGACAATAATCGCAAACTTGTAAAACTTCATCTCAATTCTGAGCGTTTTACCTCAGACGACTTTAAGAATCTTTGGAAGCGGATCGCCCGTAAAACCCGGTGCCGGGTGCATTTCCGGGAAGACGAGTTGATCGAGAAAAGTATTGCCGCCCTGGCGGATATTGCCGTGGATGAGAACCGGTTGGAAGTGTCATTGACCTACTGGAGCCGAATGACTGAAGCAGACGGGATCGAGGGGCAAGGGAAAGGCTCAACCCGTGCTGCTCTTAGTCCGCACCTTTCCAGGGTTGATGTGGTGGACGAATTCGCCCGGAATACGGCTCTATCTGACGTGACAGCCGCCTCCATTCTAGATGGGATGGCAGAGGTGCAGAAACGCCAGCTTGCCAAGAACCCCATGCAGTTTCTTGCCGAGGCCACTAAAAAAGTGCGCCGGGTGCTGGAACGGGAAATGGTGCGGTTGGTGAAATACGAGCCGATTGAGGAATCTCACCCTCTCGACCTGTTCGAGACCGTGATCGAGACCAAACGGGAAACTACAGCCACGCCGAAGCATGGCCTCTATGATCGTATCATCCATGATTCCGACGTGGAGAAGCACTTCGCCGGTGAACTCGACAACCACCATGCAGTGCGTGTCCTTATTAAACTACCAGCCAGTTATAAAATCCCGACACCAATCGGGAACTATAACCCCGATTTTGCACTGGTGATTGAAAAAAAGGACTTGGATAATCCTGCCGCTGAGCAGCGCTTTTATTTTACTGTAGAGACCAAAGGTACTACCGAATGGGAGAAGCTAAAATCTGATGAAAAGCTAAAGATTGAATGTGCGGTGAAGCACTTCGAGGCCATTGGCCTTGCGGCCTATCTGGCCCCGGTGGATAGCTTGAAGAGCTTCGATACCCGCGCCCGTGAGCGCATCGGCCAGACTTTTTTTGATATGTAAGCAAAGAGCCAGATTATGACCAAGACTGCCTTAAGGGAAGTAAAAGAGCCGAAGCCGATAGCCATCACCAGCCCCGATCAGCAGAAAGCACGCCTTAATGAATTGAAGCGCCTGTTTCCTGACCTGTTCGATGGCGAGGGCAATCTGGATGAGAAGGCCCTGCGTGCCTTGGTATCGCCTGACGGATTGGCTTTGAACGAGCGCTTCCGCTTTGAATGGGCAGGCAAGCAGCAGTCAAAGCGGTATGCTTTCACCCCGAGCCGGGCCACTTTGGTGGCTGATCCGACCCGTAGCGTAGATTTCGAGAGCACGGAAAACCTTATCATCGAAGGCGATAATCTGGAAGTGCTGAAGCTACTTCAAGCGACCTACTTTGAGCGGGTGAAATGCATCTATATCGATCCTCCCTATAACACCGGGAATGACTTTATCTATCCAGATGACTACCGAGAAACCAAGACGGCCTATTGGAAGAGAAGCGGTGCTATCAAGGATGGAGTGAGGCTCACTGCCGTTACCGAAGCTAGTGGGCGACGCCATTCTAACTGGTTGAATATGATGCAATCCAGGCTTTTATTGGCCCGTCAGTTGTTGCGAGATGATGGGATAATCTTCATTAGTATTGATGACAATGAAGTTGCCCACTTAAAATTGCTTGCATCAGATATATTTGGTGCTGAAAATTTTATCGGTCAAGTCACGGTATTATGCAATCCAAAGGGGCGGTCGCAGGACAAATATCTTGCGAACTGTCATGAGTTTCTTCTGATTTACTCAAAATCCCCGTTAGAGAATGGAGCTGTATCCGTTCCTAAGTCCACTGATGAGGTGAAAAAAAATTTTCCTCTTCGGGATGAAGGTGGAGTTTATCGTGAATTGGAGCTGCGCAATACTCACCGTGAGTTCGGGCGGCATAACCGTCCTAATCTTTATTATCCATTTTATGTATCGAGCACTGGAAAAGTATCACTTGATCCAAAAGATGGGGATGAAGAAATTTACCCGAATTGGGATGATGGCTTCGAAGGATGTTGGACATGGGGAAAAGATAGAGCACGGCAG